>DATFHJ010000373.1:0-23113 GCA_035248585.1 Thermoanaerobaculia bacterium
CACATCGGCCTCGATGCGCTCCTCGGATTGATCCCCGGCATCGGCGACGTCATCGGCGGCGTGCTGTCGACGTGGATCATCGCCGGTGCACTGCGCCATCGCGTGCCGGCGCGCGTCATCGTGCGCATGGTCTGGAACGTCGTCCTCGACCTCCTCCTCGGCGCGGTTCCGGTCGCGGGCGACGCGCTCGACTTTCTCTACGAAGAGAACGTCAAGAACATGCGGCTGCTCGAGAAGCATCGCGACCGCCGGCGTCCGCCGCGATCGACAGCCGGGATCGCCGTCGCCATCACCGCGATCGTGCTGTTCGTGATTTTCATGGCCAGCGTGATCTTCGCGTGCGTCGTCGCGCTCGTGCTGTGGCTCGCGGGGCAGCGCAATGTTTTTTAAGCGCAAGCCGCGGCATCCGGCGCGCGCGCCGCTGCCGATGGTGCGGCGGCGCATCCCGATGCGCTACCACATGCGCCACCAGTTCGCGGTGCGCGACACGGCCTTCCTGCAGACGATGTACGCGCTCACCGGCATGCCGCTGATCGAAGGCAACCGGGTCGAGATCCTGAAGAACGGGGACTGCTTTTTTCCGCCGATGCTCGCTGCGATCCGCGCGGCGAAGAAAACGATCAACCTCGAGTTCTACATTTACTGGGACGGCGAGATCGGGCGGATGTTCGCCGAGGCGCTGGCCGAGCGGGCCCGCGCGGGAGTGACGGTCAACGTCGTCCTCGACTCCGTCGGCTCCGCGCCGATGTCGCGCGACCTCGTGCAGTTCATGCAGCGCAACGGCATCAACGTCGAGTGGTATCACCCGATCCGCTGGTACACGCTCTCGCGCGTCAACCACCGCACGCATCGCAAGCTGCTCATCGTCGACGGCGAAGTCGGATTCTCCGGCGGCCTCGGCATCGCCGACGACTGGCTGGGCGACGCCGACTCGCGCAATCACTGGCGCGAGACGGTCGCGCGCGTCGAAGGGCCGGTCGTGACGCAGATGCAGTTCGCGTTCATGGACAACTGGGTCAAGAGCCGCGGCGAGCTGCTGACCGGCCTCGATTACTTCCCGCAGCTCCCGCCGCGCGGCGCGCATTGCGCACAGGTGCTCAAGTCGTCGCCGTCGGAAGGATCGTCGGCGGTGAAGCTGCTCTACATCGTCTCGATCGTCAGCGCGCGCCAGTCGATCTACATCTCGAACGCCTACTTCGTTCCCGACCGCGACACGATCCGCGCGCTCGAAGGCGCGGTGCGCCGCGGCGTGGACGTGCGCGTGATCGTGCCGGGCGAGTTCACCGACGTGCCGATCGTGCGGCACGCGGGGCGGTGGCAGTACGAGGGGATGCTGCGCCGCGGCATCCGCATCTTCGAATACCAGCCGACGATGATGCACGCGAAGACGATGGTGGTCGACGGGATCTGGACCACGATCGGCTCCTCGAACTTCGACGACCGCTCGTTCCGCCTCAACGACGAAGTCAACGTCAACGTCTACGACGAAGGCATCGCCTCGCAGATGGAGAAGATGTTCTTCGAAGACCTCGCGCGCAGCGAGGAGATCGTGCACCGCCGCTGGCACGCGCGCCCCGTGTGGGACAAATTGAAGGAAACGGTGGCGGCGTGGTTCAAACCGCAGTTGTGAGTGGAGGACAGGCACTCCTGCCTGTTCGGACAGGCAAGAGTGCCTGTCCTCCACCGGTTCGCCGCAGTTACGGGACCACTCGCTGCACGCCGCTTGAATCCCGGGCGCACATTCCGCCACTCTGACGCGCATGTCGAGATCTACGGCCTTCGTCGCCGCTTTCTGGACCGGCGTGGCCCTGTTCCTCGGCACGCACACGTGGCTGTCGATGCTCACGCACGGCCATTCGCCGCTGCGCATCGCCGTCTATCACCTCTTTGTCTGGTGGGGCTGGGCGCTGCTGACGCCGCTGGTGCTCGCGTTCACGCGGCGTTTCCCAATCGTTCCGCTGCGCGTGCGCAACCTTGCGCTGCACGGCTGCGCCGCCGTGGCCGCGGGGACGGCGCACAGCGTGCTGTGGGCGGTCCTGACGCCGGCGATCCGTCCGTTCGATGCCATGACCGACATGATCAACGTCCGCGCCGCGGCCATGGCGCGGTTTCCGCTCGAGGTGCTGATCTACGTCGCGGTTCTGCTGGCGGTGCAGTCGATCGAGTTTTACACGCGCGCCGGCCGGCTCGAGGAATCGCTGACCGCCGCGCACCTGCATGCGCTCGAGCTGCAGATCCAGCCGCACTTTCTCTTCAACACCCTGCACGCCGTCAGCTCGCTCGTGCGCGCGGAGCGGAACGACCAGGCCGTGGAGATGATCGCCGGACTCTCGGAGCTGCTGCGCTACACGCTCGATCACAGCGGCGCGCAAACGGTGCCGCTGGAGAAAGAAGCGGCGATTCTGAGCCGCTACCTGGCCATTCAGCGGGTCCGCTTCGCCGACCGGCTGGACGTGAGCATCGAGATCGAACAGAACGCCGCCCGCGCCGCGGTGCCGGCGCTCATCCTCCAGCCGCTCGCCGAGAACGCCATCCGCCACGGCGTCGCGCTCTCCGCGGGGCCGGCCAGCATCACCGTCCGCGCGTATCGCGCGAACGAATTGCTGCACATCGAGATGTTCAACAGCGGCACGCTGCGCACGGACGCGCAGCGTGGAATCGGCCTCACCAACACCGAGGAACGGCTGCGGCAGTTGTACGCCGAGCGGTATCAGTTCGCGATCGAAGAGAATCGCGGCGGCGGCGTGCTGGCGACGATCGCCATTCCGTGGAGTCCCGCGACGTGAAAGCCGTGATCGTCGACGACGAGCCGCTGGCGCGCGAGACGATCCGCATGCTGCTGCGCCGCGATCAGGACGTCGAGGTCGCGGCCGAGTGCAGCGGCGTCGATGCCGTCGAAACGATCGAGCGGACCTCGCCGGACATCCTCTTTCTCGACATTCAGATGCCGGAAGTCAGCGGCTTCGACGTCCTCGATCGCATCGGCTTCCACCGCGTCCCGGCCGTCGTCTTCGTCACCGCGTACGACCAATACGCGTTGCGCGCGTTCGAGGTGAACGCGCTCGACTATCTGCTCAAGCCGTTCGACAACGCCCGTTTCTTCGACGCCCTGCAGCGCGCGAAGGAGCGTGTGCGCACGAAGTCCGGCGCCGCGTGGGTGCGCCGGTTTCTCGTCCGCGCGCGCGAGCGCATCCTGCTCATCAAGGCCGAGGACATCGACTGGATCGAGGCTGCCGACTATTACGTGTCGCTGCATACGGCCAGCGGCTCGCACTTGCTGCGCGAGAGCATGAGCGCGCTGGAGAAGCAGCTCGATCCGGAGAAATTCGTGCGCGTGCATCGCGGGGCGATCGTGAACCTCGAGCGGGTGAAGGAGATTCACCGCCTGTTTCGCGGCGACTGCATGCTCATGCTGCAGAACGGCAAGCAGCTGCGCCTCAGCCGCGCCCATCGCGAGGAGTTCGAGCGCCGGCTCACGCAGCGGCGGTAACATTCGGCCGTGCGGCTGGCCATCACCCTCCTTGTCATCGTCCTCGCGGTCGGAGTTGTCCTGTCCGTCCGCCTCTTGATGAAGCGCGCCGCCCAGCAGCGCGCCGCCCACGACGCGCGCCTCCGCCTGATGGCCCAGGCCACGATGAACGCGATGAAGAAGAAGCAGGTGGCGGCCGCCGCTGCTCCTGCCCCCGGCGGCCGCGAAGAACGCGAGTGCCCTTACTGCGCGGAGCTGATTCTGAAGAAGGCTCGCGTCTGCAAGCACTGCGGGCGCGACGTCGAGCCCTACTCCCAGTCCGTGTGAATGAACGGCGCGTCGGGACCCTTGTCGTTGCGCTGATACGTGTGCGCGCCGAAGAAGTCGCGCTGGGCCTGCGTCAGATTCTGCGGGAGGCTCGCGGTGCGGTAGCTGTCGTAGTAGGCGAGCGACGCGGAAAACGCGGGCGTGGGGATGCCGTTCGATTGCGCGTAGGCGACGCAGCGGCGCCACGCTTCCTGGGATGGGTGGAATGCCTCGTCGAGCAGGAGATTCGGCAACGCACGGTCGCGCTCGTACGCGCGCATGATCGAGTCGAGGAACTTCGCGCGGATGATGCAGCCGGCCTTCCAGATGCGCGCGACCTCGCGCATGTCGATGTCCCACTTCCACTCGCGGCTGCCGGCCTGGATCAGGGCCATGCCCTGGGCGTAGGAGCAGATCTTCGCCGCGTAAAGCGCGTCATGCACGTCGCGAATGAATTGCTCGCGATCCCGTGGAGCGGCGGGCTTCAGCCCGCCGAGAACTTGCGACGCCTTCACCCGCTCGTCTTTCCTGCTCGAAAGCACGCGCGCATCGATCGCCGCCGCGATCGTCGGAATCGGAACGGCGAGATCGAGCGCCACCTGCGCCGTCCACTTGCCGGTGCCTTTCTGTCCCGCCTTGTCGAGGATCTTGTCGACGAGCGGCGCGTCGCTCTCCGAATCGCGTTTGCGGAAGATCTTCGCCGTGATCTCGATGAGGAACGACTGCAGCGGGCCTTCGTTCCATTTCTCGAAGATCTCCGCAAGTTCATCGGCGGAACATCCGAGGCCTCGCCGCAGCAGGTCGTACGCCTCGGCGATGAGCTGCATGTCGCCGTACTCGATCCCGTTGTGGACCATCTTCACGTAATGGCCGGCGCCGTCGGGGCCGCAGTACGTGACGCAGGCGCCGGAGTCGCTCGTCGCGGCGATGGCTTCGAAGATCGTGCGGATGCTTTCCCACGATTCCCGCGTGCCGCCCTGCATCAGCGACGGGCCGTAGCGCGCGCCTTCTTCGCCGCCCGAGACGCCGGAGCCGACGAAGTGCAGCTTCGTGTTCGCGAGCCGCGCGGTGCGGGCCTGCGTGTCTTTGAACCAGGAGTTGCCGCCGTCGATGACGACGTCGCCTTCGTCGAGCAGCGGCACGAGCTTGTCGAGCATTTCGTCGACCGGCGCGCCGGCCTTGATCAGCATCATGATCCGCCGCGGGCGCTCGAGCGCGCGGACGAAATCCACCAGCTCGACGGTCCCGATGAACTTCTTCCCGCTGTTCTCGGCCATGAACTGCTTGACGCGCTCGGGCTCGCGATTCCAGACCGCGACGGTAAAGCCGTGGTCTTCGACGTTCATCGCGAGATTCGACCCCATCACGCCGAGGCCGATCATCCCGAACTGCGCCTCGTTCATGCTTTCACCTTCGCCGCGGCGTGCTCGAGCAGCGTTTGCAAGCCGCCGTCGATGCTGCTGCCGAGGTCAATGCTCTGCAGCCGGCGCTTCTCGTCCACGAGCGCCTGATAGTCGCCTTCGGCTTGCGCGCGCACGAGCTTTCCGAAGGTCAGACCTTCGTCGCCCGGAATCGGCACGTCGTCGCCCGGGCCGCCGGTGAGCTGCAGGAAGACGCCGTTGTTCTTGCCGCCTTTGTGCAGCTGTCCGGTCGAGTGCAGGAACCGCGGACCGTAGCCGCTCGTCGTCGCGACGCGCAATTCGCGCGCGATCGTTTCGCGGACCTGCGCGAGCAGCTCATCGCGTTTCGGCGTCTCCGCGAAGTAGTTCTGCAGCGCGACGTAGTCGCCAGGCTTCACCTGCGCGAGCAGTTGGCGAATCGCGTCGCCGTCGTCGATGCTGATCTGCGAGCCGTTGACCTGCATCGTGCCGGCAAGCAGCTCGCGCGTGATCTTTTTCGCGCTTTCTACATTTGGCTGATCGAACGCGTTGATGCCGAGGAGCGCGCCGGCGACGGCGGTGGCGAATTCCCAGACGTAGAAACACTCGCCGAGGTCGAGCGGATCTTCGAGCACGAAGTCGATGACCGGATGTCCGGCCGCGGTGAGCTCGCGCAGGCGTGCGGTGATGTCGCTGCCGCGCAGGCGGACGGCGACGAAGAGGCGGTCGTTCGCGTACGCGTCGGCCGGCAGCTCCGGCTCGATCGCCACCGGCACGATGCCTTTGCCTTCCTTGCCGGTGCTCTCGGCGATGAGCTGCTCGACCCAGAGGCCGAGCGTGTCAAGCGGGCGCGGCGTGATCAGCGTGAGCTTGTCGCGTCCGGCGAGCGCGGCGCCGCCGATCGCGCAGCCGAGGAGCGCCGCGGGGTTCTTGCGGACCGCCGGAGAGGACGCGATGTGCGCCGCGTGCACGGCGCGCTCGACGAGCGTGGTGACGTCGTAGCCGGCGATGGCGGCGGGGACGATGCCGAAGAGGGAGAGCGCGGAGTAGCGCCCGCCGATGTCCGGCATGTTGATGAAGATCTCGCGGAAGCCGTCGCGCTTCGCGTCGGCGACCATCTTCGTGCCGGCGTCGGTGATGGCGATGAAGTTCCGTCCGGCGCGATCGCCCTGGACCGAGCGCACGCGGTCATAGAAGTAGCGGTGGAACATCACCGGCTCCGTGGTGGTGCCGGATTTCGAGGCCACGATGAACAGCGTTCGCGCGAGGTCGAGTTTTTCTTCCAGCAGCGACACGGCCTCGGGCACCGTCGAGTCGAGCACGAGCAGCTCCGGGTATCCCTCGCGTTTTCCAAACACGCGCCGCGTGACCTCGGAGCAGAGGCTCGAGCCGCCCATGCCGAGGACGACCGCGTGCGTGAACTCGCCCTTCAGCGACTCGGCGAACTTGATCAGTCCCGGAAGCGGCATCTGCACGTCTTCGGGCGCGGTGAGCCAGCCGAGCGGCAGCTCATCCTTCGAGTTGAAAAGCGTCTTGTCCTTCGCCCAGATCCGCGAGACGAACTTCTCTTTCTCCGCGCGCTGGATCGCCTCGTCGGCGTTCACATTGTGCAGCGTGATGCGCTCCGGGAGGCCGCGCAGCGCCGCATCGCGGCGCGCTTCGATCGTGCCCATCAGCTGGTTGAAGCTTTCGTCGAACGACTTCACGCCGTCGGCCGTCAGCTTCTCCGTGATCTTCGCCAGCTTGTCCGCGCCGAACTCGTCGAGCACGCGCTGCGCGTCGGCGACGCCTTGCTCCAGCGTCATGATCACGCGGCCGTGGTCTTTGAACGCCTCGTAGGTCGCAGGCGGAATCGTGTTGACGGTGTCGGGGCCGATCAGCGACTCGATGTACAGCACGTCGCTGTACTTCGGATTCTTCGTGCCGGTCGACGCCCACAGTGGCCGCTGCACGCGCGCGCCCTGGTCGCGCAGCTTGAGAAAGCGGGGGCTGCTGAAGATTTGCTTGAAGAGCTGATAGGCCAGCTTCGCGTTGGCGATCGCGACTTTTCCCTGCAGCGACTCGGGCGCTTCCTTGTCGGCCAGCGTGTCGATGCGGCTGACGAAAAAGCTCGCCACGGAGGCGATGTCGCCGACCGGCTCGCCGTTCGCGACGCGGCGCTCGAGCCCGCGCAGGTACGCTTCGATGACCTGCGCGTAGACGTCGTTCGAGAAGATCAGCGTGACGTTGATGTTGATGCCGGCGGCGATCGATTCTTCGATCGCGGGGATGCCTTCGCTCGTCGCCGGAATCTTGATCATCACGTTCGGGCGTCCGAGTCTGGCGAAGAGTCTCTTGGCCTCGGCCACCGTGCCGGCGGTGTCGCGCGCGAGCAGCGGCGAGACTTCGGGGCTCACGAAGCCGTCGTCGCCGTGCGTTTTGTCGTAGACCGGCCGGAAGATGTCGGCGGCCTTGCCGATGTCGTCGATCACCAGCTCGTCGTAGATCTCGTCGCGCGATTTGTTCTGCGACGCGAGCATGCGCAGCTGCCCGTCGTAGTCGTCGCTGCCGCCGATCGCTTTCTCGAAGATGGTCGGGTTCGACGTCATCCCGCGCAGGTCGTCGTCATCGATCATCTGCTGAAGTTTTCCGGTGGTGATGAGCTTTCGCTCCATCTGGTCGTACCAGACGCTCTGGCCGGTTTTTGCGAGCTCGGCGAGGGGATTGCTGCTCATGCGAATGCCTCCGTGGCGAAGAATATGTCTAATCCTCGACGCCCGCGCGTCGAATCGCCTGCAATGCGATGCGTGCAATGAACACGCTCACGAGGATGGCGCCCGCGGCCGTGACGATCAGCAGAATCCGGTTGCCGGTGCCGGTCAGAGCCGCGGCGCCGGCGGCGCCGGCCCAGGTGAAGGCGAGCGTGCCGGGGATGATGCCGAAGAACGTGGTGAGGACGTACTGCCGCAGGGACACGCCGGTCAGGCCGAACGCGTAGTTGACCCAGGTGAACGGCGGGAATCCCGAGAGTCGCACGAGCCACATGATCTTCGTTCCCTCGCGCGTGATGGCGCGGTCGAGCGCGCGGAACTTCACATGATTGGATGTGATTCGCTCGACGCGGTGACGGAGCACGCCGCGCGCGAGGAGGAACGCCGCCGTCGCGCCGAGGGTCGCGCCGATGATGACGACGATCGAGCCGGCCACGAAGCCGAAGATCGCGCCGGCGCCGAGCGTCAGCGCGAGCGCGGGAACGACGAGCACGCAGCAGACGACGTAGACGAGCGCGTAGACGACGTAGCCGATCGCGCCCGCGCCCTGCACCCATGCTTTGAACGACTCGAACCACTGCGCCAGCGGGAGCGTGCGGATGGCCAGGACGAACAGGACCAGCAGGACAAAGGCTAGGACGGCCTTGACGCGACTCAACGTGAGTTGATTCTAGATCAGCGGAATGGGAGCAGAATCTTCTTCGCGCTCTTCAGCACGACCACGAGTGCGCTGATGCCGCCGATGATCGCGCCGAAGAGCAGTCCGGCCACTCCGCCGGCGGCGACTTTCACCAATCCGCCGCCGCTTTTCTGCTTCGCGTACACCGGCACGGGCACGGCCGTCGTCGGCTTCGCCTCTTTCGGCCGGTCTTCGGGGCGCTCGGCCTGCGCGCGCGCTTCCTGCTTCGACGTGTCGCCGGCCTTGCTGCCGTGCGTGCGCGCGTAGACCTGGGTGAGCTCCGCGCCGAAGAACAGGATCTGCGCGGACCAGTAGACCCACACCAGGAGAATCACGAGCGAGCCCGCGGCGCCGTAGCTCGAGCCGATCGCGGCTTTGCCGAGGTAGATCGAGAGGCCGAACTTGCCGAGGACGAACAGGACCGCCGTGAAGACCGCGCCGAGCCAGACGTCGCGCCACCGCGCGCGGGGACGCATGTCCGGCAGGAAGCGGAAGATCGCGGCGAACAGGATGACGACGAGGACGAAGGAGATGAGGAGCTGCACGATCTGCAGCACCGCTTCGCCGCCGGGGAAGACGCGGTCGAGATAGCCGCCCATCGCCGAGATGGCGGCGTCGAAAATGAGACTGACGAGCAGGAGGAATCCGGTGCCGAGCACCATGGCCATGGAGAGGAAGCGGTCTTTGAGGAAGCCGATGATGCCGCCCGCTTTTTTCGTCTCCACGTTCCAGATCGTGTTCAGCGCGTCCTTGAGCTGCATGAATACGCCCGACGCGCCGAAGAAGAGCGTGACGACGCCGATGATCGTCGCCAGCGTGCCGGTCTTCGGCTTCGCCGCGCTCTTGATCATCTCCTCGATCCCCTTCGCGCCTTCCTTGCCGAGCAGGCCGCCGAGCTGTCCGGAGATCTCCTTGTGCGCCGCCTCTTCCCCGAACACGAACCCCGCGACCGCGATCGCGATCAGGAGCAGCGGAGCGATGGAGAAGATCGTGTAGTACGCCAGCGCCGCGCCGAGCCGCGTGGCCTTGTCCTCGCCGAACTCCTTGAAGGTTTGCTTGAAGAGGTCTAGATATTTTTTCACCGCTTCGTTTTCATCCACTCGATACATTTCACGAGCGATGCCCGCATTTCGTCTGCGGGAAGGTGAACCGGCCGTCCATGTCCCGGCAGGACCCACTCGAATCGATAGTCGAGCAGGCGCTCCATCGACCTGATCTGTTCCGGCCACGAGTACCAGCACGCGCCGCGGAAGGCGTAGAGATGGCCGCGCGCCGGGCTCCAGGCGAGGTGATCGCCGGTGAAGAGGTACGTGTCGCGATAGAGGAAGACGGCGTGGCCGCGGGTGTGGCCGGGCGTGGGGATCATCAGCAGCTCCGGCTCGAGCAGGATCGCCTCACTGCCGGACGGCTGCAGCTCCATCATCGACGTGCGCGGCTTGATGTCGTCGCGGTGGAGGACGCGCTCGCAGCCGAAGCGCTCGTGGAACTTCGCGTGATCGGCGACGTCGTCCTGGTGCGTGAGCAGCATGCGCCGCACGTGGCCGAGGCGCTTGGCGAGCGGCTGCGCGAAGCGCGGCGAGTCGATGAGGATCTCGCGGTCGCGCAGGAAGTAACTGATCGCGCCGAACGAGCTCTCGCTGGCGTAGCCGCAGCGGTAGACGTCGCCGTCGATGAGCTCGGGCAGCGTGTCGATCGCGGCTCGTGCACCGGTCCGCGAGCCGATCGACGACGTCGGACACGTGATCTGCGCCTTCTGCGCGGCGAGCAGTTCCTCCGCGGTCTCGGGCTGATGAAAAACGAATGACTGATCGCCGGCGTCGCTGAACACGGTTGGCGCGAGGACGCGGCAGGCATCGCAGTCGATGCAGGTGGAGTCGACGAAGAAATCGCCCGGAACGTTGTCCGGAAGCTTGAGGGCGGCTTCGGCCATCAGTCCTTACAACCGGTGGCGTCGATGTCTTGTTGCAGGTAGCTGGTTTCGCCGGACAAGTTCTCGACGATCGCGGCAGAAAAAACGTACTTTCGCGGACTGAGACCGAGGGAGACGAGCGGGGCTTGAACCGTGCGCACGTTCGACTCCTGCTGGCGATCGTCGATCACCGCGAAATGAAACGTGACGGGGCTGATCGCCTTTTTGACGTCGGCGCTCACGTGGACGACGCAGCGGTTTCCTTCGCGTTTCGGTGCGCTCACTCGCAAACGCGCCTCGAGCGGATTCGCCTCCTCGCGGAAGTACAGCCGCGAGCGGACACCGTTCGCGATCCTCTCCGGCTCCGACGTCACGTTGCGCCGCGGCGCGGTGACGACGCGCAGCTCCGGCCGGTTGCGGAGACGGACGGCGATGTTGAACGGGCCGCGCGAGCCCGAGGGCGCGGAGACGCCGAGGGAGTAGTACGTCGTGACCTGGTCCGTGACGCGCGCGAGCGCGAGATCGAGCTCGTTCGTGTCGGCGATCAGCTGCCCGCCGGTCTCGCGCGCGAGGAGCGTGGCGGTGGCGCGAACGTTCTCGCGGATCAGGTCGGGATTCGGATTGCCTTCCGGGATGTCGACCGCGTACGCCGCGCCTTCGGGACCGGACGCGTCGAAGGGGCAGAAGACGACCGACGACTGCTGGGCGAACTTCACGAGCGCGCGATACTGCCCGTCGAGGTTGAACTTCATCACCTCGAGCGGAATCTGTCCCTTACCTCCTTCGATGCTGGCGAGCATTTCCCACCCGGCGAACATCGGCAGCCCCTCGGAGACGTGCAGCAGGATCTTGCGGCCTTCGAGCCCCGAGGCCGCACGCGTGACTTCGCGCAACGCGTCGATCGTCTGCCGCGTGTCGCGCGCCTGGCTCTCGCAGTAGGCGAGATAGTGCTGCCGCACGATGTCGGGATCCATCGACGCGGCGAGCTGGCCGAGGAGCCGCCGCTGCGAATCGACGTTGCGCATCAGGCCCGGCTCCGTGGCCATGCCGTCGATTGCGGCGAGGAGCCGCGCGCGGTCTTTCGTCGCCGGCACGACCACGCTGAGCGAGCCGTTCCAGCGCACGAGCATCGCCGTCGTCGCGTCGTCCATCGTCTTCTCGACGAAGTTGCGCAATGACGCGACGGCGCGTTTCTTCGTCCGCTGGTGCAAGTGCAGGTCGTCGACGAAAAGGACGAGGCGGGTGGGGACGATGGCCGGCGGTGCCTCGGCGGGCTGAGAGCCCGCCGCTCCACGGGTTTCGTCGACGATGGCGCCCCGTTTGACGAGGTAGAGGTTCGAGATTTCGGTGGGCTTGCGGTTGACGCGGACTTCGAAATCGGCAGCAGTCAATCCTTCGACCGGCTTCCCCGCGCGATCGAGCACCGAGACCTCGATCTCGAGGACATGCACTTCGATCGACTCGGTGATTTGCGCGGCGGCGGGGAAGGCGAGCAGGAGAATGAGGAGCAGCCGCCGCATGGGATGATTCTAGGAAGGAATGGCGGGGGCGGCTGCGACATTCTAGGAACACGCTTATGTTCGACAACCTGCAAGACAAGATGGATCGGGTCTTCAAGACCCTGCGCGGCGAGGCGTCGCTCAACGAGTGGCACATCGACAACGCGCTGAAGGAGATCCGCGTCGCCCTCCTCGAGGCCGACGTGCATTTCAAAGTCGTCAAGGAATTCACGAACCGCGTGAAGGAGAAAGCGGTCGGCGAGGAAGTGCTCACCGCGTTCTCGCCGGCGCAGCAGGTCACGAAGATCGTTCGCGACGAGCTCCAGGCGCTCCTCGGCGGAAACGAAGTCGGCCTCGCGCTCGTCGGCAGCCCGGCCGTCCTGATGATGGTCGGCCTGCAGGGCTCCGGCAAGACGACGACCTCGGGCAAGCTGGCGATGCACATCAAGAACCGCGGCCGCCGTCCGCTGCTCGTGCCGTGCGACGTCTATCGGCCTGCAGCCATCGATCAGCTGCGCATCGTCGCGAACAACGTGAAGGTGCCGTTCTTCGAGATCGGCGACAACCGCAACCCGATCGACATCGCGCAGAAAGCGCTCGCCGAGGCGAAGACGCTGCTGTATGACACCGTCATCCTCGACACCGCCGGCCGCCTGCACATCGACGACGAGCTGATGCAGGAGCTGCAGACGATCAAGAACGACGTGCGGCCGAGCGAGATCCTGTTCGTCGCCGACGCGATGACCGGCCAGGACGCGGTCAAGTCCGCGAAAGAATTCGACGAGCGCCTCGGCGTCACCGGCATCGTGCTGACGAAGCTCGACGGCGATGCGCGCGGCGGTGCCGCGCTGTCGGTGAAGTCGGTCGTCAACCGCCCGATCAAGTTCGTCGGCGTCGGCGAAAAGTACGGCGACCTCGACGTCTTCTATCCCGAGCGCATGGCCCAGCGCATCCTCGGCATGGGCGACGTCCTGTCGCTGATCGAGAAGGTCGAGACCGAGATCGATCAGAAAGAAGCGGCGCGGCTGGCCGAGCGCGTGGCGAAGGACAAGTTCACGCTCGAAGACCTCCGCTCGCAATTGCAGCAGGTCAAGAAGATGGGTCCGCTGTCGTCGCTCGTGTCGATGATCCCCGGCGCGGGCAAGATCAACGAAGAGGACATCGACGAGAAGGCCATTCACCGGATGCAGGCCATCCTCGACTCGATGACGAAGAAGGAGCGCGAGTTTCCGCAGCTCATCAACGGCTCGCGGAAGAAGCGCATCGCCAAGGGCTCGGGGACGAGCGTGCAGGAAATCAACCGCCTGCTCAAGCAGTATCTGCAGATGAAGAAGATGATGCGGACGTTCTCGAAGGGGATGGGAGCGCGCAGATTCGGTAAGATGATGAAAGGGCTGCCGCCGGAATTCTTGCATTAGGTGAGGTGTTCGGCCCGTCGCAGCAACCATTTCAAGGAGTTACAGAGCACATGTTGAAGATTCGTTTGCGCCGCGGCGGAGCCACACACGCGCCGTTCTATCGCATCGTGGTGTCGGATTCGCTGAAGACGCCGGCCGCCGCGACGGTCGAGCAGATCGGGCACTATGACCCGAAGAAGAACCCCGCCGACGTGAAGATCGACAAAGCGCGCGTCGACTACTGGGTCAGCAAGGGCGCCCAGCTCTCGCCGACCGTCAAGTCGCTGCTGAAGAAGTACAAAGCGTCCTAATCACGCCGTGAGAGAGCTGGTCGAGTTCGTCGCCAAGTCCCTCGTCGATCATCCCGACGAGGTGAACACGCGCACCTACGAGCGCGGCGAGCAGACCACGATCGAGCTCGAGGTCGCGCCGGAGGATCTCGGCAAGGTTATCGGCCGCCAGGGACGCACGGCCCGCGCGATCCGCACCCTCCTCAACGCCGCCGCGCAGAAATCGCGGCGGCGATACTCGCTCGATATCGTGGATTAGCCGTGTCCGGTCGCATTGCGGTCGGCATCATCCGCAAATCGCACGGCGTTCGCGGCGAGGCGAGCGTCGAGCCGTGGACCGATTCCGCCGATCGCTTCACGGAGCTCGACGACGTCACGCTCGTCTCGCCGGATGAGAGCAAAACGCGCGAGGTGCAGGTCGAGACGGCGCGCGTGCATCAGGGACGCGCGCTGGTGAAGTTCTCCGGCATCGACTCGCCCGAAGACGTGCAGACGCTGCAGGGCTGGACGATCGAGATTCCGGAAGAGGATGCGCGCGAACTGGATGACGACGAGTACTTTCTCCACGATCTCGTCGGCCTCACGCTGTTCGACGCGAACGGCCACTCGCGCGGCGTGGTGACGGACCTGATCGAAGGCGGCGGCGGCCTCCTGCTCGTCGTGAAACGCGCGGACGGGAAAGAGTTCGAGCTGCCGTTCGCGGCGGACCTCTGCACGGAGATCAATCTCGCCGAAAAGCGCATGGTCGTTGCGCTGCCCGAGGGATTGGAAGACCTCGATGCGGATTGATTTCGTCACGATCTTCCCGAACATGTTCGCGCCGCTCCTCGGCGAAGGCGTGATTGCGCGCGGCGTGAAGCAGGGCCTGCTCGACGTGCGCGTCCACGACCTGCGCGACCACACGTCCGACAAACATCGCTCCACCGACGACGAGGCGTATGGCGGCGGGCCGGGCATGGTGATGCTCGCCGAGCCGGTGCTGCGTTGCGTGGAGGAGATCCGTGGAGCGGCGGGCTCCAGCCCGCCGAATGCCGACTCCGGCGGGCTAAAGCCCGCCGCTCCACATGTCGTGATGACGACTCCGCAAGGGCGTCGCTTTGATCAGCAAGTCGCCCTCGAGTTGCGCGACAAACAGCACGTCGTCTTTCTCTGCGGCCGCTACGAAGGCTTCGATCATCGCGTGCACGAAGAGCTGCAGCCGGACGAGATCTCGATCGGCGACTTTGTCGTGTCCGGCGGCGAGCTGCCGGCGATGCTGATGGCGGACGCGATCGGGCGGCTGGTCGAAGGCGTCGTCGGCAACACGGGCTCGGTCGAGGAAGACTCATTCTTCCGAGGCCTGCTCGACTATCCGCACTACACGCGGCCGGAGGAAGTGAGAGGACGGCGCGTGCCCGACATCCTCCTCTCGGGTCATCACGAGAACATCCGCAAGTGGCGGAAAGAGCAGGCTTTGCGGGCGACGCTCGAAAAACGGCCCGATCTTCTCGAGACCGCGGACCTCGACAAAGAGGCGCGGGAAATTCTTCGCAGGCTCGGCAAGTTCTAGGGCTGCGCGAAACGCACTTACTGGCGAACAGCACGGCGGAGCCTTGGGCAACCAGCGCTGCCGGCCGTGCCGGCCTCGCGTATACTTACGCGCTTTTCCAAGAGAACTGGAGTTGTGTCATGCCTGAGATTATGAAATTGGTCGAGTCTGCGGAGATCAAGCGCACGGACATCCCGGCGTTCGGTCCCGGCGACACCATCAAAGTCCACGTGAAGGTCAAAGAAGGCGACAAAGAGCGCATCCAGGTGTTCCAGGGTGTGGTCATTTCGCGCAAGGGTGGCGGCACGCGGCAGATGTTCACCGTCCGGAAGATCTCCGGCGGCATCGGAGTGGAGCGCATGTTCCCGCTGTACTCGCCGACGATCGACAAGATCGAAGTCGAGCGCCATGGCCGGGTTCGCCGTGCGAAGCTCTACTACCTCCGCGACCTCCGCGGCAAAGCCGCGCGCATCGAAGAGAAGCGCGCGAAGTAAAAAACCCCGGCTCGACGCCGGGGTTTTTCATCTTCAGCGAAGCGCCTGCTACTTCACGCAGCCGCGCGCCGCGTTCGAGTACTCCTGCTGATACGCGTACGTGTGTCCGCCGACCGTCTCGGCGAAGAGGAACTTGCTGTTCGTTCCCCACGCGCACTTGTCGTCGGCTTCGTAGCCGGCGTTGTCCCACCAGGCATTGAGGCGCGGATCGCTCATCGCCTCGCGCGTCTCGTGCACGACGAAGTGCTCCTGATCGTGCCACGCCGTCCAGCCGGAGAGGCCGTGGCAGCCGGAGCAGCTCGGGTACGGCTGGATCGAATACTTGAAGTTCGCGCCGAGGGACACGTTGTCGCCGTTGCCGTGATAGGCGCAGTAACGGAGATTCGTTCCGCCGCAGGACTGCGCGCCCGTGCCGTCATCGGAGTAGAAGCCGGCCGGGATGAACACCTCGTACACCGTGTCGGTCTTGCAGCCGCCGGCCAGCGCGGCGCATGTCACGGCCACCTTCGCCATCACCATCGCGTCCGTGACCTTCGTCTGCGGCGGCGGAACCGCATCGAAGACGTCCGGCTGCGTGCCCTTGAGACTCGTCGAGCCGGTGTTGCGGTACTGGGCGAGCATGCCGATGTGCTTCATCATCGCGTTCGGGTCGTCGCGGAACGAGATGATCTCCGACACGTACTGATCCGTCGTGTTCGACGGCCAGCCCCAGAAGATGTAGACGACCTTCGCGTTCGTCAGCACTTCGCCGCCGTGATCGACGAGGTTGCCGGCACCGCCGGCGCCGCCGGCATGGAAATCGACGTTCGCATTGGTGGGCATCGGATGCGTGCGGTGGGTATTGAGATCCTTCGCCGCACCATTCTCACCGGCGTACACCGCCGCCGTGAGCGCGAGTGCGAACATCACTACGAGACACTTTTTGAGCATGGATTCGATCCTTTCATCGTCGTCGCTCTTTGCGCGACCTAAGGAAGGATTGCAACGGTGCCAAAGGCGCGAAGCCGTCGAAAAGCGGCGTGCGCGGATCATGGTCTGACCCTCGAAAAAGGAAACTGACCCAGGGGTGGGTCAGGCGTGCAAACGCTGCCGTATCAATGAGATAGATCGGATTTTGCGACAGCGACTCAAATCCGGACCTGGAAGCGCAGCAGGCGCGCCAGGGTGTTCCGGTCATTGGCGATCTGCCACGGCTTTTTCGTCACGATCGTCACGCTCGCGCCGCGGCTCAGCGTCTGCGCGGCGCCGTCGATGGTGACGACGAGGTCGCCGCGAATCGCCGTTGCCACCTCCTCGGCGATGCCGGCCGGCGTCGTCGTCTCCGCGGTGGCGTTTCCCTCGAATCGCCACTCCCACAGCTCCGAGCGCTCGCCGTTCGTGAGGATGCGCTGCTCCACTCCCGGCGCGACGATCGTCGAGCGCCGCCAGTCGGGATTCGTGTGCAGCTGGCGCTGCTCGATCTGCCGCACGAGCTCGACCGGCTCGATCTCCAGCGCGCGGGCGATCAGCTCCGCCGCCTCGATCCGCGGATCCGTCTCGCCCGATTCATAGCGCCGCAACGTGGCCATGCGCAGACCCGTGCGCTGCGCGAGGCGGCGCTGCGACATGTGCTTCTCTTTCCGCAGCAGCACCAGCGTCTCGCCGACGGTTTCCGGCTCGATCGTCTCGGCCTCGATCGTCTCCGCGTCCGCGCCGCCGACGATCAGCGAGAGCGAGATGGCCATCGCGGCCGCCAGGCGCGACAGCACGGTCAGCGCGGGATTCGCGCGTCCGCTTTCGATGCGCTTGATCATCTGCGTGTCGAGATCGGTCGAGGCCGCGAGCTGTTCGCGGGAGAGGCCGCGCTGCTCGCGGATGGTGCGGACGTTCGTGGCGATGTGGGCGAGAAGCTCGGAATGGATCGTGGCCATGCGTTATTGTTATCCCGCGTTTCAGCTTACAGGATGACACAGGTACAACTCCGCACCCGGAAGAAGAAAAAGCGCACGCCGGACGAACGGCTGTACGACTCTCTCTTCGCGGAGCTCGCGCGCGTTGCCGAGATGTCGGTGATCGAGCGGAGGCTGCGCGAGTCGGGATTCCGCTGCATCGCCGGCACCGACGAAGTCGGGCGCGGCTGTCTGGCCGGACCCGTCGTCGCCGCGTGCGTCGTTCTCGATTCCGATCCGACGCTCTTCGGCGTGAACGACTCGAAGCAGGTCGACGCCAACGATCGCGTTTCGATCTGCCGCCTCATTCTTCGCCGCGCGCGCGCCGTATCGATCGGCGTCAGCGAGCCGGTGACGATCGATCGCATCAACATCCTGCAGGCCAGCAAGCTGGCCATGTACGACGCCGTCGAGCACCTCTCGCTCCGCCCCGACGTGCTCCTCCTCGACGCCGTTCTGCTCGAGTCGCTGGAGATGCCGCAGATTCCGCTCATCGAAGGCGATCGCCGCAGCGTTTCCATCGCCGCGGCCTCGATCGTGGCCAAGGTCTACCGCGATCTGCTGATGGAGTCGTATGATGAGCGCTACCCCGTCTACGATTTCAAACACAATCGGGGCTATGGGACTGAAGGACATCAGGCCGCGCTGAAAACGTACGGCCCTAGTCCGATCCATCGGAAATCGTTCGAAGGGGTGGAGGAGCCGAGGCTGCTGTTCGGCCTGTGCGAGGAAGATGGCGGTTCAACGCGATAAAGTCATCGCCAGCGCAGAAAAGCTGGTCGCCAAAGGAAAGATCGAACCGGCGATCAAGGAATACGAACGGCTCCTCGACGACAACCCCAACGACGTCAACACCCTCAATCGCATCGGAGACCTCTGGGTCCGCATCAATCGCAACGATGAGGCAGTGAAGGTCTTCACCACGATCGCCGACCACTATTCGAAGGACGGCTTCTTCCTCAAGGCGATCGCGATTTACAAGAAGATCAACAAGCTCGATCCGTCGAAGCTCGACATCTACGCCAAGCTCGCCGACCTCTACGCGAAGCAGGGTCTGGCGATGGAGGCGAAGAGCCAGTACCAGGTCCTCGCCGATTACTACCTCAAGCACGGCGATCCGAAGAACGCGCTGGCGATCTACAAGAAGATCTCGGACCTCGATCCGAACTCGATCAACGTGCACGTCAAGCTCGCCGATCTCTATCAGGCGAACAATCAGGCCGCCGAGGCGCTGAAAGAGTTCGACCGGGTCGGCAAGCTGCTGCTCAAGCGGGGCATGCTCGACGAAGCGGTGCAGGTGTTCCGCAAGGCGCTGAAGATCGAGCCGCGCAACACGGAACTGGTCGACTCGCTCGTCACGGCGCTCCTGGAGGCGAAAGACTACGAGAACGCGCGGCAGTTGATCGAGACCGCGCTCGAGCTCAATTCCGGCAATGCGAAGCTGCTCGCGCTGCAGGGAAAGACGCAGCTCGCGCGCGGCGATGCGAGCGGAGCGCGGGCGACGCTGGAGCGCGCGCAGCAAGCGGATCCGAATGAGCCGAGCGTGCGCGAGGCTCTGGCTGACCTCTATCTCAAGCAGGGCGACGCCGACCGCGCGCTGGAGATGCTGACGCCGGTCATCGAGCGCGCGCTCTCGCGCGGCGAGCGCGGCGCGGCGGTCGAGACGCTGAACCGCATCCTCCGCGTCGACTCCGGCAACACCGCCACGCTCGAGCGGATGGTCGCGGTGTACACGCGGCTCAACGAAGAAACGAACATCCTCGCGGCGATGAACAGCCTCGCCGAGGCCCACATCGCGAAGGGGAAATACGAGGATGCGTCGAAGACGCTGGAGAAGCTGATCCAGCGCGAGCCGCAGAACTCGCAGCATCGGACGAAGCTGCAGTTCGTCCGCTCGCAAATGGGCGGCGTCGACACGCTGCCGCAGCGCGGCCGCGCGCCGCTGCCCGAGATCCCGTCGCTGGAGATCGACGAGCCGGCGCCGACGTTCGATTTCTCGAGCGAGCCGGTGCTGGAGCTCGATGCCTCCCCCTCGCTGGAGATCGATTTCTCGCTCGACATGCCGCCGGCGCCCGCACCCGCGCCGCCGCCGGTCGCCGCGCCTCCTCCTCCGCCGCAGCATCTGATGATGGAGCCGGAGATCGCGCCGCCCGATCTCGAGTCGAGCGACGATCTCGATTTCATCACCGAGCACCTCACCGAGGCCGAGGTCTTTGCGAAGTACGGACTCGCGGAGAAGGCGGCCGAGCATCTGCGGATGGTGCTCGACCGCTCGCCGGCGAATCTCACCGCGCACGAGCGCCTCTTCCGCATCCTGCTCGAAGAAGGCGATGTCGATGGAGCGCAAACGGCGGCGCGCGCGTACGCGAACGTGCTGCAGGATCAGGGGGACACCGCGCCGCTTGACGCCATCCGCAACGAGTTCGCCTCGCGCGGCGAAGTGTTCGCGTGGAGCGGCGGGCTTCAGCCCGCCGTGCCGTCCGGTGGGCTGCAGCCCACCGCTCCACCAGTCATCGAGAAAGAAGAAGTCGAGGAGATCAGCTTCGACCTCGACGCCGGGCCGGAGATCGAGTTCGAGATCGAGGCGCCGGAACCGGAGCCTGAGCCCGTGATCGCGGCGGCGCCCGAGCCGGAACCAGAACCGGAGCCCGAGCCGGAGCCCGAGCCGGAAATTTCGTTCGCGCTTCCCGAGGCCGCCGAAGAGCCGGCGTTCGATCTGCAGTTCGATGAAGAAGAGATCGAGCTCTCGCCGGAACCGATCCTCGAAGCTGCCGCGGAAGCCGAGCCGGAGCCGGAGATCAGTTTCGAATCATTCGTGCCGGAGCCCGAGCCGGAACCTGAGCCGGAGCCCGTGGCGCTCGCACCGGAGCCGGAGCCAGAGCCAGAGCCATTCTTCGGAGTGGAAGGCTTCGAAGAAATCGAAGAGCTGCCGCTGGAGGATATCGGCGAGGTCGATTTCTACATCGAGCAGGAGCTGTTCGATGAAGCGCGCGGCAAGCTGGAAACGCTCGAAGCGCGTTATCCCGGCGACGCCAATCTCGCGACGCGGCGCGCGAATCTCGAACGCGCGCAAGCCGCCGCCGCCCCCGCGCCGCCGCCTCCGGCGCCACGTCCGCCCGCGCTGTCGCGCGACGAGATCGAGAGCGAGCTCCTCTCCGCCATTCCCGACGACGACGAAGACATCGCGCCGCCGCCTCCTCCGCCACCACCGCCTCCCGCCGCGGCCGAGCCGCCGCCGCCGATGATGACCGCGTCGCTCGTGCAGGAGGAGAATCTCTTCGCCGACGAGGACAACTTCTTCGACCTCGCCGCGGAGCTCGAGTCCGAGCTGGCCGAGGACGAGGAGCCGATCTCGCTCTCCGAAGAAGAGCAGTCGCTCGAGGAGATCTTCAAGGAGTTCAAGAAGGGCGTCGAGCAGCAACTCGACAGCGAGGATTACGACACGCACTACAACCTCGGCATCGCCTACAAGGAGATGGGCCTGATCGACGAGGCGGTAGGCGAGTTCCAGCTCGCGTCCAAGGATCCCAAGCGCGCCGTCGAATGCGCCTCCATGCTCGGCCTCTGCTTCCTCGAGAAAGGCATGCCCCAGCTGGCGATCAAGTGGTATCGCAAAGGCCTGGAGATGCCGGAGATCACCGAGGAGGAGCACGTCGGTCTCCTCTACGACCTCGGCTCCGCCTACCAGGAAGTCGGCGACACCGACAACGCCCAGAAAGCCTTCCTGGAGGTATACGGGATGAATTCGAACTATCGCGATATCGTCTCGCGCATCAAGCAGTTAGAGGACGCGCGCAAGTAGCCGGAACCTTTTCCCCGGCCGTGCGTTCATCACACAGATGACCGACGACATCCTGATGCAACGCGTGATCGCAGGCGACGAGAGCGCATTCAGCGAGATCGTCGATCGCTACAAAGACTCGCTCGTCAACTACCTCACGCATCTCGTCCGCTCGCGCGACCGCGCCGAGGAGATCGCGCAGGACTCGTTCGTGCGGCTGTATCGGAGCGCGGCGAATTATCGGGAGCGGGAGAAGCTCGGGCCGTACCTGTTCCGCATCGCCACGAATCTCACCGTCACGGAGATCCGGCGCGAGCGGCGGTGGAACCTGCTCCTGCCCCGCTTCAAGGCCAGCACGGCGTCCAGCATCCCCTCGCCGGACGCGAATCTGATCACGGACGAGATCCAGCGCCAGGTGGCGGCGGCGCTGGAGAAACTGCCGCTGAAGTATCGCGCGCCGCTGGTGCTGTACGAGATCGAGGAGTGGTCGTACGAAGAAATCGCCGCGGCACTTTCGCTGCGAAACGGAACCGTGAAGTCGCGCATCTCGCGCGCGCGGGAGCTGATGCGCCGGCAGCTCGCTCCCTGGTGGACTGGAGGAAAGACTCATGACCGAGACCGAACTGGGCAAATGCATGCGCGCGTTGCCGCGAGCGAAAGCATCGCCCGCATTCACGTTTGACGTCCGCCGCAAGATGCGCGCGACCGTGGCGACACCGCGGCGCCCGCTGGTCTGGCGCTTCGCCGCCGCCTTCGCCATGACGGCGTGCATCCTGGCGGTGGTGCAGGTCAGCGTGATGACGAACGAGCGACGCAAGTTCGACGCGCTGCGCGTCGAGCAGCAGAAGATTCAAGCCGAGTTGGCGGCCGTGAAGAAGAGCGCCAGCGATACCGAGCCCGTGGTCGTGCTCGAGAACGACAAAGGGGATCGCGTGATCATGGACCTCGACTCCGCCGTGAAACCGGCCTCGCTGAAAATCTATGACTAAGGGGAAAGACCAAATGAAATCGAAGATCATCTTCACACTCACGATTCTCCTCGCCGCGACGTCGCTGTTCGCGGAGACGAAGTCGCGGACGCTCATCATCAAAGACGGCAAGGTCCTGGAGGGGAGCACGCTCGGCTTCGACGATCTCCTGGCCGGCAAGCGGGCGTTCCTCGGCGTGGTGCTGACCGACCTCTCGGGCGAGCTGCGCGAGTACTTCGGCGCGCCGAAGGACAGCGGCGTGCTCGTGGCGTCGGTGGAAGACAACAGCCCGGCGGACAAGGCCGGCCTGCGCGTCGGCGACATCATCGTGTCGGTCGAAGGCGAAGACATCGAGGGGTCGTGGGACCTTCGCAGCGCGCTGAAGGGAAAGAAGGACGGCGACACGGCGCGCATCGAAGTATTGCGCGGACGCAACCGCCAGTCGCTCACGGCGACGCTGGTCGAGCGCGACTTCGGCCCGCGCGTCCGCGTCGGCAACCTCGCGGATCTCGGCGAGCGCCTCGGCGAGACGTTCAACAGCCCGGAGTGGCACGCGCGTGTCGAGCGCTTCCAGAACTGCGACGAGCTGCAGGCGAAGCTGAAAGAGCTCGAAGCGCGGATGAAGGATCTGGAAAAGAAGCTCACGAAATGAACCCGTTTATAATCTGCGTGTGAACCGCTCCATCGAATCCGTACTTCGATTCGTGAATCTCACGTCGGCTGGTTTGCTCGCAGG
>DATFHJ010000374.1:0-13077 GCA_035248585.1 Thermoanaerobaculia bacterium
CCGACCCGGCGCCGCTGGTGCGGATCTTCGCCGTCACCGCGAACGAGAACATTCTCCCCACGGACTACGAGATCACCGGCCTCCTGACCGTGAAGCTGCGCGCCGATCGCGACGGCAACGGCAGCGGCCGTGTCTACACGATTCACGTGGAGGCCATCGATGCCTCGGGCAACCGCAGCACGAAGACCGTGACCGTCACGGTGCCGCACGATCAGAGCGGCAACACGTCGAACGTCACCGCGCCGCCGCCGAAACGGCGCTCGGCGCGTGGCTAGCAAAGGGATAGCGCGGATCTTGCTACATGGCCTCGCGTGCCACGCACCGAGGCCATTTTGCTCGACATCGACGGAACGCTCGTCGACTCCAACGACAAACACACCGACTGCTGGATCGAGGCGTTCGCGCATTTCGGCAAGCAGGTCGAGTGGCGCGACGTGCGGATGCAGATCGGCAAAGGCGGCGACCTGCTCGTGCCCGACACGCTGAATGCCCGCGAGATGCGCGCGTTCGGCGAGGAGGTGAAGGAGTATCGCGGCGAGTTGTGGAAGCGCCGCTACATGGAAACGGTGCAGCCGTTTCCGCACGCGCGCGAGTCCATCGTCGCGCTGCACGACCGCGGGATCAAGCTCGCCTTCGCCTCGTCGTCGAATCCGGACGAGGTCGAGTACTATGTCGAGCTTCTCGGCGCCCGCGAGCTGCTCGAAGGATCGACGTCGAAGGAGGATGCGCAGTTCTCGAAACCGTCTCCCGAAATCTTCCAGGCCGCGCTGGAGCGCACGGGCGCGGACCCGGAGCGGACGATCGCGGCCGGAGACACGCCGTACGACATCCTCGCCGCGCATCGCATCCCGCTGCCGATCATCGCGGTGCTGTCCGGCGGATTTCCGCGCGAGCTGCTCACGAAAGCCGAATTTCTGTTCGCCGACATCGGCGCGATGACGAAGGAGCTCGACCGAGTCGATGAGTATTTCCGTACCTGACGTTCACCGCCGCGCGATCATCGTCGACGGCCACTGCGACACGCCCTACCGCCTCTTCCGCCACAACCTGCACCTCGACGAGCACGATCCCGAGGCCCAGACGGATCTGAAAACGCTCCTCGCGAGCGGCATCACGGCGTCGTTCTTCGTCTCGTACGTCCCGCCGCATTACGCGAATCGCGGCGCGGCGCGGTTCGCGCGCACGCTCATCACGCTCATCGAAAGCGAGGTTCAGCGGCGCGGCGACGTTCTCTCATTCTGCGCCGACAGCGCGAGCATCCGCGCCGCGAAGCGCGACGGCAGGGTCGGAATCATGATCGGCGTGGAAGGCGGCCACGCCATCGAAGACTCGCTCGACATCCTCCGCGAGTTTTACGACCGCGGCGCGCGCTACATGACGCTCACGCACGTGAACACGAACAACTGGTGCGACTCGTCCGGCGACGCGGAGCGCCACGGCGGTCTCACCGAGTTCGGCCGGGACGTGGTCCGCACGATGAACGGCCTCGGCATGATCGTCGATGTCTCGCACATCTCCGACAAGGCGTTCTTCGACGTGATCGAGACGTCGCGCGCGCCCGTCGTCGCCACGCACTCGTCCTGCCGCGCGCTCTGCCGCCATCCGCGCAACATGACGGACGACATGCTGCGCGCGCTGGCGAAGAACGGCGGCGTCTGCATGATCAACTTCTTCTCCGCGTTCATCAGCGATGACGTGGCCCTCGCCACGATGAAAGCGGCGAAGCGCGACAAGATGGAACATCCCCCCGACGGCGGCGGCACCGAGGAAATGCCGAACGACCGCACCGACTGGGACGCGTTTCTCCAATGGTTCCAGTCGATCGGTTCGCCCGCCGCGACGCTCGACCAGGTTGCCGACCACGTGTTTCATGCCGCCGAAGTCGCGGGCATCGACCACGTCGGCATCGGCAGCGACTTCGACGGCGTGCCGGCGCTTCCCACCGGCCTCACCGACGCCTCGCTGCTCCCCTCCCTCACCGCCCGCCTCCTCGAGCGCGGCATGAGCGAGGGCGAGGTGGAGAAGGTGCTGGGCGGGAACTTCATGCGCGTGTTTGAAGAGGTGGAAGCGCAACGCTGAAATGCGACGCGCATCACAGCCGCCTCATCCATATCGACGAACATTGTCGCCATGCTGAAATACTGGCTGTTGCTGCTCGCGGCCACGCCGCTGTTCGCTGTCCTTCCGCCTCAAGTTCCTCCCCCGGCCAAAATCGAGCAGCGCATCGCCCGCAACGTACAGTGGCTTCGTGCGGCGCTTCCGGGCGCGTACGAGAAGAAAGGCGCGAAGTGGGACGCGGACGCGATCGAGGCGCTCACCGCCGCGGCGCAGCTCTTCAGCAGTGATCCGAGCCGTCCCGGCAACGAGCATGAGCGCGCGTGGCAGGCGTCCGAGCGGGCGATGAAGGCCGGCTGCACGGACGCGCTCGTGCAGTACGTGCACGCGCGGATGTACGCGCTCGCCGCGCAGGAAACCGAGGACGAGGCCGCGCAGCTGATGAAAGCCGCGGCGGCGGCGATGGATCGCTCGAATTACGCGCCGCTCTACAAGTTCCTCGCGCACGCCCGCGCCGCGGCGGCGCTGATCGGCAACACGAGCATCCAGGCCGGCTACGTGCCGAGGTCTCCCGACACGTACACGGAGCTCGACGCGGCGAAAGCCGCGTGGCCGAAGGCGGTCGCGGTGCGCGACACGCCGCCGGAGATTCTGCTCGATGCCTTCGACACGTATCTCGACGCCCGCAAGAACGCGAAGGGCGACCGCAAGGCGGAAGGGACGGCCCTCATCGCCGTCGTGGAAAAGAGCGGGCGCAACGACGTGCTCCTGCCGCTGCTCCGCGCGCGCCTGGCGATCGACCTCGGGTGGGACGCGCGCGGCAGCAAGACCGCAGACAAGACTCCGGCGCGATCGATGGAGACGTTCGAGGCGAAGCTCCACGAAGCCGAAGGCGAAGTGAAGAAGGCCATCGCCATCGATCCGGCCTCGTCGGCCATCGCGCCGCTCATGCTCGATGTCCAGCTCGGAATCTGCTGCGAAAACGAATCGGAGGCGTGGTTCCGCTATGGCAACGCCGTCAGCCCGGGATCGCTCGGCCTCTGGTTCCAACGCCTGCACCACCTCGAGCCGCGCTGGAGCGGCAGCGCGGAAGAGATGCTCGAGTTCGGGCGCGAGGCGCTGGCGACGAAGCAATGGGTCGGACGCGTCCCGTTCGTGCTCGTCTTCGCGCACTTCACGCTCGCGAGCTACGACGACAGTTACTACAAAGACGCAAGCGTGTGCCGCGACGTGCACGCGGTATACGAGCCGTATCTGAAGATCTATCCCGATGCCAACTACGAGCGCAGCGGCTTCGCGTCTCTGCTCTACAAATGCGGCGAGTACCAGGCCGCACAGCGCGAGCTTCAGACCCTCGGCGCGCAGGTGCGCATCGGCCCGTTCGTCGAGCGCGCGAATTTCGAAAAGATCCGTAAAGACCTCGCCCGCCGCACCGGCGCCGCGTACGCGGAGCCGGCCACCGGTCCGAACATTCGCGATGCGTACGGACGCACGCCGCTTTACAACGCGATCGAGAAGCACGACCTGAAGAAGGTGAAAGAGCTCCTCGCCGCCGGTGCGGATCCGAACGATCCCGGCAAGCACGTGCGCAAAGAATTCGAGTCCGGCGATCCGCTGACGCTGCGGGCCGTCGATCAGGAGTCGCCGGAGTTTCTCGCCGCGCTCCTCGCCGCCGGCGCGAAGCCGGACGTGAAGAACAACTACGGCATGAACGCGTTGATGACGGCCGCGTTTTACGGAAAGACCGAGATGGTCAAGCTGCTCATCGCCGCGAAGTGGGACGTGAACGTGACCGATTCCTATGGCACGCCGCTGCTCTACAACGGCGTGAAGAGCGGCAATGTCGAAGTCGTGCAGCTGCTGCTCGACGCCGGTGCGAAAGCGGGAAAGAAGAAGGAGCTCGTCCTCGACGCGGCGAAGGACAACGCGGAGATGCAGGCGCTGCTGGCGAAACGGCTCACCGCTCCGAAGTGAGCGCGAGCCCGGCACCGCACGCCATGAGCATCCCGCCGGAGACGCGGTCGATGACGCGTGCGTAGCGGTTGGAAATGAGCCGCGAGGCGAACCAGCCGTAGCCGGCGAGGATGAAGAATTCGAGCACGGTCGACGTCACGCCGAGGATCAGCATCTGCCGCGCGACCGGCGCGTTCGCCGAGACGAACTGCGGCAAAAACGCGGTGAAGAAGATCAGCGCTTTCGGATTCGCCAGCTGCAACACCATGCCGCGCCCGAGGATATGTCTGGCGCTGACGTTCGCAGGCGTAGCCGCCTCGAGCGTCGTCGAGCTGCTGAAAAGCATTCGCACGCCGAGGATGAACAAGTACAAGGCCCCGGCCCACTTCACGATCAGGAATGCCTGGTGGGACGTCTTCACGAGCACGCCGAGGCCGGTGGCCGAGAGCGCGAAGTAAATCGCGTTGCCGCTCAGGATGCCGAGGTCCGCCCAGACCGCCTTCACGGCGCCGTAGCGCAGCCCGTGCGCGAACACGAACAGCACCGCCGGTCCCGGCGCGAGGCAGAGCGGAATCTCCATCACGACGAAGAGAATCCAGGTCGCAAACGTCACGACCGCTACAATAGCCGCGCATGCCAACCGAAGTCGAACAGCTCCGCGAGCTTGCGCGCACGTTCTGGGAGGGGAAGCCCGTCATCTGCCCGAAACATCCCGGCGTCACGATGACCGGCAGCTTCGTGCAGACCACGTTCGCCGATCACATCTTCCTCACCTGCCCGCGCGACAAGCAGACCATCACCATCCCCCAGCGCCCGAAGCAGATGGAGTTTTACGATCAGCAGGTCGAAGGCTTCGTCGAGAACATCCAGCGCGGCGACGCCATCCTCTGCTACCGCTGCCAGTCGAAGATCGAGACGGATGCGAAGGAAAATCGCGAGACCGGCGTGACCGACTACACCTTCACCTGCATCCGCTGCTTTTCCTGGGGACGGTGGGTCGGCAAGCCCGAGCTGGCGAAAATCGGCAAGGATTAGTTATTCGGCCAAACCAATTCGAGGTAGGGAATTACCCCTCTCCGTCACTCCTTTAGTGAGTGTCCTCATGAAGGAGTGAAGTGTGGCTTTGGTTGCCCATCGTACCGTCGAAGAGACGTTCGAAGTCATCGAATGGACTCCGCGCTGGGGCTTCTCCGGCGCGAGCGCGAATTTCGCGCGGCTGCAGATTCTCATGACCGTCTTCGACGGCGATCCCGACAAGTGGCTCGATGCCATCGTCCGGTGGGGCAACAAGGGCGATGATTCCGACGTCCCGTTCCTCGTCGCCATCAAGCAGCGCCTCGCCAAAGACCCGACCTTCCTCGCCGACATGCGCCGGATCATGCACGAATTCTCCGAGCGCTTCGGCACCATGACTTTGTAAACTGCGTCCCGCATTGCCTCACATCGTCATTCTCGGCGGCGGTTTCGGCGGTCTCTATGCCGCGCGCGGACTCCGTGACGCCGAGGCGCAGATCACGCTCGTCGACCGCCACAACTATCACCTCTTCCAGCCGCTGCTCTATCAGGTCGCGACCGCGGCGTTGAATCCGTCCGACATCGCCGCGCCGATCCGCTCGATTCTCCGGCACCAGAAAAATCTCTCCGTGATCCTCGGCGAAGCAACCTCGATCGACGTGAACGGCAAGCGCGTGCAGCTCGCCGACGGCGCTGCCCTCTCGTACGACTTTCTCGTCGTCGCCACCGGCGCGACGCATTCGTACTTCAACCATCCCGAGTGGGAGCGCTTCGCGCCCGGGCTCAAGTCGATCGACGACGCGCTCGAGATCCGCCGCCGCGTGCTGCTCGCGTTCGAGGCGGCGGAGCGCGAGGAGGATCCGGCGAAGCAGCAGGAGTGGCTGACGTTCGTGATCATCGGCGCCGGCCCGACCGGCGTGGAGCTCGCCGGCGCGCTCTCCGAGATCGCGCGGCAGACCATGGTCCGCGACTTCCGCCACATCCGGTCCGAAAGCGCGCGCGTGATTCTCGTCGAAGGAAAAGAGCGCGTGCTGCCGCCCTACCCGCCCTCGCTCTCCGCGAGCGCGCAGCGGCAGTTGGAGAAGCTCGGCGTCGAAGTGATCACCGGGGCTGTCGCAACCGAGGTCAACGACCACGAGGTATGTCTCGGCGACCGCACCATTCCGACACGCACCGTGCTCTGGGGCGCCGGCGTCCAGGCTTCGCCGCTCGCGCAAACGCTCGGCGTGCCGCTCGATCGCGCGGGCCGCGTGCTCGTCGAGCCCGATCTCACGATCCCGGGACACAAAGACGTCTTCGTGATCGGCGACCTCGCGGCAGTGAAGCAGTACGACGGCTCGTACGTGCCCGGCGTCGCGCCGGCCGCGATCCAGGAAGGCAACCACGTCGCCTACAACCTCGACCGCGCGCTCGAAGGACAGCCGCTGCGCGCGTTCCACTATCGCGACAAAGGCTCCCTCGCCACCATCGGCCGCGCCTCCGCCGTCGCCGACTTCGGGAAGATCAAGATGGGCGGCTTCCTCGCGTGGATCGCCTGGCTCGCGATCCACATCTTCTTCCTCATCGGCTTCCGCAACCGCTTCCTCGTCATCACTCAATGGGCGTGGGCGTATCTGACGTATCAGCGCGGCGCGCGGCTGATTACCGGGTTTGGACTGCGGCAACGCTAGTTGCCGCTTTCAACAGCGGCAGCCGTAGCTGCGGCGGGTGTGGGAAAGCGGCGACTGACGTCGCCGCAGTCCAAACTATCGGAGCGTCCGCATTTCGCCGGCAATGACGCCGTCGAGCCGGCGCCGCGTCGCCGGCACCTTCTTCATGTACTTCTCCGTCTCCGGCAGAGAGCGAATGAGTCCGGCGAGCATGCGCTTCACGTTGTGCGAGCCGCCGTTGTAGAGCGCGGCCGTCATCCGTTCGACGTCCTTCTCTTTGGTCGCGAGCTTGCGCGCTTCATTCGTCTTGCGATCGAGATGGCGCACGAGAAACTTGGCCATGCTCTTCGCCGAGAAGCGATCATCGAGATGCTCGCCAAGGTACTCGCTCGCCTCGTAGGCCATCGACTTCTTCACGATCGCGGCGTCCATCTCGAAGTGCTTCTCGAGCATCCGGTCGCGCTTCGCGATCAGCTCTTTCTGATAGCGCGCCCACGTCACGATCTGCGTTTCCTTGAGCGCGCGATACTCCTTGCGCACGTCGTTGCGGAACGAGCGCAGCTCGGCGCGCGAGCCTTTCTCGAGCAGCCGCTCGAGCTTCTTCAGCACCGCGCGGTTGTGCTCGTCCATCCGCTTGATCTCGTCGTAGTACTTGTTCGACGCGTACGGATCGAGCAGTTCCAGCTCGTCGATGCCTTCGCGGCGCAGGTCCTTCGCGGAGCGCAGGAGGCGGCGCGCCTTCTTGCGCGTGGCGGCGTTGTCTTTATCGACGATCAGCGTGGCGATCGTGTCGGCATCGCCGAGGGGCTTCTTCATGATGTACGCGCGCGAGCCGATCAGGTAGTCCCTCGTGACGAACAGCTTCCCGTTGAGGCGCTCCTGGTGATACGCGACCGGCGTGGCCTGCGCGAGACCAACCGCGCCGGCCTCGGAGACATCGAGGATCTTGCCGTTCGTCTCCGCGTGCGCGATGGCCAGGAGCAGAGTAACCGAGGGGGCGGAAGGCATCGAGCGCGCGGCGTCGTCGATCACGACCACGAGCTCCTCGGGGTTGCGCGTCCACATGTCCGCCATTTCGTGCGCGAGCGCTTTCACGCGCACCTCGATCTTCTCTTCGCTCGCCTCGACCAGCGTCGGCACCTCGGCGGACGGCTCGGCGGGGATCAGGCTCTCGGGATCTTCAGGAACGAACGCCACTCGCGGCGCGGGCTGCGGCGGCGGCGCGAACGCGCGCACGCGCGCCGCTTCGACGTCGCCGGACGGCAGGCGGTACACGCCGTACGAAAACGCGCCTAACGCCATCCCCAGGCCGACCCACCAACCCCACGAGTTTTTGCGCATGCCGATCTCCAACGTTGAGGGTAGCATTCGCTCTTCCAGCCGTCGTCAACGTTTTTGCAAATGGCCGTCAAAGCTCCCCCGCCCGGCAACCGCCCTTTGAAGACATTGGAGCGCGTGTTGTCGAAGGCGGGACTCGGCTCGCGCAGCGAAGCGCGGCGCTGGGTCGGCGAAGGACGCGTGAAAGTGAACGGGCGGGTGGCGGGCGATCCCGATCGCTGGGTCGATCTCGAGCGCGACCGCATCACCGTCGACGATCGCCCGCTCGAGCAGGCCGCGCAAACGTATCTGCTGCTCCACAAGCCGACCGGATACCTGACGACGTATCGCGATCCGCAGGGGCGGCCGACGATCTACGACCTTCTTCCCGATCGCGACCGCTACCTCTTTCCCGTGGGACGGCTCGACCTCGACACGAGCGGCCTCCTGATTCTCACGAATGACACCGCGTTCGCGGAGCGGCTCACGAACCCCGAATACCACGTGCCGAAGACGTATCTCGTCAAAGCGTCGCGCCCGCTGTCCGACGACGAGCTCGAGCGATTGCGCGACGGCATCGAGCTGCGCGACGGACCGACGCGTCCGGCGATCGTGACTCGCGTCAGCGGCAACAAGTTCGAGATCACGATCACCGAAGGGCGCAACCGGCAGGTGCGGCGGATGGTGGAGGCGCTGGCGGCGAAGGTGGCGAAGCTCGTGCGGATCGCGATCGGACCGATTACGATCGGCGAGCTGCCGACTGGCGAGACGCGCGCGCTGACGGCGGAAGAGGTGCGAAAGTTGCGAGGAGCGGGAGCATGAGACGTTTGCTGTTCGGAATCACGATGCTGTTGGTCGCCTGCGCACAAGAACAACCCGCAACCACCACGACCACGCAGACAACCGCGCCGCAGATGCAGCCGCCGAGCGTCGACGACGCCCGCAAGATCATCCAGTCCTCGATGGAGTTCGGCGAGTTTCAATTCACCGACGCCGCGTATTCGCTGCCGGTCTCGCATTCGACGATGAACGATCCGCAGAAAGCAGCCGCGCGCGACCTGCAAACCGCGGGCTGGATCGCGCTCGACGGCGCCGGCGACGTGATGCTGAGCGACAAAGCCCGCACCGACAAACGCTTCCTCCTGCGCTCCAACGGCATCCTCGACATCGTCCCGCTGGCGAAAAAAGAGATGGGCGAAGTGCAAGCCGTTCGCGCCAACCCCGACGGCACCGCCGCCGCGGACTTCACCTGGCACTGGCTCCCCAACGAAGTCGGCGGCGCGTTCCTGCGCAATCAGTTCGAAGGAACGCGCAACGCGACGGCGACGCTGCTGGTGGAGAACGGGGAGTGGAAGGTGCTCACGATCGCCGCGCGGTGAGCGGCGAGGTCGCGTCCTTATCGGAAGGGATCGATAGCCCGCACAGTTCCGTAAATGCGTCCGTGCTGGAAGTCCTCCGAAATCAACTCGGACAAGCCAAACGCCTCCGCGTATGCCCACAGGTGAGCGTCATACCAGGAGAGTTGGTACGCGGCCACACCTCGCAACGCGGTCACTACGACAGTTTCGTTCGGAAAGAGCACGTCGAACTCGGCAAACATCTCCTCGATCTCCCGCAGTGCCTCTTGGTGCTCTAACAAGGGTCCATATCCACGGACGGGACGCGTGACGGCAGCGTAGAACTCCACGAGCGCCTGATGTGGAACTCGGATCGAATTGTTCTGCAATCCGTCGCGAATCAGATCGGCGGCTATCCTCTGTTTTCGAGAATCACGCGCGTCGTACCGATACACGAGAACGTTTGTGTCAACGAGAGCGGCCACGTCGATACAGATCCTCGCGAGTCCAGCCTCGGCCCGCAGAAGTGCCGGGGGGGACTCCCCGTGATCGCTGTCGTCGTTTCTGACGCTCCACGGAGCGATCGAAAAGCTCCAGCCGCTGTTCGAGTGTCAAACGCCCGCGCGAACGCGAGGGTACGATGCGCAAACCTTCATTCGTGGCGGACCAGTCGATCTCGTCTCCCGGCTGGATGCCGGAACGCTCCGCCAACGCTTTGGGAATCGTGACCTGCAGTTTACTCGTGACCTTCGCCATGTCCTTACTCTAGCAAGGACAATTTCCTTGTCAATCACAACGGCAGCCAATACGACACCTTCACCAGAAACACATCGTGCGACGGCGCCGTGGGAATGGCCCGGAAATCGCGGCCGAAACGGAAGTTGCCCACCGGCACCACGTCGGCGCGGTTTTCGTTCCAGACAACGTACAGCGCCGATCCGGGCCGGAACTCCCAGCGCAGGACGGCGCTGCCGCGGACGCTGCGGAAGTTGAAGTCGGGGTCGGTGACGCCGGTGGAGTCGACGGGTGCGTAGTCACGCGTGCGGGCGCGGGCGAGCGAGTGGTAGTCGTGAAAGTCGCCCGAGGCGATGAAGGGCTGCAGGTAGAGCTGCAACGACAGGCGGGAGCTGAGCGTCCAGTCGGCGCGCGTGCCGAGCTCGAAGGAATGCTGCTCGAGCTCCGCGAAGACGTAGCGGCGGCCGAACGTGCCGGTGGCGGCCGGGTCGTCGAACTGCGTCACGTACTGATTGAACGCGTGCGAGCGGCTGTACGACGGCGTGACGCGGAGCGTGAGATTCGACGCCGGACGGTAATTGAGTCCGACGCCGAGGGTACGCGCCCACGAGTCCTCTTCGTTGCCTTCGAGATGGCCGTCGACCGTGACGAAGAAGCGCTTCCGGTCATCACTGCCGATGCTTTGATCGGAGCTCCAGTTCGCGGGCGAGCGCACGACCGGACCGCCGCGCGTGGCCTGGTCGTTGATACCGGGACTGGCCACGAACAGCGCCGCGCGATAGGTCCAGTAGTTCTGCCACGTGCCGAACAGATCGGCGAAGACGCCGTTCTCGATGTTGTCGCCGTCGAAGTTCCGGTTGTTCCAGACGCCGGTCCACAGGTACCGCTCGCGCGAGCGCTTCGTCGGCTGCTGGTTGACGTACTGCAGGATCGCCTGCGACGAGATCATGTCGGTGCGCAGCATGAAGCCGGCGTCGTTGGTCTCGAATCCCGGCGAGAACGCCGCCACCTGCACGATCGGGCGCCACAGGCCGGTCTGCTTCGACACCATCGCGCGCCCCGCATAGCCGCTGAGCGACGTGCGCGCCGGATCGAATTCGACGTGGCCCGCATCCGGGCGTTGGTAATAGCGCGACGGCGAAGTTTGCGTCAGCGCGATCGCCTCTTCGCTTCCCGACACGCGCGACTGCGCGGTCATCCACTCGAAAATCCACGAGCGCCTTCCGAACCAGGTGAAACCGTCGATGCCCGCCGTCAACGCATTCTCGCGCAGCAGCGGCTCCAGTTCGTCGGACAGGCGCCGGTTCACGGACGTGACCATCATGCCGACGCGCGAGTTCGCGCCGATCTCTTTCGTGATGCGCGAGACGAAGTAGTTCGTCATCGGCTCGACCTGCTGCCGTCCGCTGCGCTCGCCGTCGACGAAGCGCGCGCGCTCGGCGTCGGTGAGCGCGTCGAGCACACCGACGGTCCAGCCGTGCGGCAGCTTGCCGGTGACTTTCGCCGCGCCGAGGATCGTCGTGTCGGCGGGAGAGGTCACGAACTCCGCATCGACGCCGGCCTGCGGCGAGCGTCCGATGCGGCGCGAGTAAAACACGCTCGGCGAGAAGAAGAAGCTGAAGTGCGACGACGCCGGCGAGTCGCCGAACCGAAAGATGTTCAGCCCCTCGGTGAAGAACGGCCGCTTCTCCGGATAGAACGTCTCGAACTGGCTGAGATTCACGACCGCCGGATCGACTTCCACCTGGCCGAAGTCGGGGTTGATCGTGCCGGTGAGCGTGAGGTTCGACGTCAGCGCGTACTTGAGATCGAGTCCCGCGTCGGCGCGTTGCGCGCGCTGGTCGAGGAATGGATCGGAGCGGTCGAAGCGGCTGCGGACGTCGGAGCGCGCGACGCCGTACGGCACGAGCTCGAACGGCCGGCCGCGGCGAATGCCTTCGAGCCCGTCGAGATCGGCGAAGTGCGACACGAATCCGGTCTCGCCTTTGCGCGTGTTGACGATGCGCACCCACTCGTTGTTGCGGACCGTGCGACGGGTGATGTTGAGGCCCCACACGTGGCTCGGCTTGTCGGGAAAGCGGAGCTGCGAGAACGGCACGCGCACTTCGGCGATCCAGCCGTCGGCCACGACTTTCGTCGCCGAGTCCCACACGCCATCCCACGCCACGTCTTCGCTGATGTCGTTGAAGAGGACGGAGTCGAGCTGTGCGTTGGCGGGCGTGATCGTGAAGGCGTTGCCGGAGAGGCGGTCGTGCTGCGAGTCGATGTTGATCGAGAGGAAATCGAACGTGCCGAAGTTGTCGCGGCGCACGAGCAGCGCCGTCGGCGGGCCGGGATCGTCCATCTTCGCGCCGAAGTAAATGGCCTTGTCGTCGTAGACCACGCGGATGCTCGTGCGCATCGTCGGCGGCGCGCCGTCCTCCGGATCGTGCTGCGTAAAGTCGGTGAACTCGGGCGCGCTCTGCCACGCGGCGTCGGAGAGATCGGCGTCGATCGACGGCGGCGTCGTGACGCGCACGGCGTGCAGCACCGGCCGGTCGGGCCAGTTTGCGGCGTGCGCGAGCGGAGCGAGTGCGAGCAGGACTGCCGGAATTACTCTTCGAATCATCGGTCTCATGATTTTGCCTCATGCGGTCCACCGAGTGCATGTCACATCGCGCTAAACTCCCTGTGAATGGACGTGATTCGCGCTGTTTGCCCGCACGACTGCCCCGATACCTGCTCGATGCTCGTCACCGTCGACGAGAGCGGCCGCGCCGTGCGCATGGCCGGCGATCCCGAGCATCCGTTCACGCAGGGATTCCTCTGCACGAAGGTGTCGAAGTACCTGGAGCGGACGTATCATGACGGGCGCCTGCTCTATCCGCAAATACGCACCGGCGCGAAGGGCGAGGGGAAGTTCCGCCGCGCGACGTGGGACGAGGCGCTGGAGCTGATCGCGAATCGCCTTCGCGGCGCGATCGACGAATTCGGCGCAGAGGCGATCCTCCCCTACTCGTACGCCGGAACCATGGGTC
>DATFHJ010000375.1:0-2570 GCA_035248585.1 Thermoanaerobaculia bacterium
GAGTTAATCGCACTGATGATCGCGGCTCCGTAGATCACGCAGATGATCGCGACCCAGACGATGCCGCAGATGAATCCGACCAGCGTCCAGGTCTTGGCGTTCTTCGACGCCGCCATCGCGCCGGCGACGTCGCCCGCGCGCAGCTTATCGTTCACCTGCGCGGCGAAGATGATGCCGACGATGCCGAGGGGCAGGCAGCAGCAGAGCGTGACGACGATCGCCTGCCAGAGATAATTCGGGATCTGCATGGGCGGCTGCGCGCCGAACGACGAGCCCGGAGGCGGCGGCGTGTACGAAGCCTGCGGCGGCGTGTAGGACGCCTGCGGAGGCGGAGGGGGCGGCGGCACGGCGCCTGCGCCCGACAGCGGGCGTCCGCAATTGGCACAGATGCTGGCGGTGTCGAGGTTGGACGTTCCACAGTTCGGACAGTTCACGAATTCTCCTTATCTACTCTTTGCGCGTTCCGGGTACTGCACGAAGTTCCCGTTCGAAAAGATGATGTCGCAGTCGAAGCTGCCCGTGAGTCCCTGCGTGTATTCCTCCACGCTGTCGTACTGCCAGATGCCGTCCTTGCCGGCGCTGCCGACCGCGTAGCTATCGAGCTCGTTCGTGCGCGTCCACGCCGCGTATCGAAAATCGTGCATCCAGGCATCCTTCGTCCGCGGGAGCTCGCGCAGGTAGGTCGGCGTGAGGAACGGACCGAGCGCATCGATGCTCGTCGCATTCGGATACTGATTGTGGTCCGTCGCGTACGCTTCCACCGCCGTCGCGATCGTGCGCAGGTCGGCCATGGTCCGTTGCGATTTGGCCCGCTCCGCCGCCGTGACCAGGTTCGGAATGGCGATCGCGGCGATGATTCCGAGCACGCCGATGATCACAAAGAGCCCCACCACGACGCCGATGACGATCACGGCCGTCTTCGAGCCACCCTTCGCAGGAGCGGCGGCCGGCGCCACCGTGCCCTGCGGCGCGCCGTTCGACGGGTTCCCGCAATTCGGGCAGGGCGCATACGAGACTTCAGCCAGCTGGGTGCCGCAATACGCGCAGAACGCCATGTCTTCTCCCGCTTAGACGATGGCGCATTCTACGACGCGTCCGCGCGCGTCACCACATCATTCCAAGCTGCAGCTTCGCGGCCTCGGACATCATGCTGCGATCCCAAACGGGATCGAACACGACTTCGACCTCGGCGTTCTTCACGCCGGGAAGCTGTTCGAGCTTGCTCTTCACGTCGCTCGCGAGCACGGGACCCATGCCGCAGCCGGGCGCGGTGAGCGTCATTTTGATCTTCACGTCGCCCTCGGCGAGCTCGCAGAGATAGACCAGGCCGAGGTCGACGATATTGACGGGGATCTCGGGGTCATAGCAGGTCTTCAGCGCTTCCCAGACCAGCTCCTCGAGCTTGTCGGGCGTCAACTCTTCCGGCTTCACTTCCGCGCTTTCGACGGGCGTCTTGCCGATCGCTTCGACTTCCTGACCGGACACGCGCACCATCAGGCCGCGGTCGGTGATCAGCGTGAACGTCCCGCCGAGGGACTGCGTGATCGTCGCCTGCGCCCCCTTCGGAACGAGCACTTTCTCGCCGCTCGGGATCATGATCGCTTCGGCGTTGCGGGCGAATGTCACCTCTTCTCTCATTCTGTCGTCACCTTCTCGTCGTTGCCCTCGATGGCAGTCTTCAACGTATGCCATGCAAGGGTTGCGCATTTCACGCGCGCGGGAAACTCGCTCACGCCTGAGAACGCCGCGAGCCTTCCTAAATCCGCCGCACTGAGGCCGCTCGCATCGCCCGTCACCAGGCGATGAAACGTATCGAACAAATGCCCGGCCTCTTCCGTCGACTTCCCCTTCACCGTCGAGCTCATCACCGACGCCGACGCCTTCGAGATCGCGCAGCCGTTGCCGGTGAAACTGACCTCGTCGATCGTGTCGCCGCTGAGACGCACGAACACCGTGTAGTGATCGCCGCAGAGCGGGTTGTAGCCCTCCACGCGGCGCGTGGCATCCGCGAGCTCGTGGAAGTTGCGGGGATTCTTGTTGTGGTCGAGGATGACCTGCTGGTACAGCTCTCGTAAATCGGACATCGTTTTTCTTACTTTATCCTTCGGCGCGTAGCGCCGGAGGATCTACGGTGCAGCCACGTAGATCGCGCCGGTTGCGCCGCTGGCACGCGCATCCGCGGTGCCACCGAAGATCCCTCGTCTTCGCGAGGGATAAACTTTATGAACATCGTTAGCGAAACACCTCGATCACCTTTCGCAGTCCCGCGGCGAGCACGTCCGCCTCGGCCTTCGTGTTGTACAAGCCGAACGACGCGCGCCCGGTGGCCGGGACATTAAACCGCATCATCAGCGGCTGCGCGCAGTGATGGCCGGTGCGGACGGCGATCCCTTCCTGATCGAGGATCGTGCCGATGTCGTGCGGATGAACGCCTTCCAGGACGAACGAGATCACCGAGGCTTTTTCACGCGCCGTTCCGATGATCCGCAGCCCTTCGATCTCCTGCAACCGCGCGGTTGCGTAGAGCAGCAACTCGTGCTCGTACGCGGAGATCGCGTCGAGGCCGATCG
>DATFHJ010000376.1:0-4113 GCA_035248585.1 Thermoanaerobaculia bacterium
CATTACGCTATCGCGAACTTGCCACGCTCAACGACTACGAGCGTAGCTCTCGCGTCGTTCCTTCGCCTTTGCATTCACGAGGACCAGCCTTCGGCCGGCCTAACGTCGTGTTGCTAAGCTGCGCGCGGCCATGCCGCGCCACCTTAACTGCGGCGCGATGGTTGCTGGCGCCGAACGCAGCGACGCTTTCGAGCGGGCGCCGCAACCAGCGTGCCGCCGCGCGGCTGGTGTTCAGGTAGGCGCTTCAGCGCCGGGCCAGCATACGGCCGCGCGTCAGCTTCAGCAACTAGTTAGGCCGCACAGGTGGTGTGGCGATTTCGACTCTGGCAGAGGAGCAGGCAAAATATCGCTAGGCTGACTGACGTCTTGTGCTCTGGCAAAGAGGATAAAACCGCAATGGTGACGTACAACTCGTCGGTCCAAGCGGCAAATCTCGATTTGCGAACCAGGCACGCCTCGCCGCGCACGATGCACAATAAAGTAATCGGATGCGGCTTGATCAATCGCACGTAGCGCGAAGTCCGCATGCTTCCAAAGTCAGGGGTAGGAAAACCGCGCGCGTCAGCTCTCCTCTTGTAGGAGGGCGGTCATGAAAGCCTTGCTTCTGGTTGTTGCCGCATTCAGCGCGTCGACGGTGTTTGGACAGTGGTTGCCGGTGAACGCCAATCCGCCCGATCCGATCAATCGCTCCGGTTCCGTCTCGATCCTCGGAACCGTGCCCTGGGGTGCGGCGGTGCAGTACATCCAATTTGCGGTCAGTCCTGGGGTTCTTCTTTACGGACCATCGGCGGCCGTTCACGCGAGCAATGTGGCCGCGGGGCCGACGGTGAACGGCGTGAGCGATGTGTTTCTCGGCGCTAATTACTCATGGTACGCGCATGGCGGACTCACCGCCGTGCAAGGCGCCGTGACGGCGAGTTACCTTCAGACGAACTTCCCGAACAAATCCGCCGTTCTGCGCGGCGGGTTCTTCGACGCGAACGTCGTAAACCCGATTCCGCTCGGGTCGCAGGCAAGCGGTCCCTACGCGATCAGCGGCGTGACCGGGCAGCTCGACGGAAGCATCGCCAACATGCCGGTGACCGGCGTCGTGGCCGGCGTGGTTGGCGTCGACAACATTGCCATCGCTGGCACCTACGCCGGCTACTTCCAAGGCAAAGGGTATTTTACCGAGAAGGTGACGGTGGTCGGCGGGGCGCTCACTCCGGCCAGCCTCTCCGCCAGCGCGCCGGCCGGAACGGCATTGGCCACGTTTTGCGGCGAGCACTTCAACGGGTCGGGAGCGTATTTGGAGGGCGGCAAGACCGGCGGTCTGGGCGTCGGAGGCGCCCATTTTACGTCGGGAGCCACACCGTCCGAGACGTTCGGTCTCCGCGGAATCGGCACCAGCGCCGCAGTGACGAGTACGGGCGTCCACGGCGACGCGATGGACGGTCTATATGGGAAAGGCGTATGGGGCTCTGCGAGCAGCGCCACGATCCAGAACTATGGCGTTTACGGGGACATCGCCCTCGGCAACGGATTCGCCGGCTACTTCAACGGCGATGTCTATGCGGCGGGGATGTTCGTTATGTCGGACAGGCGGTACAAAGAGAACATTCGCGTCATGGCGAGCGCGAGATCAAAGTTATTGCGGCTGACGCCGATTACGTTCCGCTACAGTTCGAGTCCGGAAGTCGCGGACATGCACCTGAGCGACCAGGAAATGCCGGGCTTCGATGCCGCGGAAGTCGAAGCGGTCTTTCCCGCGCTGGTCAAGGCGAGCGTGCATCCTCCGAAGATCGATCCTGCCAGCAAGACGATTGTGCCGGCCGTCGACTTCAAAGCCGTGAACTACGCGGCGCTCATCCCGCTCCTTGTCAAAGCGCTTCAAGAGCAGGATGCCGTCGTTGAAAACCTTCGTGCGAGGATCGCCGTGCTGGAGCGCGCCCGCGCCGGTTCGAATCCGGGAGAGCCCGCACCGCGGCAGTAAGGTCGGGGGCGGTGCAGGCCGACTAAACACGGGTGGGCGGAGGAAACGTGCGGCTACGAAGACGGCTGCCGGCCTAACGTCCCTCACGCTAAGCTGCAGCGGCGGGGCCCACGTGCCGAAGCCGCGCGGCGCGCTGGTTGCGATGTGCGCGCCGCGAACAGCGGCGCGCGAAAGTAGCAGGCGGCGTGCCGCCATCCGAATTATTGTTGCACGAGGGGCTTCAGCCCCGGACCGAAGCCAGGCGCTGTCAGCTTCAGCGTGGGTACAGACCGGGCACATAGGTGACAGAACAGACCGGGAACATGGGTGACACTGATCCTCTGGAAGGGAGGGTGGGTGATGCCTTGGGAGGTAACCGGTCCTGTGAAAGAGCGAACCAGTTTCATTGAGACTTATCTCACCGGTTTGTACACGCTCAGCGAGCTCGCCGAACGCTTCGGCGTGAGCCGTCAGAAGCTGCACAAATGGCTTGCGCGACACAACGTCGACGGCGTGAAGGGACTCGTCGACCGATCACGTGCGCCGCTGCACATTCCACATCGAACGAGCGGAGAGATCGCCGAGAAGATCCTCGAGTTCCGCCGGCGCTTCCCGCACATGGGATCGCGCAAGATCGTCGCGCGGCTTGCTGAATTGCACCCGGACATCGAATGGCCTGCGCCGAGCACGATCGGCGACATCCTCCGCCGGGCGAACCTGATCTAGCCGCGCGAGCGCCGCTCGCCGCCCGCACATCCGCTGCGCGTGCGCAGCGAGCCGGCTGAACCGAACGACCTGATGACGGTGGACTACAAGGGCAGTTTCTCCTTGGCGATCACCGCTACTGTTACCCGCTGACAGTGGTCGATCACGCGAGCCGATACCTGCTCGCCTGCGAGGCGTATCCATCGAACGAAGGGCCGCACACGCGCCGGGCATTCGAGAGCATCTTCCGCGAGTACGGACTACCGCGGGCGATCCTGTCGGACAACGGCAGCCCATTCGGATCTCCCGGACTGGCAAGGCTTTCGACGCTGTCGCTGTGGTGGATCCGGCTCGGCATCGGAGTCGAGCGGATCGTGCCGGGCCACCCCGAGCAGAACGGCGCACACGAGCGCATGCATCGCACGCTCAAAGCCGAAACGGCGCGGCCGCCCGAGCAGACGATGGAACGCCAGCAGAAGCGCTTCGACGAGTTCCGTCACGTCTACAACCACGAGCGCCCGCACGAGGCGCTCGGTCAGAAGCGACCGGCGACGATCTACCGTCCGTCGCCGCGTCCGTATCCGATCCTCCGTATCCGAACACGCTCCCGCCGCTCGAATACGCCGGCCATCTCGAGACTCGAAAGATCGAGCACAACGGGATGATGCGCTGGAAGAACGGTCGAATCTTCACCAGCAAGACTCTCCGTGGTGAGCACGTCGGCCTCGAAGAGATCGACGACGGCGTCTGGTCGCTCTACTACGGCCCCGTGCTGCTCGCGCGCTTCGACGAACGCGAGATGAAGTTCTATGGCTGATCTATGCCACCGACATACGCGACAGAGCACGGCGCGTCGTGAGTTGATCACCTACGTGATCGAAGATCCATCATCGTGTCGACAGCCCGCCTCGCGCGACTTGAATCAGGGATTGACGCTCCGCGGAATCGACCGATCAGCGCTCCAAACATCGCCCCTCGTGCGGGCAAAAGAGAGGCGCCAGGTGTAACCTATGTGCCCGGTCTGATTTGTCACCCATGTTCCCGGCCGCACGGTGGAGTTAGGCCGCGCGTTGACGCCGCACTTCTTACTGCCTACGCTGTGCGCACATGCTGTCGCCTTCTCTTTCTGTTTTTCTATCGTACTCGCGTGACAGCGAGAAGCACGTGGATTGGGTGACGCGGTTTGCCAACTCGCTTGAGGCTGACTCAGCGTTTAGCGTGATGTTCGACGAGTACGATCTGCACGCCGGCAAGGACCTGACCCAGTTCATGGAAGCTGGTGTGCGCTGTGACCGCGTTGTCGTAGTTGTCACTTCGGAATACGTTCGGAAATCTATCGCAAGAAGCGGCGGCGTCGGATACGAGAGTACTATCATTTCAGCTTTTCTTTTGGAAGAGAAGTTGCGTGACCGTGTCATTCCCGTGCTTCGTGAGGGGTCAGAAAGACCTCCGCATCT
>DATFHJ010000377.1:0-16205 GCA_035248585.1 Thermoanaerobaculia bacterium
CCTCGAGCTTCGCCGGTTTCGACGTGCGCGCAGGGAGGCTCTGCACCTCCTGCGTGCGATTGGCCATCTGCGCGTAAAGCTCTTCGAGCTCCGCCTTGTCGCGCAGGGAGTTGATCATCTTGCCGAACGAGCGGCCGAGAATCCCGACTTCGTCGTTGCGGTTCACGTCGGGGCTCACGCTGTAATCGCCCGCGGTCACGGCCTGGGCGATTCCGGCGAGCTGCTCGATGGGACGCGTGACGCGTTTCGCGATCAGCCATGACATGAGGAACGCGAGCAGCAGCGCCGCGCCGCCGCCGATGAGGAGCGTTTTCTCGATTTCCTTGAACGGCGCGAGCTCGCGGTCGAGCGAGCGGAGGAAGATCGCGGTACCGACGATGTCGTTGCCGGAGAGCAGCGGCTCGCTGGTGAAGATGTAGCGGCTCTGGTCGACGCTGATGGTGTCGGTCTTCTTGCCGCTCACCTGCCCGGCCGTCACGCTCGGCGCGTTCGTCGAGCGCGCCGTCTCCGCGCCGCTCCCCTTCGGCGTGAACACGACCCCGGCGTTCGTGGCCTCGGAGATGCGATTCGCGAACTTGTCGTCGATCGCGTAGCCGCCGATCAGGTAGCCGATGCGGACCTTGTTCGCGCCCGAAGCAATCGGAGCGACGGATGCGTGATACGGCTTCCCTTCCAGCGACAGCACGCCCGAGGTGTAGGGCACGTTCTGATCGTCGACGACGCGCTTCACCATCGGGACCTTGTCGTAGAAGTCTTCCTTCGTCGCGGCGGCGACCATCGGCTTGTCGGTGCGCGCGACGAGGATGCCCTGGTCGTCGAGCAGCAGCATGACGTCGGTCTTGAGGCGATCGCGCTGTTCGAGAATCTGATCGTTGATGCTGCTGTAGTCGACGCCCGCAAGCGGCGGCGCCTCGGCGGCATCAGGCGGCGTGACTTCCGGCGCGGGATTCAGCGCCGTCTGAATGTACGCGACGAAGTTCGGGTCGCTGCCGAGCACGCTGGTGACGCCTTCGAGTCTGCCGAGACGCTGCTCTTCGAAGGATCGGAACAGTTTCGCCGCGCCGTTGATCGACGTCTGGACGGTCTCGTTGGCGATGCGGTTCGCGCGCTCGATGGTGATTCCCACGGCGACGGCGACGACGAGCGCGATCAGGAGCGCGGTGAGGCCGAAGAGCTTCCAGACCAGCGGCACGCGCGGCTTTTCGACCGCGTATTCTTTCTTCTCAGGAGCGGTGTCGGCGAGCGTGACGCGGTCGAGGGACTGAGCCGTCACTAATACTCCTTCGGCGTCCGGTACGCCTGGCCGAATTTGTTCGTGTGCTGCACGGCGCGGAAGTTCCGGCCGTCGATCGTGAGCAGGGTCGCGCCGGCCACCGAGCCGTCGTTCTTGATCTCGACGTCGGAGACGGCGCTGCCTCCCTGCTCGTTCCAGGCGGTCACGCGATATTTGCCGGGCGGGATGTCGAAGGAGTAGTTGCCGTTGGCGTCGGTGAATCCGTAGTACGGGGTGGTCATCACGTGCACGACCGCCGACATGTTCGGATGGACGTTGCAGTAGACGTTGACGACGCCGGGCGTGTCGAACTTGTGATTCTTTCCCGCGCCGCGGCGGTAGAGACCGAGGTCGAACGTGTTGCCGGGCGTGAGGGAGAAGAGGTTGTGGGCGATGGGGTCTTCGTTCGGGAAGGCGACGCTCGAGCCCGCCGGCACGGCGAGCACATGCGGGAGGAAGGTCTTGCTGCGCGTGGTCATCGTGAACGCGGCCGCGGGACGTTTCGGAGCGCGGCCGGTGGGCTCGAGCCAGACGAGCGTTTCGTTGACGATGGGCTTTTGGCCGCGCTTCGTCAGGAACATCACTTTGCCGCTGACGACGGCAGCGCTGAGGCCGGTGGAGAACAGCACACAGACACCCGTGACGGCGAGCAGACGTTTCATAGGAAAAAGGCTCCGGGGCCAAACAGTGTAGCACAAGGTTTTGTGCGAATTTTTCGTTGCCATTTCGATCAAAAATCGTATTCTATTAATCATGCACGGAAGGAGAGGGCGGCCGGCGGGTTGCAATGGAAACCCGGCGGATGCTGTTCTTTTGAGGAGTACGTGCGAGTGCGGCAAACGGCCGCATGATCATTGAAGTTTGAACCAGAAATCGAGTTCCCGCTCCTCCCTACCACCCCGGGGCGAGTAGGAGCGGTCGATCCGGTCCGTAACGCCGGCGCGGTTGGGTCACGGCATGTGGCGTGAAGCTTGTTGCGGGTCCGCCGGAAATACTTGGGGGAGGAGGCAATAAATTCGCATGGATTGTTCCAATACATCTGAGGGGGCTACGACCTCGTAGCGTTCCCACCCCGGAAGGGCGCCGGCAACGGCGCCCTTTTTGTTTTTGGGGAAGAGAAGAGGATGGACTATCGCTTTCGCTGCGAAACCGAAGCGCCCGCGAAATCATCGGCAGGTTCCTTGAGGATATCGTCGTCGAATTGCGCCTCGGCGGCAGCGAGCAGGCCCGACGGACCGGGTTGAATCTGCTGACCTCTCAGGTAGAACTCGAATTGCGGTTTGGGATCCAGCCCGCTACGCAGCGCTTCGATGAATTCCACGAACGAGCGCGACGTCGACACGCCTAACTGTTTGATCAGTTCGCCGACGAACGGAGAGTTCGACGTGCGCGTACCGTCGTCGATGACCTCGTTGAGTGCGCAGGCGGCGATGTGAAGAATGATCGGACCCGAGTCCGAGGATGATGCCGCTGCTTTGCGCTTCTTCTCGAGCCCGTCGAATTTGGCGGCGGTGTCGGCGAATGTCGGTGAGTCCTTTCGCGCACTCGCCATCTGCACCGCACGTGCCGGCAGCGTTCGCGCCGTTCTCCGGAATCCTTCCGTATTTCGCGGACCGATGAAGCAGCACGCGCAGACGAGCACGATCTTTCCACCAGGCGCCTGGCTCAGTGCCGCCACGATGTCATCGAACCGGAGGACGAGACGGTCGAAGCAAAGCAACCCGCGCGTCGCGACAGCGTTTGGATTCGCGAAATCAGGCGGCGGTCCGAGCCCGCTGAAGCTGACGAACAGCAGGTCGTCAGCCGTAAGCCTTCCGGCGGCTTCAGTCATGGCGTCAAAGATGTGCTCCGCGGTCGGCCTGATCGGCGTCAGCTGGCCGTTTTCGTCGACATCCGTGAGAGCGCCCGACGGTGCGAACTGCTTGGATCCTGCCTCGAAGTCCAGCGCGTTGGTGAATGCGTTTAATGTCAGGGCATCGTGAACGGCCCCGTCGAGTTGTGCATCCGCAAAGTCATGCGGATTCGCATAGTTGATTCCGATGTGCAAGGCATATCGCGTCATGTCAACCTCCATTCTTGGGAAAGACGGCGGGAGGACCACACAGCGCTCCCGGCGGTGACCGGTGATCATCATTCCCGGCCGAGCAAACCGGAACTCCGCGCATGGCCGGCGGCGGGACCTCGTCGCCAAGCAGCAGATAGTGCAACTCGTAGTCGTAGAGGGGCTCGGCACAACTCTGGACGGATGCGGTTCCGAGGATGTCGTCCAGCGGCTCGCAGCCGACGATGACCACCGTCGGGCCGTTTGCTTCGAACGTGATGATGCGGTCTTCGCTCTGGTTTTCGAGGGAACGAAGCGTGATTTGCGACGTGCCGCCCTCGACCGAGGTCGAGGCGACCACCTCCGTTGCAATCGCACGCGGAACGGTGTTGCGCGCTTGAAGAAATCGCCAGGAGTGCGACGGCACGAGCCCTGACGGACGCAGGTGGCCCGACAGCAGGTCGGCAAACGCCGCAGCGGCAGGCGGGGGCGCCCCGGTCGTGCGGAGCTTTTCCCGATCAATGTCTTTCTCGACTCCGTCCGATCCGATCTTCGTCAATGGCGACAGCCATTGCAGCGATGTCTGCCCGGGCTTGAGGTCGGTCGCAGGATGGATCGGCGTGTTGTCGTAGTCCAGCGGCTTGCCGTTCTTCGCAAATGCCTTGAGGATGATCTCGTAGCCGGTGGCCATGTAGATCGCGAACGGGATTTTCTTCGGCTCCGCGACCAGTTCGTTGCGACGCCACACTTTCGTTACTTTCTCGAGCGGCGCCTTCGTCCGGCGCGGCTTCGAGGGATCGAACACCTGCGGATGACCGATGGGCAACGACAGAATCAAATCGGGCTCCGGCGCCGGGTTCGCCGCCATCGGGATCGCCACATACGTTTCATACGGCGGAATGGTGTACCGCTCGTTGCCGCGGGCGATGCGCGGCAAATCGTTTCTGGGCATCAGAACGCGGGCATGGTCGTGCGAATCGGGCAGAACGAGCGTGAACATGCCGCGAAACGAGACCTCTAATTCGCCAGCCATTTTCCTCTCTCCTTCTCTGCAATGCCTCCCATGACCTGCAGCGACGCCCAGTCGACGGGGGCGACTCTGCCTTTCAGGGAAAGCTGTGTCTCTCGGAGCGCGGTAGCGGGATCCGCCCCCGCGTCGACACGGCGATAGAACGATTCGACGATCACCGCGGTAATCGCGTCATCGAGATCGCGTGTGCTACTGATGACCACCGGTACGCCGGCAGCCATGAACGCCCGTCCAATCGTCGCCGTCCCCTCGCGACCGGAACGTCCGGCCCGCGACGCACCGCACGCCGCGATCATGACCATGCGCGTGTGCGGGAGCCGGAGTTTTGCGATCTCATGGACGTACAGCAACCCGTCGTCATCCGCGCCGCGCTGCAGCACGAGCGCCGAAAACGAAGGCCGCATCTGATTGACGATTCCGTGGGTGCTGAAATGAATGCGCGACGCGCGCGAAGCGGCCTCGAGAAAGCCGCTCCGGCTCGCGGATTGATTCTCGAGAATCGTGACGTCGGACCGCCCGCGAAACCCGGCCAGCTCGCGCATCGCGTTCGGAAGAAACTCGAGATGCAGTTCCGGCCGCGCGCTCGGCGCCGCGACGACCAGCAGATTCCCTCCGGCGCGGCGAAGCTGCCGATCGCGCTGAACGCAGGCGGCGTACATCGCCAGACTCGGTGCGGTCGACAAAGTCAAGCGATCGATGAGCCATTTTTCCCCGCTGCGCAACGCGGTGAACGGAACATTCGCCAGGCGATCATCGGGAATGAACACGACCGCGTCGCTGGATGCCGGCAGCGACGAAATCCAAGGGTCGACGAGCCATGCACTCGCCCTTTGGACCGCGGAGACGAATTCGTCATTTGTCCTGCTCGTCTCGAGACGGAGGAGCGTCTCTGCCGCGTCAGGCGGAGTGGGCACCGCAAACAACCGGGAGCGCGCGGAGCTGAGCACCCACGTCAAGAGCTGCTCGTCCGTCAGCACGTAGAACACGACGCTCGTATTTGCCGGGATGGCGGCTTGCAGACGTGCGAGATCCGCGGTCGACTTCACATCGACGGCGGTGCCGAATGCAGCGGACACGCTGCGCGCACGGCACCGCTCCGCCTGCAGCAAGGCCTCGTCGGTGCGTCCGGCGCCGGCCAGCACGGATGTGAGCGCGCGATAGACGCCGCGGCGCTCGTCGAGCAAGGCGTCGGACCATTGCGGATTCGTCATCGCCCTCTGCTGCTCGTCGATGACTCGAATGGCCTCGTCGAGGGCCGCGGTCGCATGGGCAATGTCGCCTGTCTGCAGCAGCTCTCGACTGAGCAGGAGTTGCAACTCGACGGCGCGTAACTTTTCATGTTCGCCATTCCTGCGGATCGCCTCCCGAATGGCCTCGGCACACTGCGCGTGCGCGATCGCCGCGCAGCGGCCACGGACGAATTCCGGAGCGCTCGTGATGAAAGCGCGGAGGGTCAAGTCGGTGATTTCCTGCGCGGTACGCGCGGCAAGGGCAGCGTATCGCGCGGCACCGCCGGTATCTCCGTCGTCGAGGCTGAGTACGACGCTGCGTCCATAGGCCTCCGCTTTCAGCACGGGATTGGACGTAGACACGATCGATTGATCGTTGAAAAAGCGCGCGGTTGCGATCAATCCTTCACGCGTCGCTGCGCGCGCGGCACTGCCGAGGCTCTGTGCAGCGCGCGATGCGTCACCGCGGAGACGGTCCAGCTGCCGCAACGACTCCCTGCGCACGCGCCAGGCGTCGTCGCGATTCCCGGCCAGATCGTACACATTGGCCAACATCTCGCCCATGGACGTCGAAAGATCGGCTTCGCGCGTCCCGGAGAAGACCCCCATCGCAGTTTCGTAGTCTTCCCTGGCCTCGGAGAGACGGCCGAGAGATGTCCGCACCGAGCCGCTCAACCAACAGGCCAGACCGTATGCCGATTGATAGCGCGTTCGATCGGGGTACGAAGCCAGCAACTGCCGGATGTCGCCCAGCGCACCGGCGTAGTCCTGGGTGTAATAACGGACGTTCGCTCCGTAGAGCCGGGCCATGACGCCGAACGGAGAACGCGACGCCGCAAACAGCCGTTGCGCTTCCTCAAAATGAGGCCCTGCCTCCTGAAACCGCGTGGCTTTGTAGGCGCTTCGACCCAGCGCGTAGCGTGAATGCGCCTGCGCGAGGAGCGTGGTGCCTGCGCTGTGCTCGATGAACCCGACCGTATCGAGGAGGAGACACTCCCCTGCATTCGCGCGGAGTGCCTCTCCAATCATTTTCGCGGTGGCAAGACATTGCGTTGCGACAGGAGCGTTGCCGGACAGGGTTGCATTCGCCCAGCACGACAGTTCCTCGTCTTCACCGCGCACGCGGGCCTGCATCGGAAATTCGCGCGCGATCGCCGCCAACGCTGTGTTATCAGCCGTGCGCAATGCATGATCGAATCGACGCTTCGCATCGCTCCACGAATCGGACGGCGACGACGCCTGCAGACCTTTGAGCCGCATCCTCGCTTCCACAGCCCAGGGAGAGCTCGGATCGAGTCTCAGATAGTCATTCCACGCGCCGATCGCCGCTCTCTGCTGCTCCATTCGCTCCATGGCCAACGCGCGGTTCCATGCGGTCTCCGGCGTTTGCTTCAGCGCCCACGCGCGCTCTGCGCCCTCGAGGGCGTAACGGCGGGACGGGCTGTCGTCGGTGTCGTCGCCGGAGAGAGCGGCCGAGAAGTCGGTCAGCAGCGCCGCGTCGTCGGACTTCCGGGTTGCGACCACGATGTCGTCTTCGTTCGTCTCTTTCCGGAGCGCCGTGCGCAGCAAATCGATCGCAACGTCAATCTTCCGTTCGTACAGGCGTGCTTTCGCCAGTGCGTGGAGCGTCTCGACCGTGCGATCGTGCTGGTTTTGCCGGGATAGTTCGAGCTGTATGTCGCGGAGAGCATTGTTCGCCGACGAGTGCTCGTCTCCACCGCCGCCGCGCACGATTCTGTGCACTTTGTGCGCAAATCCGCCGGTCAGACGGCCCTCGACAGGACGCGTGGGAAGCTCGTAACTCGCATCGACGAGATCGCCCATCGTGCGATGGCGGTTCCATGTCTCTACGAGCGTGAGTCCGACTGCAACGGACAACACTGCGACGGCGGCCAGCGGTGCGGCGACGAATATCATCCGCGTCGGAAAGGTCCGCACCCGTGTGAGTCCGTGTGCTGCCGTAGACTCGCTGGCGGCAAGGACCACGTCGCGGCATGCTGCGCATTCGGCCATGTGTTCGCTCACCCGTTGCTGTGCAGTGACATCCACCCGGCCATCCCTGAAAGCCCTGAGCGTTTCGTTGGATGGGCAGGGGTTCATGGCGGGTTTGGTCATCACCCTCTCCCTTTGCCGCCTTGGACGTCCTCTCCGTCTGCGTGGGAGTGACCGAAGCGGCCAATTTCCTCGGCGAAAACGAGATCCTGGTAAACGATCGATGGCAGCTCACCGGCGGGCAGTGCGCCGGGTCTCTCCCACGATCGTTGAATCACACAAATTTAGGGAACGCCGAAGTCTAACAGACGCGGCCAGCGACCACCGTGACTACGTCACTCCAGCCCCTTGTGCCGCCGCACCGCGCGATACACATCCACGTACAGCTCGGCCGAGTGCTTCCACGAGAAGTCCTGGCGCATTCCGTTGAGGGCGAGCCGCGTCCAGAGCTCCGGGTCGTGATAGCAGCGCTGGGCCCACAACACGGTGTCGCGCAATGCCTGCGGTGTCGCGGCATCGAACGCGAATCCCGTCGCGCTGCCGCCGTTCGCGCCGTCATAGGGAATGACGGTGTCGGCGAGTCCGCCTACCCGTCTCACGATGGGCGGCGTTCCGTAAGCCAGTGAATAGAGTTGATTGAGGCCGCACGGCTCGAAGCGCGAAGGCATCAGGAAGGCGTCCGCGCCGGCTTCGATGCGATGCGCGAGATCATCCTGAAATCCGACGAAGCCCCAGAACCGCCCGCCTGATGCTCCCGAATAGCGATGCATCTGCCGCTCGAGATCCGGTTCGCCCGATCCGAGCATCACGAAGCGGATGCCCGCGCTGATCAACTCGCCGAGGACCGGGAAGAGGAGATCGAAGCCCTTCTGGTGCGTGAGGCGGCCGATCAGGCCGACCACGAACCCTCCCTCCTCGGCGCTCATGCCGCACGATTCGAGCAGCGCGCGGCGGTTCTCGAGCTTCTTCTCGATCGTCGAGGCGTCGTAGTTTACGGCGATCTTGCGGTCGACGGCCGGGTTCCAGACCAGCGGATCGATGCCGTTGACGATGCCGAGGAGGTCGCCGCTCCGCGTGCGCAGCACGGGATCGAGGCCGAACGCGCCGCCGGGAGTCATGATCTCGCGCGCGAACGTCGGCGAGACCGCCGTAATGGCGTCCGCCGCCACGAGGCCACCCTTCATCAGATTCACCGCGCCGTTCCAGTCCACCCCGGGCAGGGCGTCGTGGGGCAGGCCGAGCACGGGAAAGAGACGGCGCGAGTAGACACCCTGGTAGGCCAGATTGTGAATGGTCAGCAGCGTCGCCGTGCCGTCGAAGATCCGACGGCGGGGACGATCCCACGCGATGGCCATGGGCGCGAGCGCGGCGTGCCAGTCATGCGCGTGGAGGATGTCGGGACCGAGACCGAGGCGATCCATGGCCGCCAGCGAGGCCCGGACGAAAAGGGCGTAGCGCACGATGCCGTCGTCCTCGCCGCCCGGCGCCGTGCTGTAGAGCTGCTTGCGGTCGAAGTACTCGTCCGCGCCGATCAGGAACAGCGGGACTTCGCTGTCGGGAAGCCTCGTGCGGAGGATGCCGACCTGCTGCGCTCCGACGTGGAACGGCTCGCACGCGACTTCCGGTTCCAGGCCGCGCTTGCGCAGCGCTTCCCGCACCTCGCGATACAGCGGCATCCACACCGCGACGTCGTGGCCAAGCGCCGCCTGCGCCACCGGCAGCGCCCCGACGACATCCCCGAGGCCGCCGCTTTTCGCGAACGGTGTGACCTCGGCGGAGAGATGCGAGATGCGCATCGGGGCCTACCTTGTCATGACGGGAGACGATCCGCAAGCGCGATAAGATTGACGCCATGAAAAACGAACTCGAGCGTTTCCTGGAAGTGTGGGAGCGCGACGCCGCGAAGACGCTCGCGCTTCTGGAGAGCCTGCCCGAAGACTCATACGACTTCCGCCCCGATCCCGACGGCCGTTCCATCGGGGAGCTGGCGTGGCATCTCGCGGAAGCCGAGGCGTACGGATCGTTCGGGATCGAACAGGGCGGCTTCGCCCAGGGCACGCGGCCGCCGGGACTCGAGCGCCCGCGGACGATCGCGGAGTTGAAGCCGGGCTTCGAGCGGATTCACGGCGATGCCGTGGCACGCGTCCGCAACCTCAGCGACGCGGATCTCGACCGGAAGGTGACGTTTTTCACCGGCGATCCGTGGGCCATTCGCCACCTCCTGTGGGAGTTCATGCTGCTGCACAACGTCCATCATCGCGGGCAACTGTCGATGATGTGCCGGCAGGCGGGCGGACACCCGGCGTCGTTGTTCGGCCCGACACGCGAGACGATGCCGCTGCGCAAGGCGTAACTCCAGTGGAGGACAGGCACTCCTGCCTGTCCCGGTTGATTCGCTTCGCTCAGGACAGGCAGGAGTGCCTGTCCTCCACCTTGGAACCTAATCCAACCGCGGCACGCTCACCAGCGGAATCGGCGGCAACTCCGGCGCGAGGATCGCGCGCAGGCGCTCGCGAAGCGAATCAACGGTGGGATGTTCATCGTGCAGGAGCGCGTACAGCGCTTCGACTTCGGCCGCGCGGAGGCGCGGTTTCTTGTCGAGGCAGGCATTGGTCTTACAGCGATTGGTGCAGTACTTCCGGGTCTTCCGCGTCCGCGGAAACGGCGAGCCACAATACGAGCAAGTTCCCATCCGCCACTCCCAAGCCGTTAATCAACGATTGCAGCGCGTGTGCTTCCGAAGCGCGTCACTCCCACGCGCTTTCGCCGACGCGCACATGATCCGTAAATCGACACTGTAACGAATCTTGTGCATGTCTTCAACGTGGTGCCCCGGGCCGGACTCGAACCGGCACGCCCCCTTCGGGGCAGCGGATTTTAAGTCCGCAGCGTCTGCCATTCCGCCACCGGGGCATGCGTGGGACGACGATGATAACCGCCGTCCATCAGATATGATTCGCCCGCCATGACCACCGAGACTCTCGAATCCGCCGCCGCTGCTCCGCTGACCGTGCTTTCCGAAGAAGAACAGATGTTCCAGGAGAGCGTTCGCGACTTCGCGATCGAGAAGATCCGGCCGCTGGTGACGCAGATGGATCATGACGCGGCGATGTCGAAGGAGCTGATCAAGGCCTTTTTCGAGCTCGGGATCATGGGCATCGAAGTGCCGGAGCAGTGGAACGGCGCGGGCTCGTCGTTTTTCAACGCCGTGCTGGTGGTCGAGGAGCTCTCGCATGTCGACGCCTCGTGCGGCGTCTTGGTCGACGTGCAGAACACGCTCGTCAACAACGCCATCCTGCGCTGGGGCAATGACGATCAGAAGTCGAAGTACCTCTCGCTCCTGGCGACGGAAAAGGTCGGCGCGTATGCGCTCTCCGAGGCGGGATCGGGCTCGGACGCCTTCGGCCTCGCCTGCCGCGCCGAGGACAAGGGCGATCACTGGGTGCTCAACGGGCAGAAGCTGTGGATCACGAACGCCGCCGAGGCGGAGATCTTCATCGTCTTCGCCAACGTCAATCCCGATGCCGGGTACAAAGGCATCACGGGGTTCCTGATCGAGCGCGATTTCCCCGGATTCCAGGTCGGCAAGAAGGAGGACAAGCTCGGGATCCGCGCCTCCTCCACCTGCGAGCTGATCCTCGAAGACTGCCGCGTCCCGAAGGAGAACGTCCTCGGCGAGGTCGGCAAGGGGTACAAGATCGCCATCGAGACGCTGAACGAAGGCCGGATCGGCATCGGCGCGCAGATGATCGGCGTCGCCCGCGGCGCGCTCGAGTACGCGATCGCGTACACGAAGGAGCGGCGCCAGTTCAACACGCGCATCGCCGACTTCCAGGGCGTGCAGTTCCAGATCGCCCAGGCCGCGACCGACCTCGAGGCCGCGCGGCTGATGGTCTACAACGCCGCGCGCCTCAAAGACGCCGGCAGGCCGTTCCTGCGCGAAGCGGCCATGGCCAAGCTCTTCTCCTCGCAGGTCGCGGAGAAAGTGACGTCGCTGGCCGTGCAGCTCTACGGCGGCAACGGCTACACAAAGGAGTACCCGGTCGAGAAGTTCTGGCGCGACTCGAAGGTCGGACAGATCTACGAGGGGACGAGCAACATGCAGCTGGCGACGATCGCCAAGACGATTCTCACGGATCGGCTCTAGTCGCCTGCTAATCCAACGCCCGCTCCCACACCCCGTTCCCGTGCGTGAAGAGCCGTAGCAGCCGGTATTTCTCGAACAGCTGCAGTTCCACGCTCATCACCGCGGGATAGAGCCCTTCGCTCCACGGCGCCCAGGTCGCGCCGCCGTCCGCGGACCGGAAGACGCCGTAGTCGGTGGCGACATAGAGGCGGCTCGTGTTCTTCGGATCGACGACCAGTCCCGACGCCCAGACGTCCGGCAGGCCGGCGCCGCGATCCTGCCACGCGCGCGGCTCGGGCGCGCTCAGGTCGAGCCGCCACACTTTCGGCATCCCGTAGCCGCCGAGCGTGACGTAGACGACGTTCTCGTTCTTCGGATCGAACGTGATCGACAGCGGGTACGCGTCCGGAAGGTTGTACGTCAGGTCGCGATAGGTGCGGCCGCCGTCGGCGCTGGCGAAGACGTGCATGCGTTTGTAGCGAGGCGCGGTGCCGACGAGCAACTTGTTCTCGTCCGTGCGCGAGACCGTGACGGTGAAGATCGGATTGCCGTCGAGTCCTGTGCCGTCGTTCGTCGGTGCCCACGTGACGCCCGGCGCGAAGTTGTTCGTGCAGCCCAGTCCATCGTCGGACGCGTAGGTGTGCTCGTCGATCTTGACCGACTTGTACAGCACGTCGCGCGCGGCGTAGAGCACGTTCGGATTCGACGGCGCGACGACGATCGGCGAGTTGTAGGAGCTGTTATCGAGGCAGTTCTTGCTGCGCTCGAACGGATCGACGTCGGGGATGTAGCAGCTCGTGTACTGCGGGTCGGGCTGGTTCTTCGGGTCGGCGATGCCGCGCTGCCAGCGGCTGAGCGTGGAGTTGGTGTGATGGCCGAGGAAGAGAATGCCGTTCGTGTCGTCGAGCGCGGCGTAGCCGACTTCGTAGCCGTAGCCGACCTCGATCTGCCACTTGCCGCCGCCGAGGTAGTGCATGAAGCCGGGGCCGTAGTCCTGCGGGTTGCCGGCCATGAAATTCGGATCGCTCTGCGACATCGCCGAGCCGCGGTAGAACTGCATGAGATCGAGGCCTTCGTTCATCCGCTTCGCCGAGAGTCCTCGATCCAACGAGCGGTACACACCTTGATCGCAGGCGTAGTAAATGACGTCGGGATTCGTCGGCGCGATGACGATGTCGTGAAAGTCGACGAAGATCAGCGACGGATTGGCCTGATCGTAGACGGCCTGCATGACGAACCGCGCGGGCGCCCAGCCGCTGATCTGCGTGCGTCCGGCGTCGAATGAGCGGTACGGGCTCATGTAGCCGATGAAGAGACTCGAGGCGTCGGTGGCGTCGACGGTGAGCGTACGCGCGTACCAGCCCTGCGTGTTCGAGCTGTCCTGCTCCGTGAGCTGCGTCTTCCAGGTCTCGCCGCCGTCGGTCGAGCGCAGCGTCCACCCCGAGGTGATGGGAGTGAAGACCTCCGGCGTGAACATGCATTTATAGAGGTTGTTCGGGTCGACGCCGGCGACCGGGTTGCCGCTCGCGTCGTGTTTCACACCCGCGCTCGAGTACCAGAGATTCGTGAGATTGCCGAGCGTCGCGTAGAGCGTGTCGGGGCGCGACGGGGAGCGCGCGAGCTCGCCCTTCCCCGCGAAGGTGGCCGGCACACCGCTGGCGATCTTTTTCCACGTCTTGCCGCCATCCTTCGTTTTGTAGATGCCGTTGCCGGCGCTGGAGAAGTTCCCGCAGACCGCGACCACTTCGTCGCGGCGCCGCGGGTGCACGGTGAGGCTCGTCGTGGCGAGGACGTTCAGCGACTGAGTCCAGGTCTGGCTCGTCGAGTCGAGCTTGTAGACACCGTCCGTCGTCGCGGCCCAGACGGTGAATTTCGCAGGATCGTCCGCGTCCGGCACGATCTCCAGGTCCTTCACTCCCCTGCGATCGGACGGTTTCCAGTCGAGGCTCTTCTTCCACGTCGTACCGCCATCCGTGCTGCGGAGAATCCCGATCCCATAATTTCCTCGGCTCGGCTGCGTGTCGAAGCCGCGCGACTCCGTCTGGCGAACGCCGTACACCTCGCCCGTGCCGATGTAGAGGATGTTCGGGTCGTTCGGATGGATCGCGATCGCACCGACGCCGAGGACCGGGAAGCCGGTGTTCACGTAGCGCCACTGCCCGCTCGGATCTTTCGCGTCTTTCCGCTCCCACAGCCCGCCGCTCGCGGAGCCGGCGTAAAGGTGATACGGATTCTTCGGATCGACGGCCAGCGAGATCACGCGCGCCCCGAAATCGCGCGGACCGATGAACTGCCACGGCTCCGCGGACAGCGAGGCCCCCATGAGAGAGAGGACGAGAAGCGAGAGAACGAGGAGACGTCGGGGCATGAGACACCCTCCTTGCACTCGATGATTTTTTCGGGGATGACGCTGACGCCGCTTTATTGTAGCCGCTTGAAGCGGCTCGGACTCGCGCTCTCGCTCCTCGGCTTTCTGTGCGCCTGCCCTTCGGTGGCGCCCGATGACGAGTCGCTCCGATTTCGCGGCCACCCCGCAAGCTCGTCAAGCTCCGCCCGCCCGCTCTCGCCGCGCAGTATCAGCCGGTCGGATCGCACGCGCAGCCGGCGACGGTGAGCTCGATCCTGGCAATGGGCTGCGAACTGCAGCCGCGGCTGCCCGACGAGATTCCTGATGACTAGGCGTTGGATGTCGAGCAGCGCGTCGTGACGCTGCAGGGATTTCTAATGGCGGTCCGCTTCGAGCGTCTTGGACCGTTCCAGGATCAGGATTTCCACCTGCAGCTCTCGGATTCAGCCGACTGGCGCGCGAGCAAGCACATCATCGCCGAAGTCGCGCCGGGAGAAGCGTATCGGCAGGCGCGAAACGCGATCTGGCAGCTCGTGACGAACGAAGATCCGAAGGCCGGCCGAACGCATATCTTCCGGAGCCCACCTCGCATCGAAGTGATCGGATTTCTGTTTTTCGACGACACGCACGCGCGGCGGAAGGACTGCCTTTCGCCCGGAGGCCGCGGGATCCGCGACGCGAATCGTCCGAACATGGTGCAGGGCGTGTGGGAATTGCACCCCGTCATCGCGATTTGGAACGCCGCCGTCCCGGCGGCTGATGAGGCGGCCGTTTCAAGGATCAATTTCGAACCCCGCAGCCTGCTTTTGACCCGCCCTTCGCATCCCTTTCGGCTCAAGAATGAACCCTCATTCAACGTAACTCACTGAAAATACGTTCGGCATTTCCGTTGAAGTGTCCCGCCCCCTCGGAGGCAGGGCATGAAACGAGTCATTCTCATCATTCTGGCAGTCCTTCTTTGCGCCGCCGCGGCGCAGGCGAAAACGGGCGTGGTCTTCATTCACGGCAAGGGCGGCACCGACCTGGCCAATCCCTCGGTGGCGCGCGCGTACTGGGGCGAGGACATGATCCGCGCCACGACCAAGGGCTTCACCATCCCCTACCTGATCTGCTCGTACGACGGCACGCAGTACATGTGGGTGGCGGGCGGCGTGGTGGCCGGGCAGATCTATAACTGGATGAATGCGAACGCGATCGACGACATCGTGGTCGAGACGCATTCGTTCGGCGGCGTGGTCATCCGCTGGATCCTCTCGAACCCGACCTACGACTCGCGCTACCAGCCGATCATCAACCGGATCCGCTGGGTCAACTCCATCGCCCCGCCGAACAAGGGCTCGGAGGCGGCGAACCTGGCCGGGACGCTGTCGGGATCGTGGCTCACCGGCTGGATGGTCGACCTGGTCGGCCAGAACAACGACTCCACGCGCAACTGCACGACCACCTCGATGAACTACTACAACCAGTACTACCTCAAGGGCACATCGGGACGGCCGGCGCTGCCGAAGACGATCTACAACATCGCCGGCTACGGCCTCTGGAACGACTTCATCCACCCCGAGGACACCGGGCTGGCGACGCTGTCGGGGGTGGCGGGGATGCCGGGCGAGGACGACGGCATGGTCTCGCAGTACAGCGCGCAGGCGGTGGGGATCGTCTGGTTCACCACCCTGGCCAACCACCATCACAACCGCCGCAACGACTTCCGCAAGATCGGCGACGCGCTCGCCACGGACTTTTGATCATGAAGACACTGCTGATCGCTTCGCTTTTCATCGCTCCGCTCACGTTCGCCGCCGACCAGGCCGGCCGCTTCGGGGCCGGCTCGGCGTACGAGGCTCCGGCCGCGCACGCGCCGGCGAGCGTCTCCCGCATGTTCGTCAAAGCCGTCTCCCGCAGCGCGTCCGTGGACGTGCCCGCGGCCGGCGGCAGCGGCATGATCATCTGGACGATCTCCGCCGACGCCCGCCCGGTCCGCGCGCGCGTGACCACGCCCAGCGGCTCGGTGCTCCAGCCTTCCGAGCGCGGCTCGGCCGACCGCGGCCTGCGCCGTTTCGACATCTCCCCTGCCGAGACACGCGAGCTGGATCTCCCCCGCGGTGCACATGAAGTTGTGCATGTCATGGAAACCGTCCCGGCGACCTACCGCGTGGATGTCGATGTCCCG
>DATFHJ010000378.1:0-7361 GCA_035248585.1 Thermoanaerobaculia bacterium
GGAGACGCGAGGTTGACCGCGCCGGCAATTTCGCGATGCGCGATCAAATAGCGGATCGCGCGCACGAAGTCGTCGGCGTGGATCCAGGACATGTACTGCTTGCCGTCGCCGAAGCGGCCGAAGCCGAGGCGGACGTGGCGGAGGAGCGCGTGAAACGCGCCGCCGTGATCGGGAATCATCACCACGGCCGTGCGCAGCTTCACCTTGCGCGTGGCGGGGCAGATCGTCAGATCCATCTCCCGCTCCCAGGCCTGGGCCACCTCGATGCTGAACCGCCACTCCGGCGGCGCGTCCGGCTCGATGCCGCCGATGATGCCGGTGCGCTCGTCGTTCGGCGCGTCGAAGCGATGGGCGTAGATCGTGGCGGTGCTCATCTGCAGCCACACCTTCGGCGGCCGGCGGACTTTCGCAATCACGCGTCCGACCTCGCGCGTGGAGAACACACGCGACTCGAGAATCTGCTTCTTGTTCTCCTCGGTGTACCGGCAGTCGACGCTGCGGCCGGCGAGATTGATCACCGCGTCGGCGCCGTCGAACTGCTCCGCCCACATCCCCACCGCCCGCCCGTCCCACTTCACCATCTTCCACGGCGCCAGCCGCGGATTGCGGCTCAGCACCACCACCTCGTCGCCGCCGCGATGGAACGACTCCGCCAGCAGCGTCCCGATGTGTCCCGTGCCTCCCGGAATGACGATCTTCATGGTCTTGCCTCGTTTTCTGAACGTGTTCAAAACTAATATCAGTCCTACGGCGAGAGCTGTCAAGCGAATTTTTGAACGCGTTCGAAACATATAATGCGCGGCACGATGGCCACCACCAAGCGCAGCAGAAAACACCTCGTCTGGATCGACTGCGAGATGACCGGGCTCGACCCCACTCACGACGTGCTGCTCGAGATCGCGACGATCATCACGAATTACGAGCTGGAGATCGTCGACCGCGGCCCGGTGATCGCGATCAAGCAGAGCGAGGCGAAGCTGAAGGGGATGAACGCCTGGAACCGCCGCACGCACGGTCAGAGCGGCCTCGTCGAGCGCGTGCGCGGCGAAGGAATCCCGCTCGCCGAGGCCGAGCGGCTGACACTCGCGTTCGTGAAAAGGTACTGCTACGCGCACACCGCGCCGCTCTGCGGCAACTCGATCGGACAGGACAAGCGCTTCCTGCAGAAGTACATGCCGAAGCTCGCCGGCTTCCTGCACTACAAGGTGGTCGACGTGAGCTCGATCAAGGTGCTGGTGAGCGAGTGGTACGGCGGCAGATACGCGTCGCCGAAGAAGAAGGAACTGCACCAGGCGCTCGCGGATATCGAGGAGTCGATCGCGGAGCTGGAGTACTACCGGAAGAACGTGTTCATTCCGAAGTAGGTTCTTCCTCTCCCTCTTCCTTTTCTTCTTTCGGCGGCATCACTTCCCGCAGCACGGTCTCGATGCGCAGCGCGCGCATCGCGGTCTCGTCGTAGCGGAAGTCCAGCTCGGGCGTGTAGCGGAGATGAATGCGCTTACCGAGGAGATGGCGGACCTTGCCGGCGACCCGGCGCAGTTCCTCGACGGTTTTCTTGGCGTCCTCTTCCTTCAGCCCCGTCATATAGACGCGCGCGTAGTGAAGGTCGGGACTGACTTCGACTTCGCTGATCGACGACCAGCCGATGTCGACGTCCTTGAGATCGGTGCGCAGGATCTGCGCGAGCGCGTCGCGGACGTTCTCGCCCACCCGGGAAGTGCGTCGTGTTTTTTTCACGTCCGGTATTGTATCGGGCAATGTTTCTGCCGATCGCGCTGCTGCTGCTGTCCACCGGGCTCGACGTGCGGCGCTACTCCGCGCGCCTCGAACTGAAAGCGGACGCGCTGGAGGGAGCGGTCGAGCTGCAGCTCGCCACGCCGGCGCCCGACGTCCGCCTCTCCGCGTTCGGCATGGAGATCCGCGGCGTGACGTGCGGCGATCGCGCGATTGCGTTCGAGCATCGCCAGGACGAGCTTCGCTTCGACAGCGGCGCGGCCACGCGCTGCTCGATCGAGTACCGCGCCGCGCCGGCCACCTACACCGTGTTTCACACGGGAACGTGGATGCCATCGAATCCGTCGATCAGCGACCGCGCCGCGTTCGAGCTGCACATGCCCGATGCAATCGCGTTTGGAACAGGAGGCAACGAGTTTCCGGCGTATCTCCTCGGGTATGCCTCCGGAAAATTCACCGAAGTCGCGATCGATCCCATCATCAAAATCCACGCGACGTCTCTCCGCGCGGAACAGCTGGCGCAGGCGTTCCGCGACACGCCGGCGATGATGAAGTTCTTCGCGGAGCGCGCCGGCATTCCGTATCCGCTGCCGTCGTACGACCAGGTGGTGATCGACGGCGCGCCGCCGCAGGAGCTGGCCGGCGGGACGCTGCTGAGCACGAATTACGTGAAGGCCGTCCTCGACAATCCGGCCGAGGATTACCTGATCGCGCACGAGCTTGCGCATCAGTGGTGGGGCAATCTCGTCACCGCGAAAGACTGGTCGGAGTTCTGGTTGCACGAAGGCCTCGCCACCTACATGGTCGCGGCGTGGAAAGCGCATCGCTGGTCGCAGGAGGCGTACGACCGCGAGATTGCGCTGGCGAGCCAGCGCATGCGCAAAGCATGGCAGTCGAAGCAGGTACCGCTCGTCACGCCCGAGGCGCCGACCGTGGACCGCGCGCTGATCTACAGCCGCGGCGCGCTGGTGCTCCACCTTCTGCAGCGCCGCCTCGGCTCCGAGAAATTCTGGAATGGCCTCGCCGCCTACACGAAAGCGGGCCGCGCAAAGCCAGTCACGACCAACGATCTCGCCGCCGCGATGAAGCTACCGCGCTTTTTCGAACAATGGACGCAGCGCGCGGCACTGCCAGACGTGCACGTCACGCACGCCGTGCGCGGCCGCAACATCAGGATCACGCTCACGCAGAGCGAACCGTTGTTCGAGCTGCAACTCCGTCTGATTGCGCGCAGCGTCGAGGGCGAGACGTCGAAGACCATTCTCTTCAACACCGCGAAGAAGACGATCACCATGCGCGCGCCGAAGGGAGAGCTCGCGAGCGTTGCGATCGATCCGAACGACACCGTGCTCGGCACCTTCACCTACGACTAGAGCAACGACTAGAGCGAAGCTTCTTCGTCGAAGTCGAGCTTCTCGCTGGTCCAGCCGGCGAGCACGGCGCTGCTGTGCGACTCCACCCAGTTCTGGATTTTATCCAGCAATGAGTCTGCCGAGTCGTGGCGGTCGGCGATGAAGGAAACGGCCAGCCGCGCGCGCTGATGCACGTCGTGCAGCGCGACTTCGTTCGCGGAGATGTTGAAGGTGTGGCGGAGTCGGTCGCGAAGGGACTTCACGACCGACCTCTTGTCTTTGAGCGACTGCGCGTACTCGATGTGAATCTCGAAGAGCGCAACCGCAACGACCACGCTACGCCAGTGCCGCCTGGATCTGTTCGATCTTGAAGGCTTCGATCACGTCGCCGACCTTCACGTCCTGGAACCTCTCGATGCCGATGCCGCACTCGAAGCCCTGGCGGACTTCGGAGACATCGTTCTTGAAGTGGCGGAGCGAGCCGATCTTGCCTTCGTAGATCACGCGGTTGTCGCGCAGCAGGCGGACGCTGGCGGTACGCGGGATGATGCCGTCGGTGACCATGCAGCCGGCGATGAGGCCGACCTTCGGCACCTTGAACGTGTCGCGTACTTCGGCGCGGCCCTGGAACACTTCCTGGAACTTCGGATCGAGCATACCGGTCATGGCAGCCTTGATCTCGTCGACCAGGGTGTAGATGACGGTGTACATGCGGATGTCGACGTCTTCCTTCTCCGCCAGCTCCGCGGCGTTACGCTCGGGGCGGACGTTGAATCCGACGACGATTGCGTCCGAGGCGGTGGCGAGGAGGACATCGTTCGTCGAGACCGCGCCGACCGAGGAGTGGATCACGTTGACCTTCACCTCGGACGTGGAGAGCTTGCGCAGCGTCTCGTTCAGCACTTCGACCGAGCCCTGCACGTCGGCCTTGACGATCAGGTTCAGTTCCTTCACGCCGCCGCTCTGCATCCGCTGGAACAGCTGATCGAGCGACATGCGCCCGCTCTTCTGCTGCGCGGCGTCGCGCGCCTTTTCCTGCCGCATCTGGCCGATCATGCGCGCCTGTGTGTCGTCGTCGACCACCGCGATCGAGTCGCCGGCATTCGGCACATCATCAAAGCCCGTCAGCTGCACCGGCGTCGCCGGACCGGCCTGGGTAATGCGCTGGCCGCGCTCGTCGCTCATCGCGCGCACGCGACCCCAAGTCGTGCCGGAGAAGAACGGATCGCCGATCTTCAGCGTGCCGTCCTGAATCAGGACCGTCGCCACGATGCCGCGTCCCACTTCCTTCCGCGCCTCGAGCACGACGCCCTTGGCCGGCATGTCGGGATTGGCCTTGAGATCGAGCATGTCCGCGGTGAGCAGAATCATGTCGAGGAGATCGTCGATGCCTTTCTTCTGCTTCGCCGAAACCTCGACCGACACCGTCTCGCCGCCCCACTGCTCGACGAGCACGTTCGATTCCGAAAGCTCGCGGCGCACGCGCTCGACGTTCGCATTCGGCTTGTCGATTTTGTTGATGGCCACGATCATGGCCACCTTCGCGGCCCTCGCGTGATCGATCGCTTCCTTCGTCTGCGGCATGACGCCGTCGTCGGCGGCGACGACGAGGACGACGATGTCCGTCACCTTCGCGCCGCGCGCGCGCATCATCGTGAAGGCCTCGTGACCGGGCGTGTCGAGGAACACGATCTTGCGACCCTTCTTCTCGACGTGATACGCGCCGATGTGCTGCGTGATTCCGCCGGCCTCGCCTTCCGCGACGTTGGTCTCGCGGATGGAATCGAGGAGCGAAGTTTTGCCGTGGTCGACGTGGCCCATGACGGTGATGACCGGGCCGCGCGGCACGGTGCCTTTCGCATCCGTGCGCTCCATGGCTTCCATCTCGAACGCTTCTTCGAACGACACCATCTCCGCTTCGATGCCGAGCTCGCTCGCGACTTCGAGCGCGAGCTCCGCGCCTAACGGCTGGTTGATCGAGACCATGAGCCCCTTCTTCATGAACAGGTGCTTCATCAGATCGTTGGCCTTGACGTCGAGTTTCTCGGCGAGCTCCTTGACGGTCACGCCCTCGGTCAGCGCGACCTTGCCGGTCGGCTTCTTGAACTCGAGGACCTTCGCCGTCGGCGCGGCCTGCTTGCGCGAGTCGCGGCGCGACGAGACTTTCTTCGGCTCATCCTCGTCCGGCATCACGATGTCCGGACCAATGTCGTCGGCGATGACCTGCGTGCCGGAGAACGGCCCTTTCGTCAGCAGTTCCTGATCGAACTCCGCGGCGCGCGTGGTCTTGCCGCGCTTGCCGGTCGTTTTCTTCTTCTGCTGGCCTTCTTCACCCGGCGAGTCTTCTTTCTTGCGCCGGATGATGTTGGCGCCGGGACCGGGAGGCGGCGGAGGCGGCGCGCCCATCGGACGGCCGGGACCACCGGGACGGAGTCCGGGACCGCCGCCGGGGCCGCGCATCGCGGGGCCGCCCGCCGGACGAGCACCCATCGGAGCGCCCGGGCGCGGAGGACCACCGGGACCGCTGGGACGCGGACCACCGGGACCCGAAGGACGTGCGCCCATCGGCGCGCCGGGACGCGCACCACCCGGACCCGAAGGACGTGCCTGCGGCGGAGGGGCACCCTGGCCTGCATAGTTCGGACGCGCGGTCTGCGGCGCACGCGCGCGCGGACCGGTCGGGCCGATCTGGCGCGACGGCTGCGAGTGCGGCGCTGCGGGAGGCGACGCGGCAGCGGGAGCGTGCGCGGGAGCTTCCTGCGCCGTCTCGGCGGCGGCAGCCGGGACTTCGACCGGAACGTCGGTCTGCACCGGCGGCTGGGCGGGGACAGGCGCGGGCCGGGCCGGCGCGGCCGGAGCTTCCTTGGCGGCGCGCTCCTCGGCCTCGGCGGCTTCGACGAACTCGGGGATGATCACCGACGGCGGCGGCGCGGCAGCGGGCTCCTCTTTCGGAACCTCGGCCTTCTTGCGCGCCGGCGGCTGAACGATCGGCCGCGGCGGACGAACCGCTTCCTTCTTCTTCTCCGGCTGCGGCTTGTCCTCGCGCATGATGACGCTGCGCGTACGGGTCGTCAGCTTCTTGCCGGTGATGAGCGCCTGGATGACTTCAGGCTCGAGGACCTGATTCGCATCCGCGACCTCGGCGCCGAGCGATTGGAGCTGGAAGATGACGTCCTTCTCGGACTTGCCCATCTTCTTCGCGATATCGCTCACTCTGATTTTTGCTGCCGCCATTCAATCTCCCCTGGGTTCTTTCCCGCGTGCTGGTCTTTACATGGTGACGCTCCGCGTCAACATTGCCCTTACTCGACGGAAGCTTCGGTCGGTTCCTCGTCCGAAGCCTCCTCCTCTGATTCTTCTTCCGATGCTTCTTCGTCGCCGCCCTCGTCGACCTGCTCGTGCTTGCGCGCGAGCTCGATCATCTGCGCGGCCATTTCTTCGTCGACGCCTTCGATGGCAGTGAGGTCTTCGACCGAGGCGTTGATCACCGAGTCGAGATCGTCGTAGCCGGCGTCCTCGAGCTGCTGCGCCCACTCGTCGGGCATGTTCTCGATCTCGCGGACGCCGGTCTGCGCGCGCGACTCGGCCATGGCCTCCTGGAGCATGGCCGCCAGCGCATCGGCGACCTCGCCCTTCACCTCTTCCTCGGACTTGATGTCGATCTTCGCGCCGATGAGCCCCGCCGCCAGGCGCACGTTCAGGCCGCGCTTGCCGATGGCCAGCGAGAGCTGATCGTTGTCGACGATGACGTCGAGATGCGGACGGTGCGCGGTCTCGTCGGACGTGACCGAGACACGGGTGATCTTCGCCGGCGCCAGCGCGTTCTGCGCGTACGTGACGATGTCCTCGTGCCAGGGAATGATGTCGATCTTCTCGCCGCGCAGCTCGCGGATGATGGACTGCACGCGCGAGCCCTTCATGCCCACGCAGGCGCCGACCGGATCGACGTCGCGCTCGCGCGACATCACGGCGATCTTGGCGCGCTCGCCCGGCTCGCGGACGGCGCCCTTGATCACGACCGTGCCGTCGTAAATCTCGGGGACTTCCATCTCGAAGAGCTTGATGAGCAGGCGCGAGTCGGTGCGTGAGAGCACGATCTGCGGCCCCTTGGGCTGCGTGTGCACGTCGACGATCACGGCCTTGATGCGGTCGCCCTGCGAGTACCGCTCCGCGCGCGACTGCTGCGACCGCGGGATGATTCCCTCGGTCTTGCCATTGAGGTCGATGATCATGTCGCCGCGCTCGAAACGCTTCACGTAGCCGTTCTCGAGCTCG
>DATFHJ010000379.1:0-16119 GCA_035248585.1 Thermoanaerobaculia bacterium
CTAACTCCGCGTAGAAGCTGATGCGGCCCGGCGCTGGCCCGGCGGCCGAGCCGCCTAGTCAACTCACTAGTGTGGCGGGCGGCATGCCGCCCGCATCGTTGATCGCGCGCCGCTTCGCGGCGCGCCTCTAGAGCGTCGCGCAACCAACGCAGGCGGCATGCCGCGTCGGCTTCGGCACGAAGGCCCCGGCCGCACAGCTTAACGCGAAGCGTTAGCCAGACCGATGACGAGCGCCAGATCGCGGGATTACGTGCCATCGCTGGGGTAGGGCAATTTCCTCTGCTGGCACTCCTAGTAATATGGAACAGCCAATTGCGAAAACCGGCGACTTGCTGCCTCCCCAGACAGCTACGACCCTTGCTCAGGTGGATGACGCGCTATTCAAGCGTGTCTGGGCCGTCATGTGTGAACTCGGCGAGCAGCAGAGGCACTTTAATGGACTGCAGAGCCATTACCGGACCATGGCCAGTACGTGGCTGTTGGGAACCCTGACCGGAATCGGCTTGGTGTACTCCGACAAAGTCGTGTTGCCGATCCCGCCCGAACTGGCGGTTGCGGTTCTCGCAACCGCTGCCAGCCTCGGTATAGTCTTGCTTTGGATGCTCGATATCCTCGTGTATCACGAGCTGCTCGTGGCGAATTATGAAGCGGGCAAGGACTTGGAGCGCGAATACGCTTGGCTCCCCCAAGTGCGTGACAGGTATTCGAGAGGACACTCCGGAGCACCGGTTCGTGTGAGAGCTTCGCGGTTTTACATCGCGAGCGCACAGTTGCTGCTCATCATAGCCTCCGCTGCAACAGCCCGGTACGCATCCGTCGCACCACGACACGGCTGGGCGACGATCGTGACGGTGCTCTTAACCGTGGTTGCTGTCGGTGGTGGGATTGCAATGATGTGGTACGCGCGTCTTCGCGTTGCAGCACAGAAGCGTGATTCGGTGATATCTATATCTGGCACAGGCAGTCACAGTACTGTTCACAACGTTCTTATGCTGACGTCGATGAGTCTAACCGTCATCGTCCTTGCCTTGTTGAGCACATATCGACCGATGGCTGCGGCGATTGGGGCGATTATATTGGTCGGAGTCGTCGTTGGCGAGGCGCTGCGGATGATCAATAAGAACTCGAGCGTTCCGGCAACCAGTGAACCGCGATTCCAGACGCAGAATGAACAGCGGCAGCTAGAAAAACGTGAAAGTAGCGGTCCGTGCTAGAGCCGGCCGCCTAACTCCGCGTAGAGACTGATGCGGCCCGGCGCTGGCCCGGCGGCCGAGCCGCCTGGTCAACTCACTAGAATCACGGCGGCACTCCGCTCCGCAGCGCATCAGACGCAATGGCGGCGAGCGGCGAGCGCCTCGACACGTGGCCCCGGTCGAAGGCGAGGCACGTTGCCGGAGGACGTTAGGAGCACGCTCTCAAAGCGAGATTCAAAATCAGAGTGAGGAACAGTGAAGCGATAATACTCAACAGGCAACCTGAAGTTCGAAGACGTATGGGCACATGGTCGTTTCTGCGGGAGTCATGCCGAAAGACGCTGCCGTCTCGCTACGGGCCCGCAACGCGGCGTTCTTGTTCGTTGTGGTTGTATTGACCGCTACGCCTGTCCTCTTTGAGGCGATCATCAAGGTCGTCCTTGATCGGGCCGTACTCCCTCAGATGGTTGTGAATTGGGAGCTTTGGGGGATCGAACCACGGAATGCGTTTTGCCGTTCAGTGAAGCGGAAGCCCCAACGCCTCACCGCGCTGACAGCGCGGATCGAACGGGACGAAGTAGTGGACGAGCCCTGTTGATCGTGATGCTTGGACGCGCCGCTGCCCATCGGCGGCCGCCGTAGTGCGCCTCTCTACGCCATTGGCGCCAATTGGGCGGCGCGGCCGCGCCGCCCAAGGATCCGGTCACGTCACGGCAGGGGGCCGTTGTACACCGCGACCGTTGCGGTGATCTCGCCGCTGTTGTCCTGATTGTTGATGTCCCAATAGAACAACGAGAGCCTTCCGGGCGCGAGGATCGTCATCTCGAGGCGGGTGCCGACGCCGAAGAACGTCCGGCCGCCGTCGAAGCTGCCGACCAGGCTTCCGTAGAGGAACACGAAGTTGTCCTTCGTGAAGGTGCCGAAGTTTCCCCCGAGCGGGTTGCCGAGACCGTTGGCGTTCGAGGTTCGGTTCGCGGCGCCGGCGCTCCAGGTATCGTCCGGGGACACGCTGATGGTGAGCAGTTGTCCCGGATTGAGCGAGATGCCGGTATTCATCGGAACCCCGCCGCTCACACTGTTGTCTTTCGCTTTAACGACAAATTGGTATGGCATGACAATCGATTCCTTTCTTTGACTGTGCATTGAGCGTCATCGAGACGGGCTGATCGCTGGTGGTCCCGCGTCCGGACGTTCCGGAACCACGTCAGTTCCTGGCGGATCTCAGACCTCGTCTTGATAGTGACGGGAACCGGCCTAACGTTTCACGCCTGTTAGGCCAGGCCGAGGCTAGGCGCGATCGGCGGGAAGCGCCCGGGAGGGCGCCGGGGTCGCCCGAGGGGCAGGCCGCGCCGGCTCGGTCTCACTGACGACGGGAATCGGCGTCACGACATCCGTCTCCGCCGGGAACGCGAGATTGCGCATCGCGGCGTGAATGTTCAGGCGCCCGCGCAGATCGGCGATGCTGCCGTTGCAGCGGCGGATCGTGTGCTCGGTCAGGAGCATGACCAGATCGTTCCGCGTCTCGGCGAGGACGCACGGCAAGGCGTTATCGCCGATCGCGTTCTTCATCGCCGGGGTGATCTCGTCGCGGTGCACGTAGTCGACGGCGACGCCCATCGAATCCCTGCAGGTCTTCCACTCGGTGCGCTCGGCGACGAGCGAGTGCGTCAGCGAACAGAGCGGGCATCCATTGATGCTCAGCAGCTTCTTCGCGGAGTCGACGATCGTGGCCAGGCTGCCGGAGTTGGCGTTGTAGACGAAATACAGGCGAGTGATCGGTTCCCGTTCAGTCATCGTTCCCTCTGCAGCTACCCGGCGGCGGGCGGCTGCAAAGGGAACGCCAGGGACCGCGTGAACCTCATTAACGCTCGAACATCCTCCGCGCCGCTTCGCTCGCGTCGATCCCGCCGCCGGCGGGCGCTTGCAGCGCCGCAACGGCCGACGGATTGATCGGGTCGAGCTTCTTCTTCGCGAGCGCGGCGTTGATGGACGGCAGCTCCTTCGACACCCACGCGTCGAAGTCCTTCACCACGTCCGCCATCTCGCGGGCGAGGGATTCGCCGCGCTGGATCTGATCCTGCGTCGGCGGACCTTCGTAAATCAGCGTATAGCCGTAGACGCCGGTCAGGAACTCGCGCAGCCGCTCCTCGCCGGTGATCATGCCGCCTTCCTTCGTGGCCACGATGCGCTTGCGGATCTCGTCGACCTGCGACGACGCGCTGCGCAGCGTTTTCGTCAGCGCGTCGGTGGCCGGCAGCTTCGACGCGCGATCCTCGAGCGCGAGGCGCGTGCCGTTGATGCGCACCACGGCATCCGACATCTCGCTCAGCTGCGCGTGCAGCTTCATCGACAGATCGAAATTCGCTTTCCGCTCCGCCGGCGTGTACTTCGAGCGGAAGTCCTGCACGATCTCGAGCGGCGTCGCGTACGTCGCCTGATCCTTGACCATCTTCACCGTGTACGTGCCGGGCAGCACGCGCGGGCCGCGCGTGGCGTTGAAGTCGGCGCTCGCGGCGGGCGGCACGGTCGGCGCCGGGAGGCGCATGCCCCACAGCGCGCGGCTCAGGCCGCGGCGCTTGCTGCTCGGGATCGTGCCCATCACCTTGCCGCTCGCATCCGTCACCTCCATCTTCAGATCGCCGAAGATGTGGCGGCGGCGCTGGTAGTACGTGATCACGGCGTCGCCCGGCGGGTTCGCGCCGTTGTACGCCGCGTCGCCATCCGACCAGCCGCCGTAGCCCTGCAGCTTCTGCTCGACCGGCGCGGTCTGGAGGAACGCGACTTCCTTCGACAGCACCTCCGGCGTCAGCGCGCGCAACGGGGTGATGTCATCCACGATCCAGATTCCTCGGCCATGCGTCGCGATGACGAGATCGTTGTCGCGCGGATGGATGACCAGGTCGCGCACCGCGACATTCGGAAGATCGCCGCCTTTGTACTGCGCCCACTGCTTGCCGCCGTCGAGCGAAACCCAGAGCCCCATCTCCGTGCCGAGGAAGAGGAGATTCGAGTTCACGAGATCCTGGCGGATCACGTGGGCGTAGCCTTTCACCGGCGCGCCGGCCGGAACCAGTGACGTCCAGGTCTTGCCGAAGTCCGTCGTCTTGTACGAGTACGGTCGCATGTCGCCGAGCGTGTGCAGGTCGAACGTCGCGAACACCGTTCCCTCATCGAACGTGCTGGCGTGGAGATACGACACCCAGGCTGCTTTCGGCAGGCCGGCGATGTTGCCGACGACGTTCGTCCAGGTCTTGCCGCCGTCGCGCGTCACCTGCACGTTGCCGTCGTCGGTGCCGGCCCAGATCACGCTGCCGTTCTTCGGCGACTCGGCGATGGCGAAGATCGTCGTGTGCATCTCCGCCGCGGAGTTGTCGATCGTCACGCCGCCGGACTGCTCCTGCCGCTGCTTGACCGGATCGTTCGTCGTTAGATCGGGCGAGATGCGCTCCCACGTCGTGCCGTGATCGCGCGTGCGGAAGAGGTACTGCGAGCCGATATACACCGTGCCCTTTTCGTTCGGGCTCATATGGATCGGCGAGTTCCAGTTGAAGCGCAGCTTTCCTTCCTTGTAGCCGGGCTGCGGCTTGATGCCGCGGATCTCGCGCGTCTGGCGATTCACGCGCCCGATCTCGCCGCCCTGCAGCTCGGCGTAGATGAAATTGTTGTCGGCGGGATCGGGGAACATCCAGAAGCCGTCGCCGAAGTACATGTTCTCCCACCGGCCGTTCGTGATGCCGCCGGGATACTCCGTGTCGCCGACCCATGCGGCGTTGTCCTGCAGGCCGCCGTACACGTGGTACGGCAGGTCGTTGTCGACGCTCACGTGGTAGAACTGCGAGACCGGCAGGTTCTCACCCTTCCACCAGCGATTGCCGCCGTCGTACGAGTACCAGACCCCGCCGTCGTCTCCGACGATGAGGCGGTCGGTGGACGTCGGATCGATCCAGAGATCGTGGAAGTCGCCGTGCGCGCCGCCGCTGATGTCGCTGAACGTCTTACCGCCGTCGTTCGAGACGATGAACCCGCCGGCGCCCTTGTAGATCTTGTTCTCGTCCTTCGGATCGACGATGAGATTCGCGAAGTAGAACGGGCGCCAGATCATGTTCTGGCTGCGGTCGCGCGGCTGCCAGGTCTTGCCGCCGTCGTCGGAGCGATAGAGCGCGTTTTTCGGCGGCTCGGCCTCGATCAGCGCGTAGACGACGTTCGAATTCGACGGCGCGATCGTCATCGCCACGCGGCCCCAAGGCTTCGTCGGCAAGCCGCTCGCGGTCTTGTCATTGAGATCGGTCCACGTCGCGCCGCCGTCGGTCGATTTGAAGAAACCGCTGCCGCTCGGCTTGTCCGGACCGGCGCCGCCGGAACGGAACTCCCATCCTTTTCTGCGGAAGTCCCACAGCGACGCGAACAGCGTCTTCGGATTCTTCTCGTCGAGCGAGAGCATGCCGCAGCCGGTCGACGGATTCGATCCCTTGAGAATCAGCGACCAGCTCTTGCCGCCGTCGGTGGTCTTGTAGAGACCGCGGTCCATGCTGTCGCTCCACAGTTTGCCGGGGACGCAGACGTAGACGGTGTTCGTGTCCGACGGATCGATGGCGATCTTCGTGATGCGCTCCGACTCCGGCAATCCCATGTTCGTCCAGTTGTCGCCGCCGTCGGTGCTCTTGTAGATGCCGTCGCCGATGGAGACGCTGTTGCGCACCCACGACTCGCCGGTGCCGACCCACACGGTCTTCGGATCTTTCGGATCGATGGCGATGGCGCCGACGGACTGCGTGCCGGCCTTGTCGAACACCGGCTTATACGTCGTGCCGCCGTTGACCGACTTCCACACGCCTCCGCTCGCGGCGCCGAGGTAGATGGTGAGGCGTCCTTTCTCATGCACGGCGTCGATTGCGGAGATGCGTCCGCTCATCGCCGCGCTGCCGATGTTGCGCGCGCCGAGGCCGGAGATCGTGTCGGAATCGATCTTCACGGGGCGGTCGGCGGGCGCGGGCGGCGCGGCCGACGCCGTCGTCGATTTCTGCACCGGCGGCAGTTTCACCGCGGTGACGCCCGCGGCGTCGGCGGGCTTGCTGAAGATCGCGTCCGGAAGCTCGACGTTCGCCTCGATGGTCTCGTAGGTCGTGGTGCCTTTGAACTGGCTTCCTTTCGGACCGCTCTGAATGGAGAAGGGGAGGTACCAGCCGTTGACCTGCTTGTAGTCGCCGAGGATCGTTTCGAACTCGCGCTCGGCACCGCGGATCGTCCGCTTCGTATCGATCTTGATCGGCACGTAGTAGTCGGCGTCCATGTAGTAGTAGCGGACGTCGCCGCTCTTCAGCGTGACTTTGAGCTTGTACGTGTCGGTGCCGTCGACCGGCTCCATCCCGACGTACTCGACCTTGTTGCCCTTCTGCTGATAGTCCACGAGCGGACCATCGAAGTCGGCGTCGTCGATGATGGCCTTCAGCTCGTCTTCGCTGAGCGACTCGATGTCTTTCTTGCCGCCGAACGGCTCGAACTTCCAACTCGTCGCCGCCGTGTACGAGGTGACGCCGGTGAAGCCCTGGATCGTGAACTCCTGGCGGACGGAGCCCGGCCGTTTGTTGAGCTCGAGGATCGGGGCCTCGAATCCGCCGCCGCCGATGAACCGCCCGGTGCGGCGCAGCGACTTCACGGCCTGGATGCGTTCGGCGCCGCCGACGGTCTGCAGATACTTGTTGATGATCTCGTCGGCTGTTTGCGCCGAAAGCGAAGCGGTGAGCAGGAGTGCGAGGGCGAACACGATTCTGCGCATGGCGCCGGATGGTAGCCGACCACGGCCGTTCCCTTTGTGACGGAATGCCTGCATTTCTGTAGAGGAATCGGACCCATAATGCCTCCATGATTCGCAAGCTTTTCTTCGTCGCCCTCCTCCTGGCCGCAGCGATTCCCGCGTTCGCTGCAGCGAAGCGCCAGCCCTTTTACGCCCGCGGAGCGGTCTCGCGGACCCAGGCCTATCGCGGCGGATATCGCGTCTGGATCGACGGCGCGCGCTATCCGTTCCTCGTTCCGTCCTCGCAGTTCCGCGGCAATCCGTTCCGCGTCGGGACGATCATCGACCTGGGCGGGTACTACAACCGCGCCGGCTATTACGACTACTACTGCTTCGACTGCTACCGCCGTGATTCGAGCGAGCGCCGCGACGAGTTGAAGTTCAAGCGCGGCACCGTGCGCGGGAAAGTCGAGAGCATCGACGAGGCGCACGACACGTTCATCATCATCGCCGAGGGCAATGACAGCCCGGTCACGGTGCGGCGTGGTGAGGATCGCGGCATCGGCCGCCTGCGCGTCGGCGACTACCTCGAAGTCGACGGCGAGTGGACGCGCACGGGCTACTTCGACGCGTTGCGGATTGATTACGCGGAGCCGGTGCGGGAACAGTAGTCCTCCACCTGTCTTATCCCCAAGTAAACGTTAGCTTTCGTTCACCGTAGCCGGAAGGCGAAACCGGTTTCATGAGTTATCGGGTGCCTATGAGTCGTGTTTGCGCGTTGTTCGCGCTGCTCATGTCCCTGGCCTGCAGATCCGTCGTCACGCCTGACGTGTCGACGGCGGCGAAGCCGTCCGAACCGTGGACGCCCACCGTCACGCAGACGATCGAGGTCCCGCCGCCGGCCGCGCCGCCGCGGGTGACGGGCCCGATCACGCTCGACCGCGTGATCGACATCGCGCTGGAGAACAACCCGCAGACGCGCGAGGCGTGGCTGCGCGCGCGTGCCGCCGAGGCTGGTCTGGGCAGTCAGCGCGCCGAGTACCTGCCGGAAGTGGACGTGAATGCCTCGCTCAGCCACACGAACACGAATCATCTTTCGTTCGGCCCAAACGTCGCGCTCACCTATCTCTTGTTCGACTTCGGCGGCCGCGAGGCGCGCGTCGAGCAGGCGCGGCAAACGCTCATCGCCGCCGACTTCTTACACAATCAGGTCATCCAGGACGTAATCCTTCGTGTGGAGCAGGCCTACTACCAATATCTCGATGCGAAGGCGCTGCTCGCGGCGCAGCAGGCGACGCTGAATCAGCGCAAGGCCACGCTCGACGCCGCCGACGCGCGGCACAACGCCGGCGTGGCCACGATCGCCGACGTCCTGCAGGCGCGCACCGCGCTCTCGCAGGCGCAGCTGACGTACGACACGATCGAAGGAAACCTGCGCGCGATCGAAGGCGCGCTGGCGACGGCCATGGGCGTCGCCCCGACGACGAACTTCGACCTCGGCGAACTGCCGGCGGACATCCCCGTCGAAGCCGTCAGCGAAGCGATCGAGGAATTGATCGCCCTCGCGCAGAAGACGCGGCCCGAGCTCGCGGCGCAACGCGCGTTCGCGGAGCGCGCAGCAGCGCGCATTCGCGAAGTGCGCGCGCAGGGGCTGCCGACCGTCAGCGCGTCCGCGTCGGCCGGCTTCAACGTCTTCAGCGACGGCGACACCACGAAGCCGCACTCGGCGGCGGTCGGGATGCGCTTCCCGCTCTTCACCGGCTATCGCAACACCTACGACGTGCGCCAGGCGGAGATCGAGGCCGAGCTCGCGCGCGAAGAGCTGCGCGATCTCTCGCAGCAGGTCTCGCTCGATGTCTGGACGAGTTACTTCGCGCTGCGCACCGCAAGACAACGGCTGACCACGAGCCGCGATCTCCTCGCCAGCGCGCAGCAGTCGGCGGACGTCGCCCGCGCGCGCTATCGCGAAGGCATCGGCACGATTGTGGATGTCCTCACCGCCGAAGCCGCGCTGGAGACGGCGCGGGCGCAGGAAGTTCAGGCCCGAACGGATTGGTTTCTGGCAGTGGCGCAGCTCGCACATGACACAGGAAGGCTGAATCGATGAAGCGTCTCGCAGTTTTCGTGATCGCGCTGGCCGCGATCGCGTGTTCCGAAAAGAAAGAAGTCCGACGCGACGAAGCCGTGCCCGTCACGGTCGCGCAGGTCGTGCAGAAAGATGTTCCGCTCGAGATCCAGGCGATCGGGAACGTGCAGCCTTTATCGACCGTCCAGGTGCGGGCGCTGGCCAGCGGGCAGTTGATGCGGGTCTGGTTCAAGGAAGGCGACGACGTGGCGAAGGGGCAGATGCTCTTCAGCATCGATCCGCGTCCCTACCAGGCGGCGCTGCAGCAGGCGCAGGCGGAGCTCGCGCGCGACGAAGCGCAGCTGCGCAACGCCGAGGCGCAGGTCGCGCGGTATGACGACCTCGTGAAGAAGGACTACGTCACGAAGGAAGAGTACGGAAAGATCGTCGCCGACGCCGGTGCGGCGCGGGCGACCGTCGCCGCCGACCGCGCGGCGATCGAGAATGCGCGGCTGCAGCTCTCGTACTGCGAGATCCGCTCGCCGCTCGACGGCCGCACCGGAACCCTGATGGTGCATGCCGGCAATCTCGTGCGCGCGAACGACACCACGCCGCTCGTGGTCATCAATCAGATTCAGCCCGTGCGCGTGCAGTTCTCGGTTCCGCAGGACCAGCTGCCGGTGGTCCATCAGAACGCCGACGTCGTCGCGGGCAACGCGCGCGGCACGCTGACGTTCATCGACAACAGCGTCGACGAGAAGACCGGCACGATCGCCTTGAAGGCGACGTTCCCGAACCGCGACCGCTCCCTCTGGCCGGGACAGTTCGTGACCGTGGCCATGAAGGTCGCCCAGCGCGACGCCGCCATCGTCGTCCCGGCCCGTGCCGTGCAGACCGGACAGCGGGGACAATACGTTTATGTCGTGAAGCCCGGCAACGCCGTGGAGATGCGGACCATCTCCGTCTTCCGTACCATCGGCCAGGAAACGATCATCGACAAAGGCCTCGCGGAAGGCGAGACCGTGGTGACAGACGGACAATTGCGACTTACACCTAAGAGTAAGGTGGAGATCAAGGGATAGTGGAGCGGCGGGCTTCAGCCCGCCGACCCCAACGGCGGGCTAAAGCCCGCCGCTCCACGGTGCGCGATCATGAACATTTCCGAAACCTTCATCCGCCGTCCCGTCATGACCACGCTGGTCATGATCGCCATCCTGCTCTTCGGGGCGATGGCGTATCGGCAGCTGCCGGTGAGCGATCTGCCGAACGTCGACTTTCCGACGATCAACGTGAATGCGTCGCTGCCCGGGGCGTCGCCGGAGACGATGGCGTCCTCGGTGGCGACGCCGCTGGAGCGGCAGTTCTCCACGATCGCCGGCCTCGACTCGATGACCTCCGCCTCCTCCCTCGGCTCGACGTCGATCACGCTGCAGTTCACGCTCGCGCGCGACATCGACGCCGCCGCGCAGGACGTGCAGGCGGCCATCGCCGCGGCGCAGCGCCAGCTGCCGCCGAACATGCCGTCGCCGCCGTCGTACAACAAATCCAATCCCGTCGACCAGCCGGTCTTCTACCTCGCCCTGCACTCCGAGACCATGCCGCTGTACGAGCTCGACGAGTACGGCGAGACCATGATGGCCCAGCGCCTGTCGACCATTCCGGGCGTGGCGCAGGTGAACGTGTTCGGCGCGCAAAAGTACGCCGTGCGCATCCAGCTCGATCCGCAGCAGATGGCCACGCGCGGCGTCGGCGTGGATGAAGTGGTGGCCGCCGTCCGCGCCAGCAACGTCAATCTGCCGACCGGCACGATCCAGGGTCCGACGCAGAACGCGACGATCGTCGCCAACGGCCAGCTGCTGAAAGCGGACGACTATCGCCCGATCAGCGTCGCCTATCGCAACGGCGCGCCGATCCGGCTCTCCGATCTCGGCAAGGTCTTCGACAGCGTCGAGAACGACAAGACCGCGGCCTGGTTCCGCGACAAGCGCGGCCTCATCCTGGCCGTGCAGAAGCAGCCCGGCACGAACGTCGTCGAAGTCTCCGACCGCATCCGCGCGCTGCTGCCGAAGTTTCGCGAGGAGCTGCCGGCGTCCGTCAATCTCGAGATTCACCGCGACCGCGCGGAGTCGATCCGCGAGTCGGTGAACGACGTCAAGTTCACGCTGCTCCTGACGCTTTTCCTCGTCATCCTGGTGATCTTCCTCTTCCTGCGCAACGTCTCGGCGACGGTCATCCCCAGCCTGGCGCTGCCGATGTCGATCGTCGGCACGTTCGCGGTGATGTACCTGCTCGACTACTCGCTCGACAACCTCTCGCTCATGGCGCTCACGCTGTCGGTCGGCTTCGTCGTTGACGACGCCATCGTCATGCTCGAGAACATCGTGCGGCACATGGAGCGGGGAGAGAAACCGTTCGAGGCGGCGCTGCGGGGATCGAAGGAGATCGGCTTCACGATTCTGTCGATGACGATCTCGCTGGCCGCGGTGTTCATCCCGATTCTCTTCATGGGCGGCATCCTCGGCCGGCTGTTCCACGAGTTCGCGGTGACGATCGGCGCGTCGATTCTCGTCTCCGGCTTCGTCTCGCTCACGCTCACGCCGATGATGAGCGCGCGCTTCATCAAGCCGCATCACGGCCGCCACGGCAAGCTCTACGAAATGTCGGAGATGTTCTTCGAGAAGATGCTGGCCGTCTACGCGGCCGGTCTCCGCTTCGTGATGCGCCACAAGTTCGCGACGCTGATGGGATCGCTGGCCATCCTCCTCGCCACCGGCTGGCTGTTCGTGAAGATTCCGAAAGGCTTCCTGCCGAACGAGGATCAGGGACAGATCTTCATCCAGCTCGAAGGCGCGCAGGGGACGTCGTTCGATGAGCTGGTGCGCCATCAGGAACAGGCGATGGCCATCGTGTCGAAGGATCCGAACGTCGCCGCGTACTTTTCGGCGATCCGCGGCGTGAACAGCGGCATCATCTCGCTCCGTCTCAAGCCGCGCCACGACCGCGAGCTCTCCGCCGACGAGATCATCGAGGTGCTGCGCCCGAAGTTGAATGAGATTCCGGGCGTCCGCGCGTCGCTGCAGAATCCGCCGCCGATCCGCCTCGGCGGTCGCGGCAGCCAGTCGCTCTATCAGTACACGATGCAGGGTCCGGACACGGCCCTGCTGTACGAGGCCTCGGACAAGATGCTGCAGAAGATGCGCTCGCTGCCGGGCTTCGTCGACGTCAACACCGATCTCCTGATCCGCAACCCGCAGATCAGCGTCGACATCGACCGCGATCGCGCGGCGTCGTACGGCCTGACCGCGCAGCAGATCCAGGACGCGCTCTCCTCCGCCTACGCCTCGCGCCAGGTCTCGACGATCTACGCGCCGACGAACAGCTATCAGGTGGTGATGGAGCTCGCGCCCGAATATCGCGGCGATCCGAATTCTCTCGGGCTGCTCTACATCCGCGCGGCCTCGGGTGAGCTCGTCCCGCTCTCCGCGTTCGCGAAGATCGCGCCGAGCGTGGGACCGCTGACCGTGAATCACTCCGGGCAGACGCCGTCGGTGACGGTCTCGTTCAACCTCAAGCCGGGCGTGTCGCTCGGCGATGCCGTGAATCAGATCAACGCCGCCGCGCGTACGACGCTCCCGGCGTCGATCACGACGTCGTTCCAGGGCACGGCCCAGGCGTTCCAGTCCTCGATGCAGGGCCTCGGGTTGCTGCTCATCATGGCCATCGCCGTGATCTACATGGTCCTCGGGATCCTCTACGAGAGCTTCATCCATCCGCTGACGATTCTCTCGGCGCTGCCGTTCGCCGGCTTCGGCGCGCTGCTCACGCTGCTCCTGTTCAAAGTCGATCTGTCGATCTATGCCTTCGTCGGAATCATCATGCTCGTCGGCCTCGTGAAGAAGAACGGCATCATGATGGTCGACTTCGCGATCGAGACGCAGAAGGCCGGCATCACCGCCGAGCGCGCGATCTACGACGCCTGCCTCGTGCGCTTCCGCCCGATCATGATGACGACGATGGCCGCGCTCATGGGCACCCTCCCGATCGCCCTCGGCTACGGCGCCGGCGCCGAATCGCGCCGCCCCCTCGGCCTCGCGGTCGTCGGCGGCCTCCTCTTCTCGCAAACCCTCACCCTCTACGTCACGCCCGTCTTCTACGTGTACATGGACAAACTGCGGAAGAAGGAAGCCGAGACGATCGAAGAGCCGGTGGAAGAGACGGAAGAGACCTCGGCGCTGCCGACGCGGGTGTGAGGATGGTTACCCGGTCTCCCGGTCTCCCGGTCCGATACACCGGGAGACCGGGCAACCGGGTGACCGGGCAACCTACTTGGCCGCCGGACAGGCCGGTGCCGGCGGGTTCGCGGGCATCCCGTGATCCGTCATCCAGCTGTAGAAGTGGGTGTTCGCGAAATTGCTCGCCTCCGGCGTGGCCGCCGACCAGAGCACGCTGCAGACTTTGCTCGGGTCGCCGCAAAGGTCGCGGCTGACCATGACCGTCATCGGCGCCTCGAGGACGGGACACTTGCAGGTGGCCTTCGATGGATCCTTCGGATCCCGTTCGCACTTGGCGCCGTAGCACAGCGCCCACTTCGTTCCCTGCGGACAGCTCATCGTGGCACTGTAGGGATTGAAGTTGTTCGAATAGGTCGAGGTGAGCGTCTTCGCGCGCTCCTCGCAGGAGCCGGGACCCATGTTCCAGCCGCTCTGCATGACGCACTCGCACAAGACCTCTTTGCCGTCGGGCGATTTCTTCTCGCAGGGCGCTTTGATGCAGAGCGCATACGCGGCGGTGTTGCACATCACGAACGGGCCGGACTGGGTCTTGTTCGGATCTTCCTGGGCCGCTGCAGACAGAGCTGTGGCAAGAAGGAGCACCGTCACTGTTTTCTTCATGATGGAAAGGATTGTAGACCGAACGGGCTCGGCTACTTCCGAAGATTCTCCTGCAGCACCGCGAGATTCTTCCGCGCCTGCGGATAGCCGTTGAGTGCGATCGCTTTCCGGTACTCGCTCTCCGCATTCGCATACTGGCCGCTGCGCTCGTAGGCGACGGCGAGATTCGCGTGCACCTTCGCCAGATAGTCCGTCCTGCTTTCGCCGCTGAGCACCGGAACCTCTTCGGACGCGCGGACGAAGTGCGCGATGGCCTCGGCGGGCTGGTCGCTGTTCAGCAGCGCCACGCCGAGGTTGAACTCGACCTGCTTGGCCTTGTTCTCCGTGCCGCCGAGGGCCGCGGCGGTGGCGTAGAGCTCCGCGCGATGCGGCGCGTTCGGCGCCTGCTTCGCGGCGGAGTAAGCGTCGTTCGCGGAATCGATCGACGGCGTGACGGCGAGGTTGAATTCCGCGGTCGCCCGCGCCTCGGCGGTCGAAAGACTGCTCATCGAGCTCGGAAGCGGCAGCACCGCGCCGGCCTTGCGCATCTCGTCCACGATGAACGGCTTTTGTTTGGCCAGCTCGATGAACCGCAGATTCGTCGATGCGATCTGCGACCAGCGGTAATCGCGGACCCAGGCCCGGAACGACGGATCATTCGGGAGCGCTCCATGCGTGGACTGCAGTGCGATCACGTGATCGGGATGCTCCGCCGCGAGATTGCCCGGCACCGCGCTGTAAGAGGGCACGCGCTCGTCGCCGTCGCGCTCCCATTGCGGGCGCAATGCGTAGACGTTGTTCTTTTCGCGCTCCATGAGAATGCCCGTCACCGTGTCGTGGCTCTTGCTGTAGAAGAAATAGGTCTTCGCGACGGGCAGCGTGCCCTTGTCCGTGATCAACCGGTGCAGCTCGCTCGCGCGGTCGAGCATCGGCTGAATGTACGTCGGATAAAACACGTCGGCGCCGGCGCGCCGCGCATCTCGCGCCTTGCGCGCCCAGTCATAACGGAGCCAGGAGCCGGCCGAGAAAATCTCCACGTCGCCGCCGCCGGTTTCGTACACCGATTTGAAGGCGTCGGGCAGCAGATCGAACAGCCCGGGAAACGTGACCGCCGCGCGATTGAGCTCGCGAAACAGAAACGAATAGACCTGATTCTCGAAATAGCTCGGATGGCTGCCCGGCTGATATCCGGTGGCGATGGCGAGCAGCGACGACGGCGCGCCGCGGTGGGGAACGCCGAGGAGCAGAAAATTCGCGATCGGAAACGAATAGTGCTCCGGATGCGGCGCGTAATACTGGTGATACCACGACGTCGTGACCAGTCCGCCCATCGAGTGGGCGATGATCACGACGTCACGCCCGCCGATCGATTGCGCGAGCTTCGGATCGCGAAGGAATTGATCCAGCTGCGCCGCGCTGTCGACGACGTTCTGCCGCCAGTCGTACGGAAACACCGTGTGATGCGGGATGCTGCTGACATCGAGCGCCGCCGTCGCGTCGATGAGCGGACCGTAGACCGGCAGCGAGACCTTCCTGGCAATCTCGAACGACAGCAGCACATCGGCCTTGAGCTTGTGCTCCGGATACGAAAGCCGGTCGGGATGCTTGCGAAAGAAATCGCGCGCCTCGACCGATCCCCAGATCACCTTGTTCCCATCGCTCAGCTTCGACCCGAGAATCCCCGGCACGATCACGAAAAACGGCTGGTGCTCGCGCAGAATCCTGCGGATCTCCGCGCTCGTTGCCGGATCCCGCCGGTCAATGGCCACGAGCGCCTTCTCGAAATTCTCATACGACGGCGGCGCCGCCAACGACGCCACTGCCACCAACAGCGCGCACAGCACCGCAGCCAGATGTTTCATCACCGGTGACCTCTCCTCTATTGGAGTGTCGCGGCCGAGGGAATTCCCTACTGCAGAGGGCTCCACTTCTATAATCCGCCGCCATGAAGCGGTTCATCGCACTCGCTCTCTTTTCGCTCGCGCTCTCGGCGGCCGCCGCGGAGAAGAAGCCGTTCACGATCGTCGAGGCAACCATCCCGGAGATGCAGGCGGCGCTCAAAGCGGGGCGCGTCACGTCGCGCGAGCTCGTCACGCTGTCGCTGATCCGCATCGCGACGTACGAAGACAAGATCAACGCGATCCTCACCGTCAATCCGAATGCGCTCGCCGAGGCGGACGAGCGCGATCGCGAACGCAAGGCGGGCAAAGTGCGCGGACCGCTGCACGGCATTCCGATCGCGCTCAAGGACAACAT
>DATFHJ010000380.1:0-5921 GCA_035248585.1 Thermoanaerobaculia bacterium
GCGCAGCTGTTCAAGTCCGACACGACGCGCAAGCTCGGCGAGAAGGGGAGGAGCATCCTCGACGAGCACGGCGCGGATCCGTTCACGTTCGCGCGTGCGATCGGCGTCGCCGACGCGCACGCGGAGACGATCTGGCAGCGCGTGACGGAAAAGCTCGAGCGCGAGCCGGTCGAAGACTTCCGCATCGACTTCGAGGACGGCTACGGCAATCGTCCGGATGACGAAGAAGACCGCGACGCCGCGCGATGCGCGCGCGAAGTGGCGATCGGCCTGCGCGAAGGCACGCTGTCGCCGTTCATCGGCATCCGCATCAAGCCGTTCTCCGCGGAGCTGATGCGCCGCGGCATCCGTACGTTCGACATCTTCCTCACGACGCTCCTCGGCGAGACAAACGGCCAGCTGCCGTCCGGCTTCGTGATCACGCTGCCGAAGATTCAGTTGCCCGAGCAGGTCACGCTGCTCGTGGACCTCTTCGAAAATCTCGAGCCGAAGCTCGGCCTCGCCGCGAACACGCTGCGGCTCGAGTTCATGATCGAGACGACGCAGTCAATCCTCAGCGAGCGCGGCGAGTCGAACCTGCCGCGCTTCCTCGACGCCGCGCGCGGCCGCGCCGTCGCCGCGCATTTCGGCACCTACGACTACACCGCCAGCTGCAACATCACCGCGAGCGAGCAGCGCATGGATCATCCGGCCTGCGACTTCGCCCGGCACATGATGCAGATCGCCTACGCCGGCACCGGCATCTGGCTCTCCGACGGCGCCACGAACATCCTCCCGATCGGCGACAAGGACACGATCCACCGCGCCTGGAAGCTGCACGTCGATCACATCCGCCATTCCCTCGTGCACGCCTACTATCAAGGCTGGGATCTGCATCCCGCCCAACTGCCCACGCGCTACGCCGCGATCTACTCGTTCTTCCTCGAAGGCCTCGCCGCCGCCACCGAGCGCCTGCGCAACTTCATGCAGAAGGCCGGGCAGGCGACGCTGGTCGGCGACGTCTTCGACGACGCCGCCACCGGCCAGGGCCTCCTCAACTACTTCATCCGCGGCATCAACAGCGGCGCCCTGACCGAAGACGAAGCTCTGGCCACGGGACTCACGCTCGACGAGCTGCGCTCGCGCTCGTTCGTGAAGATCCTGCAAGGGCGGCGTCAACGTTGAAGCCCGCATCCGGCGACGGGCGCGCTGAAACACGCGGAGCATGATTCCGTACTCTCCTCACGTGAGAAAACGGATCCCCACGCTCCTCTTCGCCCTCGGAACGATTGGTGTTGCTCTCTATCCGCGTCTCGTCGCGTCGCTGCCGGTCGTGATGCGCACCGACTTCAATACCGGCCTGGCCATGGGAGTCTTCCTCGGCATCGAGCTGCTCGGCGTGGCGCTCATGGTGCCGCGCCGGGTGCGTTGCGCGCGCTGACGAGGCGGCTACAGCTTCGATCAGAGGACTTGACGTGCGGCTCGGGGTGAATATTATTTGGAGCATGCATTTCCCCAGGGTGGTCGCATTCCTCGTCCTCTGTCTATCCACGCCCCTTTTCGCCTACGAACGCGGCAACGTCCTCTTCGGCGACCGCGCGCAGTCGCTGCAGTACGGCTTGAATTCGCAGGAGCTCTGGCTCGAGTTCGGCGGCGACTATGCCGTTTACACGGGCGGTGTTCCGCTGATTTTCAAGCCGGTGCCGTTCGGCGTGTCGGGCAACTTTCTGATTCCGAGAAAAGATCTGTACGTGTTCCATCACGACCGCGAGGTCGCGTTCTGGGATGGGCACTATCGACCGTTCGTCTCGCCGGAGCCCGCCTACACGTCCGTCTTCCACGCGACGGCGGACCTCGGCGAGATCGCGCCGATGCGCTCCGGGAACTTCCTCGTCCCCGAGATCCACGGCACGAAGCTGATCGAGTTCAATGCGCGCGGAGTCGTGACCGAGTACGCGTTTCCGGGTGCGACCCACATCGAGCTACTCGCCGATCAGTGCACGCTGCTGTATACGCGCGGCGATGGTGACGCCGCGGTTCATCGCTTCGACCTCTGCGCGCGCAAGTCTCTACCCGATTTCGCCGCGCTCCAGCCCGGTCAATACGCCGGCTCGATCCGCCAGCTGCCGAACGGCGACGTCCTCGTCGCGAACGGCAACGCCGTTTTGCATTTCACGCAAGCCGGTTCGCTGCTGCGCAGCTATCCGCTGCCGAACGTGACGCGCATCGCCCTGACGCCCGACGCATCCGCATTCTGGGCCGCCGGCGTGTACGCGAACGCCGGCGAGTTGCGCCGCGTCGAGCTCCAGTCGCCGTTCCTTGCGCACGAGCCGGTGCCGCTCGGCAATCCCGGATCGCAGTCCATTTACATCCAAGTCGAGGCGACGGACCTGGTCGTGGTCGGCGAGTGGCGTGCATCCGCGGCGGCGCAGCCGCGCGGGCGCGCGGCGCGGCATTAGCTTCCCCGATACGTCGCGTACCCGAAAGGACTGAGCAGCAACGGCACGTGATAGTGCTGCTGCGCCGGCTCGTCGATGCGGAACTCAATCGTCGCGGAAGGGAAGAAGCCGCCGGGGTTGTACGCGCCGGTGTCGAAGGTGAGGCGATACGTGCCGGGCTCGGCGTGGTCGAGGAGGCGCGCGCGGCCGTCGCTGTCGGTCGCGCCTTCGAAGAGCATCTGGTCATCGCGCGTCAGCGTCAGACGCACGTTCGCGGCGGGGCGGCCTTGGGCGGTGTCGAGGACGTGAGTCGTGATTCCGGCCATCAGAGCACCAGTTTCTCCAGCCGCAAGGCGATGATTTTCGCCTGTTCTTCCGCGGCGATGCGCAATTCGGTTGCGTGATCGTTTGCCATTCGCGAGCGGCAGTTCGCGAGCATCTCGTCCGCGCCGCGGCCGGTGGCGCAGACGAGGTAGATGAATCCGAACTTCTGCTCGTAGTCGCGGTTCGCGTTCGCCAGCGCGTCCATCGTTTCCGAAGACGCGCTGCGCGTGCCGGACTGCTCCTGCTGCGACCAGCCCGCTTTGCGCTCGCCGATGCGCGGGTGCGCGGAGAAGGCTTCGAGCCAGTCGCTCTCGTCGAGCTTCATCCAAACCTTCTGCGCGGCCTCGACCATGTCGTCCCACGATTTGAACGGGCGCTTCTTCGCGAATTCGTCGACCCAGCGCGCCGAGCCGCACACGCGATGCAGCTCGCGCAGATCGAGCAGCGTGTTCACGCGCGTCACCGCCGCGGCGCGCCTGCCGGTCTCCGTCGCGCGGCCCCACACGCGCAGACGGCTCACGCCGCCGTCGGGGTAGACGTTCATTCGCAGGTGCGTGAACGGGCCGCTGGTCAGCAGCTCGTCGATGAAGAAGTGCCGCGTATGTGCTTGCAGTTTCGTGCGCGGCAGGAGCTCGGTCCACGTCTCGCCGTCGAGCGATCCTTCGATCGACGCCGTGTCGGGATAGTTGCCTTTGAAGTGATTCGTGTCCACTTCGATGCGCCGCACGTCTCCTTCCGCCGCCAACTGCACGATCACCCAATCGTGTCCCGGTCCGCGGCGGCGGCGCGTTTCCCAGCCGTCGCTCATGTTGTGCGCGCGGCCCGGCATGATGAGGTTGTGCTTTGGGCCGAAGAACATGTCGCTGCACGTCAGCACCTCGGCGCCGTTCTCGGCCGCGGCGAGGTCGATCTCGTTTCCGAGCCCGCCCACGAGCCGCCAGTCCGGCACGACGTTGCCGTGCACGCGCAGCCGCGCCACGCCGCCGTCCGGGAAAATGTTGAAGCGCAGGTGCGTCACCGCGAACGGCTGATCGAGGTCGAACTCGTTTTGCGAGTCGCCTTTCAGCTTCGACTGCGGCAGGAGCTCTGTCCACGTCTCGCCGTCGACCGAGCCTTCGATCGAGCACGAGTCGGGATAGTTGCCGCGGAAGAACGCGGTATCGACGACGACGCCCCGCACCACGCCGCGCGCGCCGAGGCGGAGGATCGCGAAGTCGTAGCCGGGCACGCGCTTGCGGCGCGACTCCCAGCCGTCCATCCACTTGCCATTGTCCGTGTACTCGTGCTCTTTCCAGACCGGCGCGTGCGGCTTGATGAGGTTTTCTTTCTCGGCGAAAAAGTCGTCGTTCGCGTAGACCACCGAGCCGCCGAGGCGCTCGGAGGCGAGGTCGAGGAGATCGCGGAAACTCACGCGCGAATACTACCGCGCACCCACGTCTCCTTCACCACCCCGTGCAGCTCCGCGCCGAGGTACGGCGTGACTTTGTGGCGGTGCTCGATGAGGTCCGGCGTCACGGTGAACGACTCCTCCGGCGACCACACCACGAAATCGGCGTCGCGTCCCACTTCGATCGCGCCCTTCTTCGTGAGTCCGGCCAGCTTCGCCGGGGATTCGCAACACCAGCGCGCGAGGTCAGACAGCGTGAAGCCGCGCTTGGATGCGCCCGACCAGACGATCGGCAGGACGAACTGCAGCGAGGCGATGCCGCCCCATGCGCTGTCGAACGTGCCGTGCTTCAGTTCGGGAGTGCACGGCGAGTGATCGCTGACGACGAGGTCGAGGATGCCGTCGCGCAGACCCTGCCACAGCTGCTCGCGATTGCGCGCCTCGCGGATCGGCGGCGCGCATTTGTACTCCGTGTGCCCGTGCGGCACCGACTCGGCGTCGAAGTGCAGGTAGTGCGGCGTCGTCTCCGCGCTGAGCGGCAACCTCGACTTCCGCGCGCGCGCGACGATCTCCAGCGCGCTCGCGGATGACAGATGCACGACGTGAATCCGCGCGCCGGTGTCGCGGCAGACGCGGAGCAGCAGTTCGATGGCCTGATCCTCCGCGGCATTCGGACGCGAGTGCAGATACGTACGGTAATCATCCGGGTCCGCGCCCGCGATCGCGGCGCGTGCGCCTTCGATGGGGCCGGGCAACTCCGCGTGCACCAGCAGCGGAGCGCCGGTGTTTGCCAGTGTTCGGGCCGCATCGCGCAGCTCGTCTTCGTTCACGTTCGGGAACTCGTCGACGCCCGAATGCACGAGAAAGCACTTGAAGCCGCGCGCGCCGCGCTCGAGCATCGGCCGCAGCTCGCGCGTGTTGCCGGGAATCACGCCGCCCCACAGCGCGACGTCGACGTCGCCGCGCGCGAACGGCTGCTTTGTTTCGAGCGCGTCGACGGTGGTCGTCGGCGGCAGTGAGTTCAGAGGCATGTCGACGATCGTGGTGATCCCGCCCGCCGCCGCGGCGCGGGTCGCGGTCGCGAATCCTTCCCACTCCGTCCGCCCCGGCTCGTTGACGTGGACGTGACTGTCCACCAGCCCCGGCATCAGTACGACGTCGTCCTCCAGTACGACGTCCCGCGCCGCCTCGAGCCGCGCGTCGAAGGGCTCGATTGCCGCGATCCGCCCCTCCTGGACGCCGACGCAGCGGTCGACCTCGCCCTCGGAGGTGATTACCCGACGAGCCCTGAGGACGACGTCGTACATCAGCTTCCTCGGTACGTCGAGTATGCGAACGGGCCGAGCAGCAGCGGAATGTGTATCCGTGTGCTCGGATCGGCGACGGTGAAGGCGACGATCACCTGGGGAAAGAAGCACGTCTGGCCGGTCTTCGCGTAGTACGGCGCGGTCTCGAAGATCAGCCGATAGTCGCCGGTCCGCCCGAACGCGGGCCCCAGCTCGCCGGCCCGGCCGTCCTCGTCGGTGATGCCGGACCCGAGAACCGTGAACGGATCGATCTCCTCCAGCAGGACCGACATCCCCTCCGCGGGCCGGCCGGTTGTCGTGTCGAGCACGTGTGTACTGATCATTCCTGGCTCACCTTCCTCAGGCGCAGCAGGGCGATCATGCGCAGCGCTCTCGACCTCGCGGTCGGTCCGGTTGCTCGAGGCTACTCCCTGTAGGCGCGCCAACCGCCGTACGACGTACTGTCCCGGTGCCCGGTCTCGCCGACCGCAACCGAACGGCGTCGTC
>DATFHJ010000381.1:0-4917 GCA_035248585.1 Thermoanaerobaculia bacterium
ATCTACATATATTCGATCTCTTTAATGGATGACATTAAGCGTGTCTTCCAGTACCACGGCGCCGAGCACAAGACCGTCTACACCTTCGAGGCGAATGAAGACCTCACCGTCGAGAACGCCCGTAGCAAGTCGACGCTCCACCCGCGCTGCGGCACGAGCTTCCTCCTGTTCGTGATGGCGATCTCGATCCTGGTCTTCTCGCTCATCCCGTCGTCCGCGCACTTCGCCATCAAGTTCGGCGCCCGCGTCGTCCTGATCCCGCTCATCGCCGGCCTCGCGTACGAAGTCATCCGCTTCTCCGCGCGCCACCTCAACAGCGCCGCCTGCCGCATGCTCATCACGCCCGGTCTCTGGCTCCAGCGCATCACCACCAAAGAGCCGGACGACAAGCAGCTCGAGATCGCGATCGTCGCGCTGAAAGAAGCGCTGCTCTACGACGTCGTCGAGCCTGAACAAGCAGCCGTCGCTTAGCTACTCATAGCCCCATCTCTCCGTCTGTCGTTTCCCGTCAGAGGTGCGTGAGCCATGTACGAAAAACTCAATGACATCGAAAAGCGCTACGAAGAACTGCAGCGGAAGATTGCCGATCCTTCCGTAGCCACCGACGTCAAGGCGTTCCGCGACGCGATGAAGTCCATCGCCGAGATCGAGGACGTCGTCGCGAAGTACCGCGAGCTGCGCGACGTGCAGAAGCGTCTCGCCGACGCGCGCGAGATGTTGAAGACCGACGACGAAATGCGCGAGCTGGCAGAGCTGGAGCTCGCCGACCTCGAGCCGAAAGAGCCGCGGCTCGAAGCCGAGCTGAAGGTGCTGCTGCAGCCGAAGGATCCCAACGACGAGAAGAACGTGTTCGTCGAGATCCGCGCCGGCACGGGCGGCGACGAAGCGTCGTTGTTCGCCGCCGAGGTCATGCGCATGTACATCCGCTACGCGGAGCTCAAGCGCTGGAAAGTCGAAGTCACGGACGCGAACTACTCGAGCGTCAGCGGGATCAAAGACGCGACGCTGCAGATCGAAGGAAACAAGGTCTATTCGCGGCTCAAATTCGAGTCTGGAGTGCACCGCGTGCAGCGCGTCCCGCAGACGGAGACGCAGGGCCGCATCCACACCTCTGCGATCACGGTGGCGGTCCTTCCCGAGGCCGAAGACATCGACATCCAGATCAACGAAAAAGACCTGCGCATCGACACGTTTTGTTCTTCGGGTCCGGGCGGACAGTCCGTCAACACGACCTACTCCGCCGTCCGCATGACCCACCTCCCGTCCGGGGTCGTCGTCTCCTGCCAGGACGAAAAATCGCAGATCAAGAACCGCGCGAAAGCCTTGAAAGTGCTGAAGGCGCGCCTCTACGACATCGAGCGCCAGAAGCGCGAAGCCGAGCTGTCCGCCACGAGAAAAGGCATGATCGGCTCCGGCGACCGCTCCGAGAAAATCCGCACCTACAACTTCCCCCAGGACCGCGTCACCGACCACCGCATCGGCCTCACCGTCCACAACCTCCCCGACGTCATGAACGGCAACGTCGACGTCGTCATCGAGCCCCTCATCGCCAACTTCCAGGCCGAGAAACTGCGCGAGGCGGTCGAGGCGCGGTGACCGAGGTACACTGAGGCGGTATGGCGAATTCTCTCGAAGAAGTGGAACGGGTCGCGATGGAGCTTGGCGACTCGGATCGCCTCGCACTCGCCGAGCGTCTCGTTGCCAGCGTACCTTTCGACCCTGCCGTGCAACAGGCATGGATTGACGAAGCTCTCCGGCGAGAGGCGCGCCTGCTCAGCGGTGAAGATCCGGGTCTGACGTTCTATGCTCGCCGGTAATCTATAAACCTAGGCATTGACCTAACCAAACACCGCCCCTAAACTTAGCCCCATGGCTAACCGTTCCGCGCAGCTCAGCAGCATCTTCCGCGCGCTCTCGGATCCCACCCGCCGCGCGGTGGTCGAGCGTCTCGGACGCGGGCCGGCGAGTGTGAGCGACCTCGCGGCGGCGTTCGAGATGGCCCTCCCTTCCTTCCTCCAGCACCTGGCCGTGCTCGAAGAGTGCGGGCTGGTGCGCTCCAGCAAAGAGGGGAGGGTGCGAACGTACCAGCTCGCGCCGAAGCGGCTGCAGGCGGCAGAGGATTGGCTGGCCAAACAACGCGCGCGATGTTCCCGAACATCGACTGCTATCTCGAGATCGTCGAGAACGAGCGGCTGACCTGGACCGTCGCGCTGGGGCCCGGCTTCCGCCCGACGAACCGGCAGTCGGACGTGCGATCTTCACCGCCGTCATCCTGCTGATGGACTGATCGACGCTCAGTCCTTGCGAAAATGCGCGCCGATCGAGCGCGGATTGCGGATCGCCGCCGACGCCACGAGCGACGCCATCTGCTGTCCGTGAAACAGCTCGACGATCGACTTGCTGATCATCGCCTCGTGATAGTACTTCGTCAGGCGCGAGCCGAGGTGCTGCATGTCCGCGACGGCGCGCTTCAGGCGCTCGAACGTGCGCACGATCCCGACGTAGTTCCACATCGTGTTCTGAATCGTCGTCCAGTCCTGCAGGATCAGCGCGGGATCTTCGAGATTCTCCTTGCCCGGCGCCTGCCAGTCGGGAATCGTCTGCAGGATCGCCGTCGGTACCGCGCCCTTGCCCGCGCCCGTCGACGAAAACGCGCGCTGCACCTGCGGCGACGCGCTGCTCTGCGCGGCGGCGCGCTTCGAGATGATCGACTGCGCCGCGTAATAGCCCCACGTCAATCCCTCGAGCAGCGACGTGGAGGCCAGGCGGTTCGCGCCGTGCAGGCCCGAGCACGACGTCTCGCCGATCGCGTAGAGCCGGCTCATCGTCGTCTCCCCGAGCGTGTTCACCAGCACGCCGCCGCAGAAATAGTGCGCCGCGGGCACGACCGGAATCGGGTCGCGCTCGATGTCCACGCCGAGGTCCTTGCAGGCCTTGTGGATGTTCGGGAAGCGCTCGGGGATCGGCTGATGTCCGTCGTAGAAATTGGCCAGGTCGAGGTAGACGAATTCGTCCTTGTTGCGCGTCATCTCCTCGACGATCGCGCGGGCCACGATGTCGCGCGGCGCGAGGTCTTTCAGTTCCGGCGCGTAGCGTTCCATGAAGTACTCGCCGCGCTGATTCTTGAGGCGCGCGCCCTCGCCGCGCAGTGCCTCGGAGATGAGGAAGTGATTGGCCTTCTTGTCCGCCAGCGCCGTCGGATGGAACTGCACGTACTCCGCGTTCAGGATCCGCGCGCCCGCGCGGTGCGCCATCACCACGCCGTCGCCGATCGCGTTGCGCGTGTTCGTCGAGTGCAGATAGATCTGCCCGATGCCGCCCGTCGCCAGCACCGTGTAGTCGGCGAAGACCGTGTAGACGTTGTTCGTCTCGTTGTCGAGCAGATACGCGCCGAGGCATTCGTTCGTCAGGCGATAGCGCACCTGAAGATCGGTCGGATGATGGTGCGTCGTCAGCAGATCGATCGCCGTGATGTTCGTCGCCAGCGTGATGTTCGGCTCCGACTTCACGCGATTCAGCAGCGTCGTCTCGATCGCGCGTCCCGTCGCGTCGCCGGCGTGAATGATCCGCGACACCGAATGCGCGCCTTCCTGCGTCAGGTCGAGCTCTCCCTCGGCGGTGGAGAACGGCACGTGCATCTCGTCGAGCAGCAGCGCCTTGACGACTTTTGGACCTTCCTCGGCCAGGAAGCGCGCCGCTTCCTCGTTCGAGATCCCGGCGCCCGCGCGCAGGATGTCGCCCACCAGCTTGTCCGGCGAGTCGTTCTCGCCCTGATAAATGATCCCACCCTGCGCCCATGACGTGTTGCAGTCCGCCGGATCCTTCGCCTTCGTCACCAGCAACACTTTCAATCCCGCGCTCGCGAGCGTGAATGCGGTCGTGAGCCCCGCGATCCCGGTTCCGATCACCAGCGCGGGATAGTGTTCCCGATTTGTCAGCTTTGCCACGCGGGCTGGATTGTAGTCTGGACCGCGATGCCGATCCTCGCGCTTCTCCTGCTCTGCGCAATCCGTGGAGCGGCGGGCCTCAGCCCGCCGGAACAAGACGGCGGGCTGAAGCCCGCCGCTCCACCCCTTCCCCGCACCACCATCGAAACGCGCCTCGCCCGTGCCACGCGCGGCAATGAAGCGCGGCACCACGAGCTCGTGACCCTCTTTCGCGGCGCCGGCTGTGATGTCACGGAGCAGCCGCTCCCGCACTCAAAACAGCCGAACGTGCTCTGTACCATTCGCGGAGAAAGCAACAGACGCATCCTCGTCACCGCGCACTACGACATGATCGGTCCCGGCCTCGGCGTCGGGGACAACTGGGGCAGCGCGTCGCTCCTGCCGAGTCTCTACGAAGCGCTGCGCGCGGCGAAGCCGAAGCACACCATCGTCTTCATCGGATTCAGCGAAGAAGAAGCGGGACTCGTCGGCGCGAAGCACTACCTCCGCAACACGCGCCTCAACGACATCGCGGCGATGATCAACATGGACGGCGCCGGCATGGCCTCGACGCGCGTGTGGGGCACGAAGTCCGATCGCACGCTCGTGCGGCGGCTGCGCGAGCTGGCGAAGGAGCTCGGCGTCGACGTCAGCGAGTCGAGCCTCGACGGCGCCGGCATCATGGATTCGTTCCCGTTCCACGAGCGCCACGTCCCCGTCCTCAGCTTGCACGGCCTCGCCCCCGGCAACTACGGCATCCCGCACACGCGGCAGGACGATCGCGACGCCGTCGACGCGCGGCACTTGTACGACACCTATCGGCTGGTGTTGCGGATGATCGAGGACCTCGCGCTCACGCCGCCGGCTGCGCAAACCCCGTAATCACGTACGACCCCGACTTCAGATCCTTCTTGATCTTGATGATGTTGTTCGTCTGCGCGTCCTCGAGCAGGTCGCTGAACGTGTTGTAGCCGTAGTACTCCTCGTTGAA
>DATFHJ010000382.1:0-7996 GCA_035248585.1 Thermoanaerobaculia bacterium
TCGTCCTCGCCGCGGTTCTCACGCTCCCGCCCGGGTATGTCGATGACAGTCTGTGCGCGGACTGCCATCGCGAGCTCGCGGCGACGTATCGCCACGTCGGCATGTCGCAGTCGTTCTCGCGGCCGCGCGCGTCGAACGTAATCGAAGACTTCGACGCGCCGCCGTACTTTCACGAGAAGTCGAAGCAGTACTTCGAAATGCGCCGCCGCGGCGACGCGATCACGTTTCGGCGCTATCAACTGCGCGACGGCAAGCAGGTCAACGTCTTCGAGCAGATGGTCGACTGGATCCTCGGCTCGGGCCATCGCTCGCGCACGTACCTCTACGCGACACCCGGCGGCGAGCTGTATCAACTGCCGATCGCCTGGTATTCGCAGATCCGCGCGTGGCGCATGTCGCCCGGCTACGACCGCGCCGATCACGACGGCGTGACGCGGCGCGTGCGGCACGAGTGCATGTTCTGCCACAACGCTTACCCCGACGTCGCGAAGTCGAGCGAGTCGTACTGGCGCGCGCAGACATTTCCGCGCGAGCTGCCGCAGGGCATCGGCTGCCAGCGCTGTCACGGGCCGGGCGCGCGCCACGCCGCGATCGCGCTGACCGGTGACATGGCCAAGACGAAGGCGTCGATCGTGAATCCGGCGAAGCTCGACGCGCGGCGGATGATGGACGTCTGCTACGAATGCCACCTGCAGCCGGCGGTCGCGCTTTTCGGCGTGCGCCGCCTCGGCCGCGACATCTATTCGTTCCGGCCGGGCCAGCTCCTCGCCGATTACGCGCCGCCGCTCGACATCGACACGAAGGATCGCTTCGAGATCAACCATCATCCCTATCGCCTCGAGCAGAGCCGCTGCTTTCGCGAGAGCAACGCGAAGCTGACGTGCCTCACGTGCCACGATCCGCATCGCCGGAAGACGCTGGCCGAATACCGCGCCGCCTGTCTTTCGTGTCATCAGAAGGCGCATCGCGCGAGCGAAGACTGCATCGCCTGCCACATGCCGCAGCGGCGCACGCAGGATGTGGTGCACGCGGTGATGACAGATCACCTGATTCAGCGCAAGCCGTCAGGCGATCCGCTCGCGCCGCTCGAAGAGACGGAGCCGCAGTTCTCGCGCACCGAGTTTCTGTATGGCGTCAAGGATCCGCTGCTGTTGCTCCTGCCGCTGATGCGCGCGCATGGCTGGGCGAATGCGAACGAAGTGAACCAGCTGCAGCAGTTGCTCGCGCAGGCGAAGCCGAAGGAGATCGAGCCGTACTTTGATCTCGCCGCGGGACTCTTGCGGCAGAAACGCTACGCGGATCTGGAGAAGGTGGTGCAGCCGATCGACCATCCGCTCGCGCTCGAATGGCTCGGCATCGCCCGCACCGGTCAGACCGGCGATCGCAGTCATGCAATTCGCTTGATCGAGGAATCGCTGAAGCGCGATCCGGCGCGCGCCGAAGGGGAGTTCAACCTCGGCCTGTTCCTCTTCGGCGCGGGACGCGTGAACGACGCGATCGCGCACTACCAGCGCGCGCTGGCGCTGCGGCCGAACTTTGCCGCGGCGTGGCTGCGGCTGGCGGAGGCGCAGCGTAAGTTGGGAGACGACGCAGCGGCTGCCGAAAGCGATCGCCGCGCAGCGGCGATTTGGACCGCGGCGGCAAGGCCGCCGCTTTGAAAGCGGCAGCTCTGCTGCCGCAGTCCAAAACGATCACTTCACGATAGCGACGGGACGGAAGCCGCCGGGGTTCGGGTACTCGCGGCGATCGGTCAGCTGGCCGAGGGGCGTGGCGATGATGGGAACGGTGTAGGGACCGATCATGGCGGTGCGGCCGGTGTTCTGCGCCTTGCCGATCTTCATCGGCAGGCGGATCAGGATCTTTTTCGGATCGAGCACTTTCGCGCCGCCCGGCTCGAGCACGATGTCTGGGATGAACACGTCGGCATTGCCCGGCACGTTCTTCAGCATCAGCCGCGCATCCTGCGCGCCCGGCGCGTTGAAGCCGATGGTCGCGTCGTGCGGCGGCACATCGAGGATCACGAATGCGCCGTTCGGAGCGATGCCGCCGGACGCGTACTGGTTGTTCTCCACCCACAGCGACGTCGCCTGGAAGAGCTGCTGCCGCCGCGCGATCTCGATCTCGACCGTGTCGCTGTGCTTCACGTTGGCGACGTCGACGATCCAGCCGCGCACGCTCGTCGGCTCGCGGTTGAGCGAGTAGATCGACTCCTCGTTGATGTTCGGTTCGCCGCCGCAGGCGGCGAAGAGGAGTGCGAGTGCGATGAGCGGGCGGACCATGAAGCGAACGATAACTCAAATCATCACATGCGATAATTCGTGCGGCTCACCATGAAACGCTGGCTCTCTCTCGGTGCCGTTCTCGCTGTCGCTCTCGCCTCGATCGTTCTCGCGCAAACGTCCGGACCGGCCACGCTCCGTACGCCCGCGGGCGACCGGCCGTTCACGTACGTCCTGCAGTCGGGGCAAACCTACGTTTCCGCGAGCGAAGTGACGGCCGCCCTCGGCGGCACGATCGCGCCGGACAGCAACGGCTTCAAGGTCACGATCAACAACGTCGTCTCCGCGTTCGGGCCCGACAGCCGCTTCGGCGTCGTGCGCGACGACCTGATCGAGATGCCGGTGCCGCCGATCTCGATCGAAGGACAGCCGTTCGTGCCGTGGCAGTTTTTCCAGGGCCTGCTGGCCAAGACCTCGGCGATGGACGTGGCCTGGGACGCGAACGCGCACCTCCTGCTCGTCCGGCCGCAGCCGCAGGGTGTCGTCGACGTGCAGGCGTCCGTGGCGAACGTACAGGACATCTCGAAAGTCGTGCTGACGCTGAGCGCGCCGGCGGAGTACTCGATCGTCAAGGAACAGCTCGCGTACGTCGTGCGCTTCAGGACGCCGATTCGCGCGCCGTTCGCGGAGCAGGCGGTGGAGGATCCGTGGATCGCGAAGCTGCAGTTCGCGGGCAACGATCTGCGCATTCAGCTGACGGCGCCCGACGTCGTCGCCGATGCGTACAAGCTCGACAACCCAGCGCGCATCGTCCTCGACTTCCGCAAAGCCGCGGCGCCGGTTCCCGGTCAGCTGCCCACGCTGCCCGGTGTGAAGCCGCAGGAGCTGCCGGGAATCCGCACGATCGTGATCGATCCGGGGCACGGCGGGAAGGAAGTCGGCGCGGTCGGTCCGGATGGCTTGCTCGAGAAAGACGTCACGCTCGCCATCGCCCGCAAGCTCGCGGCCTCGCTGGCGACGAAGACCGGCGCGCGCATCGTGCTGACGCGCGATGACGACGCGCTGGTCTCGCTCGATCAGCGGACGGCGCTCGCGAATCAATACAAGGCCGATCTCTTCCTCTCGGTGCACCTCAATTCGTCGGTTGGCAAAGTGGCGAAGGGGTCGGAGACCTACTTCTTGTCCGTCGAAGCGTCGGACGAGCTCGCGAAAAAGGCGGCCGAGACGGAGAACGCCTCGGCGGCCGCGTCCCCGACGTCGGACCTGAAGCTCATCCTGTGGGATCTCGCGCAGCAGTCGTATCTCGACGAGTCGAGCCGCTTCGCGCAGGCGGTGCAGGAAGAGATGAACGCGGCCACGGGCGTCGCGAACCGCGGCGTGAAGCAGGCGCCGTTCAAGGTGCTGGTCGGCGCGACCATGCCGGCGGTGCTGGTGGAGGTCGGCTTCATCAGCAACCCCGAGGAAGAAACGAAGCTGAAGTCGGATGAGTTTCAGAACGTGATGGTCGAGGCGATGACGCGTGCGGTGCAGCGCTACAAGACCGACTACGAGACGCGCATTGGGCTTGTCCAGCCAGCGGCACAGCCCGCGGCGCCGGTAAGCGCGCCGGCGGCGGCAACCGGCGGGCTGAAGCCCGCCGCTCCACCAGCGGCGACCGGGACGGTGCCGTGAAGCGTTTCGTAGTCGTTGCGCTCGTGCTGCTGGCCGCGAGCGGATGTAAGAAGAAAGACACCACCGCGGCGAACATCAACGCGGCGAATCGCGTCGCGGTGCGGCCGGTGCGGCTGTACTTCGAGTCGGAACAGCTCGCGCTCGTCAGCGAGACGCGCAACATCGCGCTGCCGGAGAGTCCGGCCGCGGCGATGCCCGTGGTCGTGCGCGAGCTGATGAAGGGGCCGGCGACCCCGGCCGGGCAGCGTCTCTTTCCCGCCGACACGGTCGTGCGCGGCGCGTACCTCCTGCCGGGCGGAACCGTGATCGTCGACCTCGGTGGTTCCACCCTGACGCAGGGGTGGGGAGCCGGAAGTCATCATGAGCTGATGGCCGCCTACTCCCTCGTGCAGACCGTCACGGCGAACTTCGCCGACGCCCGCCGGGTCCGCTTCGTGATCAACGGCGCGCCGGCCGAGACGCTCGCCGGACATGTCTCCCTGGCGAAGAGTCTCGGGCCGATGCCGCAATTAGTCGATCCCCGTTTCCGTTAACGTGTGAACCGAACGCCCGTTTTGGTTTTGTCATTATCTGACCCACCACTCGTGGCGTATCTCTATGGAGATGAATCGGTTGTCACAGTGCAGTTACATTGGGAAATTTTTCACAAAGTGTGCGATAATCTCCACCCTGATGAGATTTAAGTTACTGGATGGGCGGGCAGGAACCGCATCTGTTGTATCTACCCCGCCAGTGAAGTCCCCGCAATTTGAACTCTTCCTTGAATCTTACCGAACCCGATAATCACCCCCCATCGGCGTTCCAGCCAGCTCCATCCAGTAAAAATCTTCAACCCCGCCGCAAGGCGGGGTTGAGTTTTTTGTAACCGATTACGCGAGCTGGGCGACGACGCTCTCCGCGAGCAGCCGCACGTCCGCATTCACCGCCGTCCAGCGGATGGCCGCCATGGCCGCGTCGGCGGCGGCGAGCAACTTCTCGCGCTGGATGTGCTCGCGGATCTCGGCAAGCCGGGCATCATCGAAGGCGACGGCCTCGCAGAGAATCGCGCCGAGAAGCGCGATCGCGTCCTTGACGTCGTCCTGATCGGAGACGAGAGCGGCCAGGCCGAGGAGCGCGGCGCTCTCGCCGCGCGTCGCGTAGCGGTGCAGGAGATCGATGATGTCGCCGGCGAGCTCGCCGGCGTTCTCGAACATCGACACCTGATGGCTGCGCACCAGCGCGCGCGCGGTGTCGGCGACGTAGATCTGCTGCGCGCGCGACTTGATCGTCGGCAGGAGGAGATCGGGCGAGCGGGTGATGAGGACGAACGTCGTGTCGCGGGCCGGCTCCTCGAGCGTCTTGAGCAGCGAGTTCGAGCCGCTGACGCTCAGCGCGTCTGCGGGATCGATGATGAACACCTTGCCGCGTCCTTCGTACGGACGCATGGCCGCGCCGGAGACGATCTCGCGGATCTGCTCGACCGAGATCAGCTTCCGCTCGCCGCCGACTTCGACAAAGTGCACGTCGGGATGGATGCGCCGTTCGATGCGCTGGCAGGAGAGACAGTCGTCGCCGGTCGATCCGCCGAGGCAGTTGATGGTTTTGGCGATGCGCAGGGCCACGTCGCGGAGCAGCGCCGGCGAAGGGCCGTAGAGGATGATCGCGTGATGCAGCTCGCCGCGGCGCGCGGTGTCGAGGATGAGCGAGGCGGCGGTGGTCATGCGGCGAGGTCCTTCAATGCTGCGAGCGTGCGCGCGAACACGGTATCAGCGTCCGCGTCGGCGTCGACGACGACGAACCGGTTCGGCTCCGCGACCGCCATCGAGAGATAGCCCTCGCGCACGCGGCGAAAAAAGCGCAGGTCTTCGAGCTCGAAGCGCCCTTCGTCCTGTGCCGCGGCGGCGTTGCGCGACCGCGCGCGCGTGAGTCCGACTTCTTCCGGCAGGTCGAACAGCAGCGTGCGATGCGGCACGAGCGCGTTCGTGGCCCAGGCGTTGAGCATGCGCAGGCGATCGAGATCGATGAGCCGGCCGAATCCCTGATACGCGAGCGTGGAGTCCGCGTAGCGGTCGCACAAGACGATCTCGCCGCGCGCGAGCGCCGGCTCGATGACCTCGGTCGTATGCTGGCGCCGCGACGCAGCGAAGAGGAACACTTCGGCGATCGGATCGATCACGTTCGCGCTGTCGAGCACGATCGCGCGGATGCGATCCGCCAGCGGCGTTCCGCCCGGTTCCTTCGTCGCCACGACCGTTTTCCCGCGCCCGCGCAGATGCTCCGCCACGCGGCGATGCTGCGTCGTTTTGCCGGAGCCTTCGATGCCTTCGAATGTGATGAACATACTTTGATGTGGAGCGGCGGGCTTTAGCCCGCCGAAGCGCGCCGGCGGGCTAAAGCCCGCCGCTCCACAGTTCCAACCCATCGCGCAACCCCCGTAAATAGTGCTCCCGCATCAACGTCTCGAACACGCGCGGCCGCGCGAGAAAGCGAAAGCGCTCGCCGAGGCGCGCTTTCTTTCGCAGTTTCTCCAGACGGGACTCGTCGAACGTGCGTCCTTCGAGCTCGTGCACGCCGAGGAAGCCGCCGAGCTCGGGATGCTTCTTGTAGAAAATCGCGCCCGACTTGCCGACGGTGTACTGCCGGCGCGCGAACGAGTCGACGTTCATCGGGTGGTGATGGCGCGTCACGGCGTTCGCGTTGTAGTGGATCTTGAGCCCCAGCGCATCGAGCCGGTAGGCGAGCTCGATGTCTTCCCACGCGGCCGAGGGAAACGTCGTATCGAAGGGATGCGAAGCGAGGAGCGCGCGGTCGATGGAGATGTTCGAGGTGTAGAAGAAGTTGAACGGCACGACCGCGCCATGCTCGATCAGCTTGTAGCCGAACTGCAGGCCGTAGTCGTTGATGTAATCCATGAACGCGGTCACGCGCTCGCCGTGCGGCCAGTCGGTGTAGCCGAGGCAGGCCACGTGCGGATCGTCGTTCGACTGGCGATGCACGCGCGCGTGCTCGGCGAGAAAGCGCGGCTCGGGGACGGTGTCGTCGCCGATGAAGATGACGAATTTGCCGCCGGCGAGCGTCACACCGTAATTGCGCGCGCGTCCCGGCCCGCCGTTCGGCTGCGTGCGGAAGGTGATGCCCTTTCTTTGCGAGACCGCGCGCTCCGTGTCGTCGGTCGAGCCGTCGTTGATGACGATGACCTCGAACGGCGGCGCGTCGAGCTGCGACTCCAGCGCGTCGAGGACGCGGAGGAGCATGTCGAGGCGGTTGTAGGTGGGGACGACAACGGAAAAGTAGGTCATGCCGAGGCGCCACCATCAATCGCCAGCACCTGACCGGTAATTCCGCTCGCGTCATCCGACAGCAGGAACGCGATCGCGGCCGCGACCTCGTCGGCGCGGACGGCGCGGCGCATCGGGATCTGCTGGATCATCGCGCGTTTCACCTCCGCGTCGAGGTCGGCGACCATGTCCGTCTCCACGAACCCCGGCGCGACGCAGTTGACGCGGATGCCGCTGCGCGCGACCTCGCGGGCGAGCGAGCGCGTCATCGCGATCAGCGCGCCTTTCGCCGCGGAGTAGTTCGTCTGCCCGACGACGCCGTGCACTCCGGAAAGCGAAGAGACGCTCACGATCGCGCCGCGGCGCTGCTGCATCATGACCGGCAGCACGGCCTTCGTCATCGCCCACGCGCCGCGGAGGTTCGTCGACACGACGTCGTCGAACTGTTCCGCGCTCATGTTGTACATCAGCGCGTCGCGGCGGATGCCGGCGTTGTTCACGAGCGCGTCGATCGTGCCGAAGCGGAGCAGCGTCTGCTCGACCGCGAGATGACACGCCGCGCTGTCGCGCACGTCGGCCTCGAACGCGGCGGCGGTGCCCTTCGACTCCGCCTCGAACGCGAGTGCCGCATCGCGCGACCGGCTGTACGTAAACGCGACCGACCAGCCGTCGAGCAACAGGCGCATCGCCGTGACGCGTCCGATGCCGCGCGAGCCGCCGGTGATGAGCGCAACCTTGCTCAGCTTTCCTCCTCGTACTTTTCCTTCAGCGTCGCGACCACTGAAGGATCGGCAAGCGTCGTCACATCCCCGAGCGCGCGTCCTTCCGCAATGTCACGCAGCAGCCGCC
>DATFHJ010000383.1:0-15842 GCA_035248585.1 Thermoanaerobaculia bacterium
AGGCGGCTCTGGCGAATTTTCCTGCGGATCGGGAGCGTTGACGGCCACCGCATGCTCTATCGCTTCGAAACCGTCGAGAAAAGCTACGGTCCGCACGACGTCCTCAAGGGCGTGACGTGGCAGCAGAATCCCGGCGAGCACGTCGGCCTGGTCGGCCGCAACGGCGCGGGCAAGACGACGCTGTTCCGCCTCCTCCTGAAGCAGGAAGAACCGGATCGCGGGACGATCCTCCGCGCGAACGGGATGACGGTTGGCCACGTCGGCCAGCATCTCAACGCCGAGCCGGGGATGTCGCTGTTCGACTTCGTCGAGACCGCGTTCCACGAGGTGCTGGCGATCGAGCGGAAAATGCGCGCGATCGAGCATGACCTCGCCGACGCGTCGCGTCCCGATCATGACCGGCTGCTCGAAAAATATGCGGACCTGCAGCGCGACTACGAGCACGCGGACGGCTACACGCTGCACGCGGAAGTCGAGCGCGTGCTGACCGGCGTCGGCTTCGCCGACAAGTCGGAATGGGACCGGGACATCCATCAGTTCAGCGGCGGCCAGCAAAACCGGGCCATGCTCGCGCGCGTGCTGCTGACACGCGTCGATCTCCTGCTGCTCGACGAGCCGACGAATCACCTCGATCTCAAAGGCATCGAGTTTCTCGAAGAGTTCCTGCAGGAGTTCAAGGGCAGCTACCTCCTGATCTCGCATGACCGTACGTTTCTCAACAGGACGGTCACGAAGATCGTCGAGCTCGCGCACGGCAAGCTCGTCGAGTATCACGGCAACTACGAGAAGTTTCTCCAGCTCCGCGGCGAGCGGATGGAGAAGATGGCCAAGGACTACGAGCGGCAGCAGGAGTACATCGCCGAGACGCAGGACTTCATCCGCCGCAACCTGGCCGGGCAGAAGACGAAGCAGGCCAAGTCGCGCCGCAAGATGCTCGACAAGCTGGACGAGCTCGAGCGGCCGGAGACGGATGAGACGCTGGCAAAGTTCAATCTCGACGGCGGCGCGCGCTCCGGCGCGGTCGCGCTGACGATCGATCGCGTGACTGCCGGCTGGACCGACCGGCCGATCGTCAACAACTTTACGTTGCAGGTGCGGCGCGGCGAGCGCTACGCGATCATGGGTCCGAACGGCTCCGGCAAGTCGACGCTCCTCAAGACAGTGGCTCAGCGCATCCCGCCGCTCGACGGCGCGGTGCTGCTCGGCCACAACGTGCGCCTCGGCTATTACGATCAGACCCTCGGCGACCTGAAGCCGGCCGGCCGCGTGATCGACGAGGTGTGGGACATCGACACGACCCAGACCGAGGAAGAAGTGCGGTCGTATCTCGCCCAGTTCTCGTTCTTCGACGACGACGTGTTCAAGAAGACGCGCGACCTGTCGGGCGGCGAGAAGGGCCGGCTCGCGCTGGCGAAGATCATGTACGTCGGCGGCAACGTGATGCTCCTCGACGAGCCGACGAACCACCTCGACGTCTACACCCGTGAGGCCCTCGAAGAAGCGCTGGAGAATTTCACCGGCGCGCTGATCGTCGTCTCGCACGATCGCTACTTCATCGACCGCGTCGCGGAGAACATCATCCTCGTCGAGGATGGGCACGCCGAGGTGTACGCCGGCAATTACTCGGAGCTGGTGGAGAAGTTCAAGGAGGGGACGGCAGCCCCGCAGCGGATCGCCGCCGTCCCGGCGGCTGATCAGGCGCCGTCCCGGCGCCTGGGCGGCGAGACGCCGCCCGTTCAGCCGGCGAGGACGCCGGCGCTCCAGGACCGCGCCGAGCAGAAAAAGCGCGACAAGCGCATCAAGAAAATCGACGAAGAGATCGCCCAGCTCGAAGCCCGCATCGCCTCCGCGGAGGGCGAGCGTGAACGGAACGATCTGCTGCTCTGTTCGGAAGAAGTCTTCCGCGACGGCGAGCGCGTGAAGAAAATCCAGCAGCAGAATCACGACCTGAAGTCGATGATCGAGCTGCTGTACGGCAAGTGGGAAGCGCTGTCGAAGGAGAAGGAAGAGTTGGAGCTGGTCAGCTCCTAGGCGCGCGAATGCGCAGCCGGATCACGACGTCGTCTTTGATGACGTTGTCGGCGGCGCCGTCGTACTCGATCTTGAAGTCCTTCCGATTGATGGGGAACGCGGCGTCGGCCTCGACGGCGTTGGCGGTCGTGCGAATCGCCGCCGGAAACGAAATCGTTTTTGTCACGCCGTGCAGGTCGAGCGTGCCGGTCACCTGATACCCGCCGCCGTTCGATTTGATCGACGTCGAACGGAACGTCGAGCGCGGATACTTTGCGACGTCGAAGAAATCGGCGTCCTTCAGATGCTGGGTGAGGCCGGCGTGGCCGGTTTGGACGGACCCCATTTCGATGTCGACGCTCACGCTGCTCGCCGCGGCATTTCCCTCCACGAACGCAATCGTGCCGTGGAATCGTGTGAATTTCCCTTCCTCCCGGCCGAGAACGACCTTCCTTGCGGTGAACTCGATCGCCGAGCCGGCCGCGTCGAACGGAAGGGTCTCGGGTTTCGGAGCCGCCGCGATGGCCAGCAAAGCACAGAAGAGAACGGCGCGTTTCATGGGCATCACAATCATGGAAGACTGGCGAAAATGCCTTTTGTCCGGAAACGCTCGTGTCAGCAAACTGTGTCATCCTGCGCGCCGATGAATGCGGCGATCATCGCCGTCGGCTCGGAGATGCTCGGGCCGACGCGCACCGATACGAACTCGCTGAAGCTGACCGCGGCGCTGGAGGAGTACGGCGCCGGCCTGGCGCGCAAGTCGATCGTCGGCGACACGCTGCGCGATCTCGCGGACGAGATCCGCTACGACCTCGAGCGCGCGGACGTGCTCCTCATCACCGGCGGCCTTGGTCCGACCGAGGATGACCTGACGCGCGAAGCGCTCGCGGACGCGCTCGGGCTGGAGATGGAGGTCGACCAGTCGATCATCGACCGCATCGCCGCGCGCTTCGCCGCGCGCGGCTGGACGATGCCCGAGGTGAACAAGCGGCAGGCGAACGTCTTTCGCGGGCAGACCACGCTCACGAACGAGCGCGGCACCGCGCCGGGATTTCACATCGAGACGCGCGGCAAGCACGTATGGGTCTTCCCCGGCGTGCCGCACGAGCTGGAGTGGATGATCGCGACGTACCTGCGCCCGTGGCTCGAACAGCTCAGCGGTGGGCGCTCGCGCTATCGCCGCGTGCTGAAGATCGCCGGCCTCACCGAGTCCGGCGTCGAAGAGAAGCTGAAGCCGTATTACGACGCGCACGCGGGCGAGGTGCCGACGATCCTCGCCTCGCACGGATACATCGAGATTCACCTGCAGGCGGACGGCGCGGAGAGCGACGCGCGCGCGCAACTCGTGTCGCGCGAAGAGGAGCTGCACGCGATTTTCGGCGACCGCATCTACGGCTACGACGACGACTCGATCGAGAGCGTGATCGGCGCGCTGCTCGCGTCGCGCGGCGAGACGCTCGCGAGCGCGGAGTCGTGCACGGGCGGTCTCTTCGGCTCGCGCATCACCGATGTCTCCGGCAGCTCCGCCTATTACCTCGGCGGCGGCGTGTGCTACACCGCCGCCGCGAAGACGGCGCTCGCGGGCGTCGACGCGCGGCTGATCCGCGAGCACGGCGAAGTCTCGGAGGCGGTCGCGGTCGCGCTGGCGAAAGGAATCCGCGAGCGTTTCGGCGCCACGTGGGGCGTCGGCATCACCGGCATCGCCGGCCCCACCGGCGGCACGCCGGACAAGCCCGTCGGCACCGTGCACATCGCCGTCGCGTGGCCCGAGGACGTCAGGCATCGCAAGTTTTTCTGGCAGGGACCGCGGACGATCATCAAGTGGTTCTCGACGCAATTCGCGCTGGACATGCTGCGGCGATCCATCCTGAGGCGCGGTTGAACGAGCACGCGCGCTCCGTCGTGCTCCCCGACGGCGCGGAGTGCTTCGAGGCCCGGTTTCACAAGTACGCGTTCGAGCGCCACATTCACGACACGTTTGCGATCGGCGTGACGCTGAGCGGCGTGCAGCGCTTCTGGTGCGGCGGCGTCACGCATGACAGCAGGCCCGGAGACGTCGTGGTCATCGCGCCGGGGCAGGCGCACGACGGAGAGTCGGGAAACGGCGAGTCGTATTCGTATCGCATGGCCTATCTGCCCGTCAGTCTGATTCATCAGGTGCTGGCCGATGCGAGCGAGCGTTCGCACGGTCTCGATTTGTCGTTCGATACGCCGCTGGTGCGAGATCGCCGTTTGGCGGCGACGCTCGCGGGTGCGTGGATGACGGCGAAGAAGGCACAGAACACCGATGCGTTCTATGAGCTGATCGTCGAACTGGCGATGCGCTTCGGCAAGATCCGGATTCCCGACCGTCCGCGCAGCGCTCCGGCGGAGCTCGCGAGAGTGGTCGAGTATCTCCACGCAAACATCGAACGCGAAATTCGGACGAACGAGCTCGCACGCGTCGCCGGGATGAGCCGCTTCCGTCTGACGCGCCAGTTCCGCCGAGCCTTCGGCTTGCCGCTGCACGCCTATCACGTGCACCTCAAGCTCGAGACGTCGAAGCGATTGCTGCGCGAAGAATCGATCGCTGATGTGGCCGCGCGGCTGGGGTTCTGCGATCAGAGTCACTTCCATCGCCGGTTCAAGGGCGCGTTCGGCATGACGCCCGCGCAATGGACCGCTGCACAGCGATCCAATCCTCCCGCGCGGCCCGCGCCTATATTGGATGCATGCACGATCCCGACTGCATCCTGAAGTCCTTCGACGCGCCCACCGAGCGCCGCGAGTTCACTCTCGGCAAATTCGAAGTCGTCCAAATCGCCGGCATGGCGATCGGCCGCGCGACGTATCAGCCCGGGTGGAAATGGTCCGAGCACGTCGGCCCGACGGTCGGCCTGCCGCGCTGCACGGTCGAGCATGTCGGCCTGGTGCTGCAAGGCGCCGCGACCGTTGCCTTCGACGACGGCCGGATCATCACGCTGCAGCCGGGCATGCTGTTTCACGTTTCCTCGACACCGCACGACAGCTGGGTCGTCGGCGACGAGCCGTACGTGTCGCTTCATTTTCTGAACGCCGATCATTACGCTGCGTCGCAGAAATGATCACGATTCGCGTCGCCACAATCGAGGACGTTCCCGCGATCGTCGCGCTGCTTGCCGACGACAGCATCGGCGCGACCCGCGAGCGTCTCGCCGATCCGCTGCCCGGCGAGTACGCCGCCGCCTTCCGCGCCATCGACGCCGATCCCAACAACGAACTGCTCGTCGCCGAATCGTCCGGCACCATCGTCGGCACGCTCCAGATGACCTACACCCCCGGCCTCAGCCGCACCGGCATGTGGCGCGCCACGCTCGAAGCCGTCCGCGTCGCCTCCGCATCCCGCGGCGCCGGCATCGGCGCGATGCTCGTGCAGGAAGCCGTCGAACGCGCCCGCCGCCGCGGCTGCGGACTCGTGCAACTGACCACCGACCGCCGCCGCACGGACACGAAGCGCTTCTACGAGCGGCTGGGATTTGTGGACACGCACTTGGGGATGAAACTAACGTTGGAGCGTGATTAACTATCGGTATGAACAGCTTGAATGTCGAAGTCGATGAATTCCTGCTGGACGAAGCACGAAAGGTTCTTCCTGATGAGAAGCCGGCTGATGTGGTTGCCGAAGCTCTTCGTGAGGTCGTGAGAATTGCCCGGTTGAAGCGGGGCATTCAAGCGATGCGCGAGACCAGTGATCTTTTCTGGCCCGGCTACCTCGAGGAGATCCGGCCCAATTCGTGGGCAGCGTACGAGCAGCGCCGCGCTGCGTACGAGGGTCGACAGCCATCCGAGGATCGCATTGGCCGTCGTTCTGATTGACACGAGCGTTTGGATCGAAGTCCATCGCGGCCGGTTCGATCTCGATGCGTTCGTGGAGGCCGGCGAAGTCGCGATTTGTCCTCCGATTGCGCAAGAGCTTTTGCAGGGCGTGCAGTCTCCCGATCTCTTTGCAATCGTGTGGGAGACGGTTCTTGAGGCGCGGATGCTCGACGACCCGATGCCGCTTGCGCGATTCGAGTACGCCGCGGAGATTTATCGCCGCTGTCGCGAGAACGGTTACGTCATTGGTTCGAGCCACGACTGTCTAATCGCTGCGTGCGCGATCGAAGCGCACGTTCCTCTACTGCAGCTCGATCGTGACTTCGAGGCGATGGCAGACGTGGTTCCGCTCGAACTGCTTCGCAACGTCTAGCCGTTCCGCATCCTCATGAAATTCGAGATCACGTCGTTGTACAGCACCACGATCATCAGCGTGGCGAGGACGGCGAAGCCGAGTTGTTGGATTCGTTCCTTCACGCGCAACGACAGGTCGCGGCGGGCGGCGCCTTCGATCAGGAGAATCATGATGTGGCCGCCGTCGAGGACGGGGATGGGGAGCAGGTTCATGACGCCGAGCTGCAGGGAGATCATGGCCAGGAGGTTGAGGAAGTCGAGGGGGCCGCGGCGGAGCATGTCGCCGGAGATCTTCGCGATCGACAGCGGGCCGCTCAGTTCCTTCACGCTCCCTTCGCCGCGGACCATGCGCGCCACGGCGGTCATGGCCACCTTCAGCATCTTCCAGTTTTCGGCGACGCTGTAGCGCAGGGCGGGGATGAGGGAGAGCTTGAACATCCGCGTCGGCGGGATGATGCCGCGCGACGGTTTCTCGGGATTGGAAGACGCGGCCACGTTGAAGGCCAGGCGCTGGCCGTTGCGCAGCACTTCGAGCCTGACCGGTTTGACGCCGGCCGCCTCCACGGCGTCGGCGTAGTCGCCCAGCTCGAGGACCGGCTTGCCGTTCGCGGCGACGATGCGGTCGCCGCCGCGGATGCCGGCGCGCGCGGCGGGCGAGTCGGGATCGACGCGCCCGATCAGCGGCGCGATGCCGGGGTAGAAGCCGGCGCGGCCGATCGGTCCGTATTCGCTCTCTTCGCGCTTCGGCGTCAGCGTCGTCGTGCGCTGCACGCCGTTGCGCCGGTAGACGACCTGCAGCGGCGTGCCGGCGTTCATCGACACCTGCAGCCGCACGTCGTCGAAGTCCTTCACGCGGTCGCCGTCGATGCTGACGATCTCGTCGCCGCGCTGCAGTCCCGCTTCCTCGGCCGCGCCTTTCTCGACGACATCGCCGAGGACCGGCTTGAGGATCACTTCTTCACGTCCCACCATCGCCAGCGCCGCGACGAAGGCGATGGCGATCAGGATATTCATCGCCGGCCCGGCCACGAGGATCAGGAAGCGCTGCCACTTCGGCTTCGACAGAAACTCGTCCGGGTTCCCGGCCACATTCTCCTCGGGGGTGTCACCGGCCATGCGTACGTATCCGCCGAGCGGGAAGATCGACACGCGGTAATCGGTGTCGCCCTTGCGGAAGCCGAACAGGCGCTTGCCGAAGCCGAGGGAGAAGACCAGCACGCGGACCCGGAAGAGCTTGGCCATCAGGAAATGGCCGGACTCATGGAGAAAGATCAGCAGGCCGAGACCGAAGAAAAAGCCGAGGGCGTTGTGGGCGATATCGCTCATGAGTTAGCTGTCTGTGTCAGTGCCGGACTGCAACATCGAGACCGCGCGCTTCGTTCCTGGCCCAGCCGTCCCAGTGCAGCGCATCGTCCACCGATGCGATCGCACTGACGTCCCCGGCATGGCGTTCCAGGACGCGCTCCACGATGTCTACGATTCCGGTGAACGGAAGTTCTCCGGCCAGGAAGCGCTCGACCGCAATTTCGTTCGCCGCGTTCAGCACGGCCGGCATCGAGCCCCCGCCGCGGATGGCCTCGTAGGCCAGGGCGACGGCCGGAAAACGGCGCGGGTCGACGTCGACGAACTCCAGGTTGCGCATCTTCGCCAGATCGAGCCGCGCGAACGGCGCGGCGACGCGCTCCGGATAGAGGAGCGCGTACTGGATCGGGAACTTCATGTCGGTCGTCGAGAGCTGGGCGATGATCGAGCCGTCCACATACTCCACCATCGAATGCACGATCGACTGCGGATGGATGAGAATGTCGATGCGATCGGGCGGCATGGCGAAGAGGTGATGGGCCTCGATCACTTCCAGTCCCTTGTTCATCATCGTCGCCGAGTCGATCGAGATCTTGTTGCCCATCCGCCACGTCGGATGCGCGAGCGCGGCTTCGATGCTGATGTCGCCGAACGTGTCGAGCTCGCGGCGCAGGAACGGACCGCCGGAGGCCGTGAGGATGATGCGCTGCACTTCGTCGTGGCGGCCGGCGCTCAGCGCCTGATGCACGGCGTTGTGCTCGGAGTCGACCGGCAGAATCTCGCCGCCGAACTCGCGCGCGGTGCGGGTGATGACGTCGCCGGCGGCGACGAGCACTTCCTTGTTCGCGATGCCGACGCGCTTGCCGGCGCGCAGCGCGGCATACACCGGCGCGATCCCGGCGGCGCCGACGATCGCGGCGATCACGGCGTTGGCGGAGGGCATCGAAGCCACGGCGCACGCGCCTTCGAGTCCGGGGATGATTTCGAGATTCGGAAACCGCGCGCGCAACTGCGCGGCATCGCGCTCGCCGCGCACGGAGACGAGCTCGGGTCGATAGCGCTCGATCTGTTCCGCGAGCAGCTCGACGTTCGAGCCGGCGGCGAGGCCGGCGACGCGGAGGCGGTCGGGGAACGCGTCGATGACGGCGAGCGTGCTGCGTCCGACACTGCCGGTCGAGCCGAGGATGGAAATGGATCGCATATCAGGCAGACATGATGTTGAGGGAGCGAAACCCGTGCACGATCAGCGTCCAGTAGCAATAGAGGATCGGCGCGGTGAAGAAGATCGAGTCGAAGCGGTCGAGGAATCCGCCATGTCCCGGGATCAGCGTCCCGGAGTCTTTTACCTCGGCGGAGCGCTTCCACATCGACTCCGCGAGGTCGCCGATCACGCCGGCGAACGAGAGGATCACGCTGGCGATGATCGCGTGATGCAGCGGGAACTCTTTGAAAAACGTGAAGTGGATGACGAGCGCAGTGACGATCGACGTGGCGATGCCGCCGGCAAGCCCTTCGATCGTTTTCTTCGGGCTGATGCGCGGCGAGAGCTTGTGCTTCCCGAAGTTCTTGCCGACGTAATACGCGCCGCTGTCGCCGAGCCAGACGACGAGTAAGAGGAAGAACACCAGCTTCCAGCCGACCGGAAAATCGTTGCGCAGGCGAATGAGCGAGCCGCCGAGCATGCCGACGTAGGTCGTCGCGAGGACGGCGATCGCGCTCGAGGGCAGCGAGTCCGGCAGCGGCTTGCGGCTGAAGACGTACGACGCCGGGATCACGAGCAGGGCGGTGAACATCCCGATCTCCACGGAGAGGTCCTGCAGGATGAAGGCCGCCATGATGACGAGCATGATCACGATGCAGAGCACGATCGGCACGTCGTAGCCTTTGGCCTTGCCGAGGGAGAGGAACTCGTGGAGGGCGAGGACGGCGATCAGCGCGATCGCGCCGTCGAAGACGTACTCGTGTCCCCAGCCGACGATCCAGATGGCGATGGGGGCGGCGATGAGAGCGGTGATCTCGCGCGCGAAACGCATGGCCGGGCCTTAGGTCCCGTCCTCCGCTTCCACGAACATCTCGCGATCTTCGTTCTTTTCTCCCTCCACCGCGCCGTAGCGCCGCTCGCGCGACTGGAAGTCGATGATGGCCTCGAAGAGATGGCGCTTCCGGAAGTCGGGCCAGAGCACTTTCGTGACGTGGATCTCCGCGTAGGCGATCTGCCAGAGGAGGAAGTTCGAGACGCGCAGCTCGCCGCTGGTGCGGATGAGGAGATCGGGGTCGTCGACGTTCGCGGTGTAGAGGTGATCGGAGAAGAAGGCCTCGTCGATCACGGCGTCGCTCATCTCCTTCTCGCGGAGGAGATTCATGATGCGGTTGCAGGTGTCGACGATCTCCGCGCGGCCGCCGTAGTTGAGCGCGATCTGAAAGAGCAGGCCGCTGTTCTCGGCGGTTTTTTCCTCCGCGTAGCGGAGCTCGCGCTGCACGCTGGGATCGAGTCCATCGATGCGGCCGATGGGCGTGAAGCGGATGTTGTTGTCCATCAGCGTCGCCAGCTCTTTGCGCAGGTACTCCTTGAGCAGCATCATCAGCGTCATCACTTCGATGCGCGGTCGCTTCCAGTTCTCGACGGAGAAGGCATAGAGCGTGATGACGCCGAGCTCGAGGCGCGCCGCCGTCTCGACGGTCTCGCGCACGGAGGCGATGCCGGCGCGATGGCCTTCCACGCGCGGCAGCTTCCGCGCGCGCGCCCAGCGGCCGTTGCCGTCCATGATCACCGCGACGTGGCGGGGGAGGCGCTTGAAGTCGATCTTGTCGAGCAGCGTCTCTTCGATCGAGCCGGGCGTGGCCAGCTTGGTGACGTCAATCACTTGAAGGGGGATGTTAGTACCGAATCTCGCGAAGCACCAAGCCCTTCGCCGGAGCCGTCCATCGCGCCTCCTCGAACATCGCCTTCGGCTCCATCCGTCCTCGGCCGGTCTCGATGAGCGATCCGGCGATGCGGCGGACCATATAGCGCAGGAAACCATCGGCGGTGACGGTAAGGACGACCGCGTTTGCATCCCGCGCAACGCTGATCGACTCGATCGTGCGAACGGTCGACTCCACTTCCGGCTCGGCGACGGTGAACGCGGCGAAGTCATGTGTCCCCACGAGCGCCTGCGCGGCCTCGTGCATCACCGCCGCGTCGAGCTTCTGCGCCACATGCGCATGCGTTTCCTGCGCGAACACGTCCGCGACCTCGGCGTTCCAGATGCGGTATTCGTACGTCTTCGCTTTCGCCTCGAAGCGCGCATGAAACTCGTCCGCGACGTTCTCCACGCCCGTCACGCGGACGTCCGGGGGCAGGAGTTGGTTGATGCCGAGGATGAGTCCGCGCGGCGGAATCTCGAACGGGACGTCGGCGTGCGCGCGTTGGGCGAGCGCATGCACGCCCGCGTCCGTGCGCCCGGCGCCGTGCACGCGGACGGGCGCGTGGAACAGCTTCTCCAGCGCCTCTTCCACCACCTGCTGCACGCTCAGCGCGTTCGCCTGCAACTGCCAGCCCGCGTAGCGGGTGCCGAGGTACTGGAGCGTGAAGAGTTGTCGCACGGCTGTATTGTGGAGCGGCGGGCTTCAGCCCGCCGGGAACTTCGGCGGGCTGAAGCCCGCCGCTCCACTTTATCTGGTGTCGCGCGCGATGATCTGCTCGCGCGAGAAGCCGGCCGTGCTCGAGATCTGGTCGACGACGCCGATCGAGATCTTGTTCAGGCCCGGCTCGGTCAGGAGCTCGAGCGTGTACGTGTAGAACTTGCCCTGCGCGGCCTTGATCTCGTTCGCCGGCACGTGAATCTGGTGCGACTTGCGCGCGACGTCGGACATGTCGCCGTCCTTGTTCGCCACGACGACGTAGATGTCGAAGCCGCCCGCGAAGTCGGTGTCGCCCTGCGGCAGGAACGCCAGCGACGACATCGGGATCTGCACGTCCACGGGGACGCGGAAGTAGCCGTCGCCGGTCGGCAGCACCTGGCCGATACGCGTCAGCACGTTGAGATCGTTCTCGCGCACGCGGTAAAGCAGGTTCGCGATCACGCGGTCGCTCATCTCGGCGTACACCGACTTCTCGACGAACGTCTGCCGGTTGCGGACGATGAGGTCCTTGCGGCCTTTCACGCGCACCTGCAGGTAGCGCTGCCGGTCCACGCGCTCCGTGCCGGCGCGGTAGCCGAGGGAGTAGTAGGAATCGAGATCGCGGAGGATGCGCTGGAAGGCCTGCCCGAAATTGTTCGTCTGCACGGAGGCGATGGTGCCGGTCATCTGGGCCAGGACCTGCATCGACTCCGTCGTATTCGTGCTCGCCTGCTGGGAAACGGTGAGCGACGTCGGGCTCGAATACTCGGCCGACATCTCCGTGCCGCCGGTGAGGCCCGCGGCGTGGATCGGGTAGATGGCGATGTTGTTCGCGTTCGCGGTCTTGGCGATCGACTGGATGAGATTCGTGCCGTCGTACGACAGCGACTCGATCAGCGTCGAGCCGATGTTCCAGCCCTTCTCGCGCTGCATCTCGTCGATCATGTAAAACGCCTCGCGGCCCGGCTGCAGCGGGAAGCCTTCGCTGGTCAATACGAGGATCTTCTTCCCCTCGACGCCGGCCAGCGTGGTGAGGAGGCCGTTGATCGACGACACGCTCTGCCGCAGGTCGTGCTCGTTCGACGACGCATAGCTGCGGGCGATGCTGACCGCTTCTTCATAGCTGCCGGACTCGCGAATGCGGTCCTGGGTCTGCTTCCATTCGCTCTTCGCCGCTACGCCGAGGCCGGACTCCTTCGAGATCGCGTCGATCATGGAGATGATCTGGTTCGCGTCGCGCGTGAACGGCACGCGAATCTTCATGCTGCGGTTGTACGTCGCGACCATGGCCTCGTCGCCGGGCCGCATGGCCGTCTTCACGAAATCCTTCATCTGCAGGAAGACGCGGTTGCGGTTGAACGGCGCGAGCGAGAGGTTGTCGACGTAGAAGATGATCCGGCGCTTGAGGTTCTCGTTGATCTCGTCGACCGGCGGCTTCACCGCCGTGGCCGCCGGCGCCTCGCCCGGCACTTCGACGGCAATGTTCTTCGCCTTCTGCCCTTCGACTTCGTAGAAGTTCGAGAGCACTTTCTTCGTGCCGTTCTCGTAAATCTCGAAGTCGTCTTTCGTCAGGCCGGTCACCGAGTTTCCGCGGCGGTCGGTGACGACGACGTCGACGTTGATGACGCGCACGTCGATGTTCTCGACCAGGCGCGGCAGTTCGGGCTCTTTGTTGCGCTGCGCGGCCAGGGGGAGCGAGAGGGCGGCCGCGACGATGATGGCGAAGGTACGTTTCACTGGTGTGTTGCCTCCGGACAGGCTTTTGACGGTCGAGCGGGCACGCACGTTACGGCGTGGCGCGCTCCGTGCGAGAATACGGCCGCGGAAGCGAAAATTCCGATGCGCGGCGTTGGCCAAGTACAAGGTGGAAAACAAGATCCGCTCACGTTCTCGAAAATGGCGGGAGGCGGAAACGACTTCGTCGTGATCGATAACCGCGGCGGCCGGATCACCGACGCCGAGGAGCTGACGCGGCGCATCTGCACGCGCGCGCTTTCGGTCGGCGCCGACGGGCTCATCCTCGTCGAAGGCGCGGCGCGGGCAACGATCCGCATGCGCTACTACAACTCCGACGGCGGCCTGGCGGCGTTCTGCGCCAACGGCACGCGCTGCGCCGCGCGGTTCGCGTTCCTGAACGTGATCGCGGGTCGGCGGATGACGATCGAGACCGACGCCGGCATCGTCGCGGCCGAGATCGGCGAGGGAGGCTCGGTGACGCTGACGCTTCCGCCGCCGCACTCGTTCCGCGCGCAGTATCCGCTGGCGGTGGGCGAGAAGCTGATTCACGGCAGCTCGCTGCTGGTCGGCGTGCCGCATTACGTGCTCTTCCTGCGTGACGACTTGTGGTCGCAGGACATCGCGCCGCTGGGCAAGGCCATCCGCACGCATCCCGATCTCCAGCCGGCCGGCGCGAACGTGAACTTCGTGGTCGTGCGCGACCCGCATGCGATCGAGGTCCGGACCTACGAGCGGGGAGTGGAGAATGAGACGCTCTCGTGCGGCTCGGGGGTGGTGGCGTCGGCGGTGACGAGCGCTTTGTTCGGCAAAGTGAAGTCGCCGGTCGCGGTGCTCACGCGCAGCGGGATCACGCTGGAAGTGTCGTTCACGCTGGCCGGCGGCGGGGTCGAGGGCGTGCAGCTGAAAGGTGACGCCCGGCACATCTATCGCGCTACCATCACGCCCGAGACTCTCGAGGGATTCGATCCGGAGTTCGTACGCGACCCGGCCTCGAGCGTCGCGGTCTCCTGACTTGAAACACGTTCAGTGGATCATCGCCGCCGCGGCCTCCGCGTTCGCGTGCCATTTCGCCGTCGTGCATACGACGCCGGTGGATCGCGCGCTGCCGTTCATCGGAGTCGTCCTCGCGCTGCTGGCCTTCGACAACGCTGCGCTGCTCGTTGCCGTACCTGCGTTGATGGTGGCCGAGGTGGCGATCGCGGATGAGGCCATGCGTCTGACTGCACTCGGAGTCGTGATCGCAGCCTCGATCTGTGGAGCGGCGGGCTTCAGCCCGCCGACCCGTTCCGGCGGGCTAAAGCCCGCCGCTCCACTGGTCGTCGCCAGTTTGTTCCTGCTTCGATGGATTCCCATGCCCGATCATCCGGTGCGTGAAGTCGCACTGATCGTGATTGCCTTAGCCATCACGTTCGTCCTCGGCCGCACGCCCTTCGCCGTCGCCGCGGGCGTGATCGCTGCGCTGCTCACGCCCGCGGTTCCACTGCGCACGCTCGCACTGCCGCTGCTCGTTTTGTTCGTCGCCGCGCTCGCGCGGCTGATGGGGATGCCGCGCCTGCGGCTGGCGTTGCCGTCGGCGATCGCGCTCGGGCTCGCATTCGTGTTCTTCGCCTGGAGCGGTCTCGTCGCGCGGGCGTTTCCGTACTTTTTGAAAACGCCGCATCCGCTGGGGGAAAAGTACCTCGTCAACGCGGCGCTGGCGGCGTCGCAGTCGGCGACGCTCTTCGTGCCGGACGATGCGCGCGCGTTGATCGTTTCCGGTGCGAACGTGCCGCGGCTGCGGCGCGGGGCGAGGCTCGGCGTGATTGAGCCGGGCAACATCGCCGTGCGCATCGGCGACGCGGCCGACTGGGGCTACCTGCGCCGCGATCAGTTTTACGGCTCGCGCAATCCGCTGCCGCGCGATCCGGCCGGCAGCGTGCGCGAGTACGGCTACGCCGCCTGGATCGACGGCGCGGGACGCGTGCCTCTGCCGCGCGGCGCGCGCACCATTCGCGTCACTGCCGATGCCGCGCTGCCGCCCGGCGCATCGCTGCAGGTCGAGGGATTCGAGATCGTCCGCCGATGATCGCCGTCATCCTCGGAATCCTCGCGCTGCCGCTCATCGTCCTCCGCCGGCGCACGCTGCTCGCCTACTACGCCACCGATCTCACCACGTGGCTCTTCGCCCTGCTCCTCTGGCGGCGCTTCCCGGACTTCGATCCCTACCTCGGCTTCGTGGCGCTCTGCGTCCTCAAGCTGGCGACGTTTTCCCTGTTCCTCGCGCGCGGGTCCGAGGTCGTCTGGTCCGCGAATCGCGCCGCGGGTGTGGCGGCGATCGTCTACGCGCTCGCGATTCCGGCCATGCTGCGGACGCCGATCGACGGCGACGAGCCGTTCTATCTCCTCGTCACCGAATCGATCGCGCACGACGCCGATCTCGATCTCTCGAACCAGTACCGCACGCTCGACCGCTCCGCCACCGGCCGAGCCGATCTCGTCCCGCAGCTCGGCGATCCGACCGGCAAGAACGGCCAACAGTACTCGCGTCACGAGCCGCTGCTGCCGCTCCTGATGGTGCCGGGCTACGCGATCGCGCGCCTTCCCGGCGCGGTCGCGATCATCGCGCTCTTAGGCGTCCTGCTCGTGCGTTCGACCGTGCGTTGGATGGAGGATGAAGGCATCAGCGAGCGCGCGATCCGCGGCGTCTTCCCCTTCTTCGCCTTCGGCCCGCCCGTCATCTTCTACGCCGCGCGCATCTGGACCGAAGTGCCGGCCGCGTTCTGCTACGTCGAGACCTTGCGCGGCATGCGCAACCAGCGCGTGCAGCGCTGGCTGCCGGCGATGATCGGGCTGGTGTTGTTGAAGTTGCGGTTCGTGTTGCTGGCGGTGGGTTGTCTGGTGGTCTGGTTGTCGAGTTCTCGGGTGAACGTTCGCAGACTCGCGATCGTGGTCGCGGTGCTCGCAGTGCCGCTGATCATTGCCTTCCTCGCCACCGGCAATCCCATCCTTGCTCACAGCTGGCG
>DATFHJ010000384.1:0-26683 GCA_035248585.1 Thermoanaerobaculia bacterium
GTGGAGCGGCGGGCTTCAGCCCGCCGAGCATCTCATCCGGCGGGCTGAAGCCCGCCGCTCCATCGTCTTCGAGGTTCTGCGCGGCCAGCTCATGGAAATGATCGCGCAGCAGCTCGAGCAGCTCTTCCCACCCCTCGATCCAGCAGTTGCGCGTCATGAGGTGCTGCTTGATGTCGTCGAACTGCTTCTCATGCAGGTCGGGCGAGTAGTAGCCGCGGCCGCGGTCGACGAGGTTGTGCGCCTCGTCGACGACCAGCACGCAGTCGCCGTAGTCGCTCTCCTGCTGATATGCCTTCAGCCCGACGTACGGATCGAAGATGTAGTTGTAGTCGCAAACCACGACGTCGGCCTGCTCGATGAGCTCGAGCGAGACTTCGAACGGGCAGACCTCATGCTCGCGCGCGATCTCGAACGTGAGGTCGGGGTCGAAGTAGCTCATCGACGTCACGAGATGCGAGAGCAGGCCGCTCTTCTCCATCTTGTCGGAGTAGCGCGCCGCGAACGGGCAGAAGTCCTCGTGGCAGATCATCTCCGTGTGCGCGCACATCTTCGACTTCGCGCGGATGCGCAGCACGCGGAACGAGCCGTCGTTGAGCGCGCGCAGCGCGTTGATGGCCGCGTCCTGCTGCAGCGTCTTCGACGTCAGCACGAACAGTTTCTTGCCGAGCTTCAGCGACTGCCGCAGCGCGGGATAGAGCACGGCCATCGTCTTGCCGATCCCGGTCGGCGCGGAGACGAGGAGCGAGTCGCGTTGATAGACCGCGCGCGCGACAGCGGAGACGATCTCGTCCTGGCCGGGACGCATCGCGTCGAACGGAAACTGCAGCGTGTCCGCGAACGCGCGCTTCGCCACGCGCAACGCGGCCGCGGTCTCGAGCGAGTCGATCAGCTTCGCCAGCGAGGCATCGAGCGTGTCGCGCACGCGGGTGCGATCGAACTCGGTGTCGATCGTCTTCGCCTCGCCGGAGACGAGGTCGATGAGCACGAGCTGCGGCTCGAACGCGAATCCTTCGAGGTCGGGCTGGCCCGACAAAAAGTACGCGTAGAGCAGTAATTGATAGAGATGCCGCTGCAGCTTCTCGGATCGCATCAGCGACTCGAGCTCGAGGTCGAAGTGAATCGACTTCACTTCCTCGATGCTGACGCGCTTTGCGTCCTTGTCGACGGAGAGGCCGTCGATGCGGCCGGTGATCGTGACCGACCAGCCGCCGAGGTTCGTGCGGTGGACGACGTGGACCTCCGCGCGGTAACGCGGGTCTTCATTCGAGCGCTGCTCGGCGCGCTGCGAGTGGATGTCCTGCCCGATCCACATCCGCCGGAACCCATCGCCGCGCTCCACGCCGATGCGGCGGTACGTCGACTCGTACACGAGATCGCCGACCGCGCAGACGATCTCCCGCTTCTCATAGTCGACGCGCACGGGGTTATTTTACGCGCCTCAAAATCCGTTCGGGTTGTTCCAGGCTTCTTTCAAGCGGTCGAGCACGTCATTGTTCCAGGGCTGCGCCGGCGGATACGTTTGCTTCGCCGCGTAGTGAAGGTTGTTGCGAAACGCCTCCGCGGCCCAGGCGCGGATCTGGGTTGAGCTCGCGGCGCCCTTGAGGCCGTCGTCATTGATGATGAGCGGCGCGGAAGAGCCGTAGTCATTCCGGACGCGGTTCTTGGCGGCGCCGATGCCGGCGGACCACTGGCCCGAATGAAAGTCGAAGAACTCGACCTGCAGCGCCGGTGAGGTACAGGCATCCGCTCCCATTCGCTTGAAGAAGTAACGCTCGTTCTGAATGCCGCTGCTCGTGCCGATGTACACCGGCGCGCCCTGCGCCGCGCGCACGATCTCACCGCGCATCCTGATCAGCCACGCCACGAGTTGGCAGTTGTCGGGATTCTCCGGCTGCTCTTTGACTCGCAGCTCATTCGCCAGCTCCCACAATACGTTGGGAAAGACGCGCAGCCGGTCCACGATCGCGCGGACGAGGCGAGCCTGTTCATTGAATCGGGCGGTATCGGCGGCGTTGAAGAAGAGACGGACGTTTCCCGGCGGATCGGAGGGCTTCGTCGGCGGCTTTGTCGGCTCGGGGAGATTGAACACCGTCGGCGCGTGCTCCGGCTGCTCGCCGGCGGCGACCGAGTGGTAGCTGAAGAGACACACCTGCACCCAGAATCCGAACTGGCGCGCCTGATCGACGGTGTTGACGAGCTGGTCGATGTACGTCGTGTTGATGGCGCGCTGCGGCGTGTAGAGCGACACCTGGCGCGCCGGGAAGAGGTTGAGGTCGTCCTCTCCCGAGTAACGAAACACGATCAGCTTCACCAGGTTCACCGGATATCCGCTGTCGCGCAGGTACTTGAAGAAGATCGGGCCGGTGCCGCTGGCCGGCTTGCCCATGTAGCGGTCGTTCGCGAGGTTGTAGGCGCCGTAGCCGAGAAGTCTTGCTGGGATGGCCATGATGGATGGACATTATACCGGCATTAATTTCGGCGCGATGCCGCTCCGCTCGCCATGTCATTCGGGGCGCACCAATTGCAATTCATCGTCAGGTCCGCAAGCGGACATATAGGAGGCTACATGGCAAAAGATAAAGGGCTCGATCCGACGCCCGACAGTAACCCTGACCCCATCACTGGTGAGCCTGGTGCGCACCCCGTAGGCGTTGCCGGCGGTGGAACCGGCGGTGCCTTGGCGGGCGCGGCGATCGGAGGCGCGGTTGGCGGACCGATCGGCGCGGCCATCGGCGGAGCGGTTGGCGCCGTCGCCGGCGGATATGCCGGGAAGGGCGTGGCCGAGACGGTCAATCCCACGGAAGAAAACGCGTACTGGCAACGCGAGCACAAATCGCGGCCGTACGTCCGCAAGGACACTCCCTACGAACACTACGAGCCGGCGTATCGCTACGGCTGGGAGACCGCCTCGCGTCCGGAGTTCGCGAATCGGAACTTCGACGATGCCGAGCGCGACCTCGAGCGAAACTGGGAGACCTACCGAGGTCCGTCGACCACACCGTGGCGCGATGTTCGGGAGGCGACGCGGGACTCGTTCGAGCGCGTACGCAGCGGCGCCTCACGCACGGGAGCGGCCGCGAAAAACACCGCCGACTACGCAGGCGACAAGGCGGAATCGGTGTGGGACCAGATCAAGGGCAACTGGCATCAGGCCAAGGGCAGTGTGAAGGCGAAGTGGAACGATCTGACCGACGACGATCTCGATCAAATGGACGGAGAAAGAGAGAAGATCGTCGGCAAGATTCAGGAGCGGTACGGCGAAGCGAAGTGGAAACAGGCTGACATCGAGAACGAGCTGCGCTCGATCTCGCGTCGCTGAGCAGTGACAGTCAGGCGTGGACGAGCTCCACGCCTGACGTTTGTTTAGAGCTTCTCGACGACCTCGCCTAACACGTACGAGTCGTACTCCCCGTCGCGATACGGCCCGAACGCCAGCGTCGCGTTCGCGGCCTTCGACGACAGCCGCTCGTACATCTCGCGCACGAGCTCCTTCTTCCCCTCCAGCGCCTCGGGCGAGAGCTCACCGCGGAGCGAGAAGAGGCGCTGGAAGTCGCCGCGCGGGAGTTTCAGCGGACGGCGCACGTCGTCGGAGCGCGGGTCCCACTCGCCGATCAGCACTTCGTCCTCGAGATCGTTCGAGCTCGTCTTCACGCAGATCACGATCTCGCTGCCGATCAGCCGCTCGCGCGTCGTCGTCGAATGCGGATCGAACGCGCGCGCCGGCTCGTCTTCGTTGTGCAGCTCCTGGCGCAGCAGCATCAGCAGCGACTCCGGCATCTCCAGCGGCGTCACTTCCTCGGCTTCGCCGGCGGCGAACGGCACGATCTCGCCGACTTCGATGCGGTCCAGTCCCTTCAGCGAAACGCTGCCGAGGAGGCGGATGCCGAGCATCTCGACGTCGGAGATTGCCGGCTCGAAGCCGATGAACGTTCCGAACGAAGTCTTCACCCGGTAGAGTTGCTGCGCCTCCGCGGAAAGCTCGTTCGACAGCTCCTGCAGGAACGCCGCGGAGGCCACGACGCCTTCGTTGACGAGGTGTCCGTTGGCATCGAGGTACGCGTAGAACTCGCGCGCCTGCTGCGTGTGATCGATGACGTCCGCGCCGCGCAGCGGTGCGAAGAACTGCTGCACCTTGGTCTGGTCGTAGCCGTGCTGGATGAGAAACGACGCGATCTCGTCGATCTCCTTGTTCGATTTCCCCGTGGTCAGGCGCGAGAGCTCGACGATGCCGGGGCCGTAGAACTCGGTGATCAGCTCGTTCGCGTCGGAGGCGCTCTTCATCGGCAGCAACCGGTAGTAGCCGTAGTTGAGGGCGATGCGCAGCCCTTTGTTGAACGCGAATCCCTTGCGCTTCATCTCGGAATAGAAGCGCTGGATCTCGATGGCCGCGCGCACGAGGCGGAGCGCGCGCCGCGTCGTGTAGAACGCGCCGTCGCCGAGGAACTTCTCGAATTGCAGGAGGTGCCGCTGGGCGATGCCGTCGAGCTTGCGCTGGAAGACGAGCATCTGCCGGTAAGAGCGGATCTCTTCCTTGCCGCCGCCGCGGCGGATCAGGCCGAGGGTCTCGGAGAAGGCGGAGATGTCGTAGATCATCCCGAAGCGATGGATCATCGGATCGACCACGCCCGGCCGCCCGAAATCCATCGGCCGCGTGGAGCGCGAGTACGAGTTCGCGCTGCGGCGGTCGGCGGAGACGACTTCGCCGTCCGGCAGCGTGTTCGTCCAGACGATGCCGCGGCGCAGTTGGTTGAGCACCGCGAACTCGCGCACGCGGCGCGCGATCAATTGAAACTGCTCGCGCTCTTCGCGCGTGACCGCGTTCTGCGCCATGGGATGATCGAAGAGGAAATTCTCGAACCGCGGATCGAGCAGCAGCGCGAGCGTGATTCCCTGCTCGGGATTGGAGCCGAAGAGCGGCAGCGCCGCGCGAAACACCCGCTCGCGCTGCATCAGATCGTTCGCCGTCGTGCGCAGCCGCTCGTAGGAGTCGCGGAAGGCCTGGAAATCGCGGCGCAGATATCCATTGAGAAACGAGCGCAGCTCGCGCAGATCGGGTCCGATGAATTCCTCGGTGAGAATCAGGACGTCGTCCTGCAGCAACCGGAAAAACTGCAGGCCGCGCTGCTCCTCGCCCTCGAGGAGGTTCCCTGCTTTCGCCGAAAGCTCGGTCATCTGCTGCCGCGTCTCGCTGACCCAGCGGCCGAAGATGCGGTACTTGAGCGTGTCGCCGAGGGAGCGGCCCACTTGCGTGTCGGCGGCGCTGACGCGGCGGGGGAGTCCGCTGAAATGCCGCGCGAGATCGAACGAATGCGCGAGCCAGAAAATCGCGTGATAATCGCTCAGCAGATTCGACATCATCGCGTTCTCGGCCGCCTTCATCAGCGAGCCGACATAGATGTTGAACGCTGTCGCCGCCTTGTCTTTCGCGTCCGTGGCCCGCGTGACCTGGAACGCCGTCTCCTCGCCGAGCCAGCGGTCGAGCTTCATCTCCAGGTCTTTCAAGAGCAGCGTCTCCGACACCGGATACCCGAACGACGGCTGCTGCGTTTCATCCGCCGGATAAATGCGCAGCGGCTGCGGCAACAGCAGCTCCGGCTGCGCGAACAGCTCGCGCAGCCCGCGCTCGAGGTCCAACGGCAACAGGAACGTCGCGGCGTCGGGGCGCTGCTGGAGATAGGTGACGAGGGATTTCATCGCGAGGGGGCGAGTATAAAGAATGAACGCAGAACGCAGAACGCAGAGCGCAGAACGAAGAAATTTCTCAATTCTGCGTTCTGCGCTCTGCGCTCTGCGTTCTGTCTTAAACTCTTCCCATGCGTCCCGTCCCCGTTCCCTCCGCCACCTGCCCCCGCTGCAATGGCTCGGGCTGGGTGCCGTTGCCGGGGGACTCGCTGCGCGTCGAGCCGTGCGGGTGTCAGGGGGATTTGCGGCGGCAGCAGCGCATTGCCAGCGCGAGCATTCCGAAGCGTTACGCGCATTGCACGCTCGACACATTTCGCGAGAAATCGACCGTGCTGCGCAACGCGAAGCGGCGCGTGCAGGAGTTCGTCGACCTCTGGCCGAACACGCCCGAGGGGAAGGGCCTCTTGCTGATGGGCGGGTGCGGCGCCGGCAAGACGCACCTCGCCGTCGCGGCGCTGCTCGAGATCATTCACAACGGCAAGCCGGGACGGATGCTGTTCTCGAACTTCCAGGACCTCATCCAGGAAATCCAGGCCTCATTCGACTCCGATCAGGTGCCGAGCAAATCGGAGCTGCTGCGGCCGCTGCTCGAAGCGGACCTGCTCGTCCTCGACGAGCTCGGATCGCAGAAGCCGACGAACTTCGTGCAGGACGTTCTCTACTACGTCATCAACTCGCGCTACAACGCGGAGCTGGCGACGATCTTCACCACGAACTACTACGACCGCACCGGCGAGGCGAAGGAAGAAACGCTGGAGCAGCGCATCGGCACGCGGCTGCGCAGCCGGCTCGCGGAGATGGCGGAGCGGCTCGAGTTCACGGGCGCGACGGACCACCGGCGGAACACGCTGTGAAGCGAGGCATCTTCGACACGCTGCGCCGCGGGGCCGAGAACACGCTCGCGAACTGGCCTCTCTCCGCCATCCGCCTCGCCGAGATGTTCGTCTTCGCCCTCGCCACCGTCGTCACGATCTTCGCCATGCTCGTGCCGATCCTCGTCTCGATCGGCATCCGCATCGCCGAGCTCTCGACGCCCGATCAGTTCGAAGCGGCGATGACGACGCTCGTCGAGAAATGGACGCTCTTCGTCTGGTTCGGCGCCGGCATCCTCGTCCTGATGCTCGTGTTCGTGCTCGTGCACGCGTACGTCGAGGCGGGATGCGCGCGCGTGCTCGTCGACGCCGATCGCGCGGCCGGGCCCGTGGTCGTCGGACCGCGGCAGCGCTATCGGATGTTCACGATGGACCGCTGGCTCGCCGGCGCGAAGGAAGGCGGCTGGAGCGTCTTCTGGATCTACAACGGCGCGTGGGCGCTGGCCGCGCTGATCCTGCTGATTCCGCTGATCCCCGTCGCGGTGCTGATGTTCGTGTTCCAGGACAATCCCGCGGTCGCCGCGGGCGTCGGCTGCCTGGGCTTGTTGATCTTCGTGTTGATCGCGATCGTCGTCGGCATCACGACCGGGATGTGGACGAAACGCGCCATCGCCGACTGGGCCGCGCATCGCAGCAGCGCGCGCACGGCGCTCGCCACCGGCTGGCGCGCGGTGAAGACCGACTTCGGCCGGCACATCCTCGTCGCGCTCGCCGTAATCGTCATCGCCATGGCCGCGTCGTCGGTCGCCAGCAGCTTCTCGATGTTCGGCGGGATGGGAGGCTCCTTCCGCCACGACGCGAGCTTCAACTTCGTGATGATGCCGCTGCAGTTCATCGGCTCGCTGCTCAGCTTCGTGGTCTCCGCGTTCATCGGCAACTGGTACCTCGCGTCGTACGCGGCGTTGGCGGTGGAGAGCAAGCCCTGAGCGCCTACGACGCCTTTTTCTCCCGCGACGCGCGCGCGTTCCGTCCTTCGGCGATCCGCGCGTTCGCGAAGATCATCAACGACCCGAACATCATCTCGTTCGCCGGCGGCTCGCCGAACCCCGAGACGTTTCCCGCCGAGCGGATCGCGGCGATCGCGGAGCAGGTCGTGCGCGAGCGGCGGACGGTGGCGCTGCAGTACGGACCGACGCGCGGCTTGCCGCGGCTGTGTTCGTTCATCGCGGAACGGTGCAATGCCTGGTTTCGTGGAGCGGCGGGCTTCAGCCCGCCGAACGATGACGGTGGGCTGAAGCCCACCGCTCCACACGACGTGCTGACGACCACCGGCTCGCAGCAGGCGCTCGATCTCATCGCCCACACGCTGCTCGATCCGGGCGACGTCGTCGCCGTCGAGCTGCCGACGTACATCGGCGGCTCGGCCTCGTTCTTTGCGCGCAGCGCGCAGCTTGTGGGCGTGCAACAGGATGACGAAGGAATCGTTCCGGAGTCGCTGCGCGAAGTGGCGACGCAGCATCGCGTGAAGCTGCTCTACACCATCCCGAATTTTCAGAATCCGTCGGGACGGCTGATGACGCAGGCGCGTCGCGACGCAGTGCTCGCGATCGCCGAGGAGAAGGACTTTCTCATCATCGAAGACGACCCGTATGGAGAGCTGGTGTACGTCGATGGCGCGGACACGACTCCGATGAAATCGCGCGACGTACATGAGCGCGTTTTGTATCTAGGCTCGTTCTCCAAGGTGCTCGCGCCCGGCCTGCGCTGCGGCTGGATCATTGCGCCGCAGCCGCTCCTCGAGCGGCTGGAGATCGCGAAGCAGGCCGCCGACCTCTGCTCCGGCATGCTCGATCAGTCGATCGTCGACGAGTTCTGCGCGAACGGCGAGCTCGGGCCGCAGATCGAGCGCGTCCGCGCGTTCTATCGCGGCAAGCGCGGCACCCTCATCGACGCGCTGCAGCAGCACTTCACCGGCCGCGCCGAATGGACGTCCGCCGGCGGCGGGCTCTTCACGTTCGTCACGCTGCACGACGACATCGACACCGCGGCGCGCGTACAAGATGCGGTCGCCCGCGGCGTCGCCTACATTCCGGGCGGACCGTTCTTCGTCGACGGAAGCGGACGCAACACCATGCGGCTCACGTTTGCGAAGGAGAGCGACGAGCGGATGCGCGAAGGTGTGGCCAGGTTGGCGAGCGTGTTCTATTCTTAGGCAACTTCTCTCGGAGGTCCCCATTTGGACGGTCATCGCGGTGGCTGGATTGAAATCATTGCCGGAGGCATGTTCTCCGGAAAATCGGAAGAGTTGATCCGGCGGCTGCGCCGGGCCGTGATCGCGCGGCAGCGGGTGCAGGTGTTCAAGCCGATCCTCGACGATCGCTTTTCGACGGATGAAGTCGTGTCGCGCGACGAGCGGCGGCTGAAGGCGATTCCCGTGGCCACGAGCGCGGAGCTTTTGGCGCGCGTCGAGATCGGCGTGCAGGTAGTCGGCATCGACGAAGTGCAGTTCTTCGACCCGGGCGTGGTCGAGGTCTGCATGCAGCTCTCCGACGCCGGCATTCGCGTGATCGCGGCGGGACTCGATCAGGATTACATGCGCCGTCCGTTCGGCCCGATGCCGGCGCTGCTCGCGGTGGCGGAGGAAGTGAGCAAGATGCACGCGGTGTGCGTGCGCTGCCGCGGCGCGGCGCACTACTCGCAGCGCGTTTCCGGCGGCAACTCGCAGGTGGAAGTGGGCGACTCGTCGTACGAGGCGCGCTGCCGCGGATGCTTCGAGGCCTATCACGCCGCGCCGGAGGAAGCGCCGGCCGTGCAGCTGACGATTCCGCAGCCGGCGTGAAGACGCGGCTGCTCGCCGTCGCCTTGCTCGCCTTCGCGGCGCTGCGCTGCCGCGAGGCCGGCGGCGCCGCGCAGGATCCGCTCGATAAAGAGGCCGAGGAGGCGTTCGTCGCGTACCTGCGGATCGATACGTCGAATCCGCCGGGGAACGAGACCAGCGGCGCGGCGTTCCTGCGCGATCTCTTCGTCAAGAACGGCATCGCCGCGCAGCTCGTCGGCGACGATCCGAAACGGCAGGGCGTCTACGCGCGGCTCGTGTCGGGATCGAAGGAGCCGGCGCTGCTGCTGCTCAGTCACATCGACGTGGTTCCCGCGGATCCAACAGTCTGGACGCAGCCGCCGTTCAGCGGCGCGCGCTCAGGCGGCTACATCTGGGGCCGCGGCGCGCTCGACACGAAATGCCTCACGATCGGGCAGTTGATGTCGCTGCTCGAGCTGAAGCGCCGCAGCGCGCAACTGCGCCGCGATGTCGTGTTTCTCGCGACGCCCGACGAAGAGCTCGGCGGCGTGAACGGCACGAAGAAGCTGCTCGAGACGCAGCCGCGGCTCTTCGAGAACGTGGGCTTCGTCCTGAACGAAGGCGGCACGAACGAGACCGCGGTCGACAAGGTGTTGTTCTGGGGCATCGAGGTGCAGCAGAAAGTGCCGTTGTGGCTGCGCATCACCGCCGAGGGAACGGGCGGACACGGCGCGATCCCGCCGGATGACGGCGGCGCGACGGCGAAGCTCGTGCGCGCGCTCGACGCGGTGCGTGCGATTGAGACACCGTATCGCCTCGAGGCGAGCGTCGCCCGCGCCGCGGCGGCCGGGGCGGCGGTGCGCACCGACGCGCGCCGCGAGCGGCTGCGCCTCTTCCGCGAGCCGCTCGACGTCGAGCGCATCCAGCGCGAGCTGCCCGCGGGAAGCCGCTCGCTGCTCCACGACACGATCGCCATCACGCACATCACCGCGGGCTCGTCGGTCAACATGATCCCGTCGCGCGCGACCGGCGAAGTCGACATCCGCCTCCTGCCCGACACCAAAGCCGACGCCATGCTCGCGCGTGTCCGCGACGCGGTCGGCAAGAACGCCGCGGTCGAAGTCGTCGCCGCAGGCGAGCCGGCGCCGGAAAGCTCCGCGAAGACGGAGCTCTTCGACACGATCGCCCGCGCCATGCGCGGCCACGCTCCCGGCTCCGCCGTCGCGCCGGTCGTCGGCCCCGGCACCACCGACAGCCGCTACTTCCGCGCGCGAGGCATCACCGCGTACGGGATCATGCCGTTCAAGGTGAACTACTACGACGCGGACAGCGTGCATGGGGTGGACGAGCGAATCCGCACGCGTTTCTTCGCCGAGGGAGTGCGCCTCACGCGGAACATCGTGCGCGATTTTTGTGAAGCGAAATGACGCTCGTCACACGGTTCGCGTTGCAAATTTTTTTCTTTGTCAAGCGTCGTAGATAGAGAAAAATTTTTCTTCCTGTCCGTCGAATTTTGAGTAGTAGAATCGCGCTCTCGCTCCAACACACTACCGCTTCGAGGTTGAATACATGGTTAGTATTGACGATCGTCTGAATGCCATCATTCGTGAGCTGATCGGGAACGGAATCACACTGGCACAGGCGGTCGAGGCCTTCGAAGGGAAATACATCGTCGCCGCGATGACGGCGTCCAAAGGCAACGTCACCCAGGCCTCGCGCAAACTCGGCGTTCACCGCAACACGCTGCACAACAAGCTCCGCACGCAGACGATGCTGAACGGCTTCGCCGAGTCGGTGCGTCCGGTGCGCCGCCGCGTTTCGCACAAGCGCGTTTCGGCGCCGAAGTCGAGCCGTCCCGCCCGCCGCCCGTGACCCCCTCGCTCGCAGTTCCGCAACGTCCCGAGCTTCACCAGGCCATCATCGAGCTCCTTCGCCAGCGCGGGAATCGCATTCTCGGCGTGAAGGAGATTCACGAGCGGCTCACCGACGCCGAAGTCTCGCGCGAAGAAGTGGGCATCGCCGCCGAGGAGCTCGAAAACGACGGCGTCATCATCGCCGTGCGCGGCAAGCGCTACTCGCTCCTCGAGTTCACGCCGTACGTCGCGGGGCGCGTGCGCGTGCATCCGGACGGACACGGAACGTTGCCCGGACGCGACGAAGACATCTACATCGACCGCAAGGCGATGAAAGGCGCGATGAACGGCGATCTCGTCATCGCCCGCATCGACAAGCGCCGTCCCGAATATAAAAAAGTGCGCGACCGGCGCTACATCGCCGGCGAGGTGTCGCAGGTGTTGCGCCGCGCGAACCGCACGGTCGTCGGACGTTTTCACAAAGAGCCCGAGCCGTTCGTCGTGCCGTTCGACGTTCGCCTCGACACCGACATCCTCATCGAGCACGGCGCGACGCTCGAGGCGCGCGACGGCGAGATGGTGAACGTCGAGCTCGATCGCTATCCCGACCGCTCGACGCATTTCGCGAGCGGGCGCGTCGTCGAGACGCTCGGCTTCATCGGCGAGCCCGGCGTCGACATCGAAGTCGTCATCCGCAAGCATCACATCCCGCACCATTTTCCCGACGAGGTGCTGGCCGCCGCCGACGCGATCCCACAGGAAGTGCCCGAAGAGGAGATCGCGAAGCGCGTCGATCTTCGCGACCGCAACATCGTCACGATCGACGGCGAGACGGCGAAGGATTTCGACGACGCGGTCGAGGTGCAGAATCTTCCGAACGGCAACCTGCTCCTCGGCGTGCACATCGCCGACGTCTCGCATTACGTGACCGAGGGCGGCGCGCTCGATCGCGAAGCCTTCGAGCGCGGCACCTCGGTCTACTTTCCCGGCCGCGCCATCGCCATGCTGCCGGAGCGGCTCTCGAACGGCATCTGCTCGCTGAACCCGCAGATCGAGCGGCTCACGTTTTCGTGCGAGATCGAGATCGACCGCCGCGGGCGCTTCGTCAATCGCAAGATCTACAAGTCGGTGATCAAGACGAAGGAGCGGATGACGTACACGAACGTGAACGCCATCCTCACCGAGGACAATGGAGCGGCGGGCTTCAGCCCGCCGAACGAAAACGGCGGGCTGAAGCCCGCCGCTCCACTGCGCGAGCGTTACGCTTACCTTCTTCCCGACTTCCAGCGGATGCTCGAGCTGTACGAGATTCTCCGCGTGCGGCGCGATCAGCGCGGCTCGATCGACTTCGATTTGCCCGAGGCCGAGGTCATGCTCGACAAGAGCGGCGATATCGAGGCCATCCGTCCCACGGAGCGCAACGTCGCGCATCGCATCATCGAAGAGTTCATGCTCGCCGCGAACGAAGTCGTCGCGCGCGAGCTCGTGTTCGCTGCGCAGCCGGGCATTTATCGCGTCCACCAGCAGCCCGACCCGCAGAAGCTCGCCGATCTGAAAGACATCCTCAAGGAATTCAAGCTCACGCTGCGCGGCGATCTCGAAGACATCCGGCCCGCGGAGCTGCAGCGCGTGCTCAAGTCCGTCGCGGGCACGCCGGAGGATCGTTTCCTCACGAACATCGTCCTGCGCTCGATGAAGCGCGCGTTCTATTCGGAAGAGAACACCGGGCACTTCGCGCTCGGGCTCGAGCACTACTGCCACTTCACCTCGCCGATCCGCCGCTATCCCGATCTGATCGTGCATCGGCGCTTGTTCGAGCTGATCACGAGCGGCGCGTTGTATGGCGAGCGGCGGGAGGACATCGAGCGCGCGCATCCGCTGTATGCGCAGCAGTCGAGCGATCGCGAGCGCCGGGCCGAGGAAGCGGAGCGCGAGGTGCTGGAGTGGAAGAAAGTCATCTTCATGCGCGACAAGGTCGGCAACGAATACGACGGCATCGTCACCGGCGTCGCGCCGTTCGGCCTCTTCGTCGAGCTGGATGAGATCTTCGTGCAGGGCATGGTGCCGGTGGCCACGATCGGCGGCGATTTCTGGCGCTATCACGACCGCTCGCACCGCATGATCGGCGAGTCGACGAGCCGTGAGCTGCGCCTCGGCGATCACGTGAAGGTGCGCGTGGAGTCGATCGACGAGGACCGGCATCAGCTCGAATTTCGCCTCCTGGCGGCCGGCGGGACACCCGTGAAAGAGCGGGAACGCTAAGCAGGCCCTACGTTTGCAGTCTGCTAACCTTCGACTTATGGCGGACCTGGCAGAACGTCTGCGACAGCTGGTGAACGACCGCGTCGCGCTCGAAAACAAACTTCAGAAAGAACCGGGCGAGTTGTCCGACGCCGCGGTCCGTGAATACGACGGCCGGTATCAATCGCTGCAGCGGCAGCTGGCGTCGATGTTCCGCGAGGCGGGGAAGGATCAGGACCGCGTCACGATCATGCTGGAGATGATGCGGATCCTCGAGAACCGCCTCGTCTACCTGCAGAACTTCATCGTCGATCCGAGCTCCGAGAACCGCATCCTCGCGCAGCTGGTGACGAAGTTCATCGATCAGATGACCGGCGCGAAGAGCAGCGTGCTGACGACGCTCGAGGCGACGTACTACCGCGCCGTCGCCGCGCTGTACGCGAACGATCTCGGGAAGGCGCGCGAAGGGTTCAGCGCCGCGTGCGCGTCCGAGGAATCGGACGAGGCCAACGACATCAAGTACAAGTCGTACGTGATCCTCGGCCATCTCTCGCACGAGGAGCGCGACTACGTGAAGGCGAAGGATCTCCACGATCAATCGCTCCGCTACTCGCCGAACGACAACGTCACCGCGCAGGCGCTGGCGCTGAAGGCGCTGAACTCGTACGCGCTGCAGGACCATGACGACGCCCTGCATCTCTTCAACGAGGCGCTGCGTCTCTTCGACGAGCAGAAGCCGTTCTTCAACTCGTACTTTTACCGCAACGCGCTGCTCTTCTGCGGCGCGATCCATTTCGACCGCCGCGCGTACGCCGAGGCCGAGCAGTTTTACCGCCGCGTCGTGGAGAGCGTCGATCAGAGCTCGTTCGATTACTTCGACGCGCTCTCGCACCTCGGCCGCATCAACTACATGCAGGAACGTTACGCCGAGGCCGTCGACGCATTCGAGAAAGCCGTGCAGACGCACCGCTTCAGCGAAAACGAATACGTCGTCGACACCTGGTTCTGGATCGCGCGCTGCCACCTCCGCCGCAACGACGCCGCGGAAGCGCGAAAATATCTCGAGAAAATCGCCGCCACCGACGTGCGGTACGACAAGAAGCCGCAGGCGGTCGAGTTGCTTCAGCGAATCGCGTGAAACCCTCGGAACGCCGCCGTCCCGGCGGCTGGCCCGGCGGCGTCCCGCCGCCGGTTGGCGCCGAGACGGCGCCTGACCAGCCGGCGAGACGCCGGCGTTCCAATGTTTAACGATGAGTGTTGAAGAGTTCGAACGACAGGTGATGGCCGGCCTCCTGGCCGGCGACCATCCGCTGCTGGCGGCGCTGCGCGCGCAGCACGCCGCGGCCTCCGTGCGCGACCGCGAGGTCAACACGCGCGGCTTCGTCACGCGCTTCGATGTGCCGGCATCGGCCAGCGCGATCGATCGCAAGCTCCTGCACCTCGATGACCTGCAGGTGGAGCTCGATGGCGTGAAAACGCCCGTCGACGCTTCGCTGCACGTCCTCAACGGGCGCCTCAAGTCGCTCGAGTGCTTCGTCTACGACGGCGCCTTTCCGGAGACGCCGTCGATCCAGGCAGCGTGGTACTACGGGACGAAAAAGTATCCCGGCATCACGCGCGAGCTGATGGCGGAGCGGGATCTCGAAGAGCTGCTGGAAGAGGATTAGCGCGCGGCCGGCGCAACGACCGTGTCGTTGTAACGGTCCCACGGCGAGAGCACCCAGATCTCCGGACGCTTCTCGCCTTTCTTGATGTCCAGCTCGAACGGCGTGCCCGCCTCGCCGACGTCGCGAAGGCCGACCATCACCCGCGCGTCGACCGGCTTCCCGCTCACTGGATCCTTCGCCGTCACGGTGACGGTGTGCTTGCCGGGCTTCAACGTGTCGGCCGCCGGCGTGATCGTCACATCCATCGGGTGGATCTCCACCGGCATGCGGAATGTGACCGTCTCGTAGCCTTCGCGCGCGACCGTGACCATCGGCGCGACCACGTCCTCGTGGCCGTTCGCCGCCTTCACGCGCGTCAGCTTCGCTTTCCACGGCAGCGCGTACGACGTCGTCGGCGTTCCGTCCGGGACGTCTTTCGCGTAGAGGATCTCGCCTTCGACCGTGATCGACGCCTTCACCGGGATGTGCGTTTCCTTGTCGATCGCATAGAGGACGAGCTTTCCGTCGAAGTCGGGCGGAATGCTCTTCGGCGTCACCGTCAGCTCGAACTGCCGCGGCCCCTGCGACGCCGCCTGCGGTTTCGCGGCGATGCACGCCTTCGCCTCTTCCCACGGCTTCCACGAGTTGAGATCGATGCCGCTGACGTACGTCCGCATCATCAGGAAGCACTGCTCGTAGTCGTTCTTCTCCTTGAACTGATCGCAGATCGCCATCGACTGCGTGAGCACGACGTCGTTGCAGAACATGTTCGTGTTGCCGGGCGTCGCGTAGCAGGCGGCGAGCTTCGCGCAGTACGGCTTGAGCTCGCCGATCAGCTGGTCCCAGTGCGCGTTGATCCACGCCTCGCTCATGTGCGTGTACGACTGCATGCGCGCGCCGGCCATCCCCAGCTCGGTGCGCTTCCACGACGCGCAAAGGCTGCCGATCTCGCAGTCGGTGCGTTTGTAGTCGTCGGGGAAAATCTGCGGCGTGGCGGCCTGCAGGGACGTGGCGAGGAGGAGGGCGGAGAGGACGGCGAGCTTTCGGATCATTCGCGTTCTTAGTGAAACCGCGTCACTACGAACGCAATGTCGTCCCGGAATTCTTCCGTGGTGCCGAAGTCGCTGATGTCGGCGTAGATCGCGTCGTACACCGCCGAGAGATCGGCGTCTGCGTTCCGCTCGAGCAGCGACGCCACGCGATCGATCGAATAGAACGTGCCCTCGGGGTTGCAGCGGTCGGTGAGGCCGTCGGTGTGGACGAACAGCGTGTCGCCGGGCGCCACGACGAGCGAGTGCTCTTCGAACGGCATGTTCGGCATCGCGCCGAGGAGATTGCCGGGCTGTTCGACGATCTGGGTCGTCCCGCGATCGCGGCGATAGAGGAGAAACGGCGGGTGCGCGGCGTTCGTGTAGACGAGGCGCATGTCGCTGTTCATCCGGAAAAACGCCGCGGTGGCGAACTGCGTCGGCAGGCTGACGCTGAAGAGAAAGTCGTTGAGCGATCCCATGAAGCGCGCCAGCGAATGCTCCGCCGCGGCCTCGGTGTGGATGTAGCTCTTCAGCATCGACACGAGGATGGCCGCCGGCAGTCCGTGGCCCGACACGTCGGCCACGAAGAGGTAGAGCATGCCGTCCTGCAGGAAGTAGTCGTAGAAATCGCCGGAGAGCGTTTCGCTCGGGATGTAGGCCGAGCGGATCTCGATGTGCTGCGACGTGAACTCGCGCTGCGGCATCAGCGCTTCCTGCACCCGCCGCGCGATCTGGAGGTCGCGAACCATCTGGTCATTCATGCGCCGCAGCTGATCCTGATACGCCTTCATGCGCAGCAGCGCCCGCAGCCGCGCCGTGAGCACCTCGGTGTCGGAGCCCTTGGTCACGAAATCGTCCGCGCCCGCGCCGAGGCCTTCGACCACGTGCTGCGCGGAATCGGAGCCGGTGAGCATCAGCACGGGAATCGTGCGCAGCTGCGGATCGCTCTTGAGCTGCCGCGTGACCTCGAACCCGTCCATCCCCGGCATCCGATAGTCGACCACCATCGCGTCCGGCATCAGCTGCCTGGCGAGGTTCAGCCCTTCTTCTCCCGAAAGCGCCGTCACGGCGTCATACCCGCGCCGTTCCAGGAACCGCTTGGTCACCTGAACATCGTTCGCGTTGTCGTCAACGACGACGATTCGCTCGCGCTTTTCCATGGCCGATTGCGGGGGAGGATTATGCAGGAATCTGACCAGAGGGCGGAGGGCCCTCCGCCCTCCGCCCTCTGAGTTACCCTTCGCCTCGCATGAAGTTGATCGTGGGACTCGGCAATCCCGGTGCCGAATACGCCCTCACCCGCCACAACGTCGGCTGGCAGGTGATCGACGCGTTCGCGAAAAAGTTTCGCATCGACGTGGCCCGTCATGAAAAAAGCGCGCTGACGGGGACGGGGCGGGTGGCGGGAGGGAGCGTGCTCGTGGCCAAGCCGCTGACGTATATGAACCTGTCCGGCGACGCGGTGCGGCTGCTCGTGAACGCGTACGCGGAGTCGACGACGGAACTGATGGTCGTCTACGACGACATCGACCTGCCGCTCGGGAAGCTGCGCATCCGGCCGAACGGCTCGTCGGGGACGCACAACGGGATGCGCTCGATCGTCGCCGAGCTCGGGACCGAAAACTTCCCGCGCCTTCGCGTCGGCATCGGCTCGCCGGAGACGCGCCTGCGCGACTACGTCCTCGACGCGTTCACCGCCGAGGAACAGCCGGCCGTCGACCGCGCCATCGGGCGCGCGATCGACGCGTTGGTGCTGTTCTGCCGGGACGATCTGCGGCGGGCGATGAACGAGTTCAATCGCGAGCCGGAAGCCGATTCGTCATCCTGAGCAGCGAAGACGGCGAAGGTGCGCGTCCGGTCCAGTGCGCGCAAAAGCGACCCACTCGCTCTAAGCGCGCACCTTCCACGAGCGTGCTACTCTCGCCCCCTATGACCCAGATCCACACCCTCGGCGAGTTGCGCGCTTCCGGCTATCGCGTCCGCTCCGTGAAAGACGAGATGCGCGCGAATCTGCTCGCGAAAATTGCGCGCGGGGAGACGACGTTTCCCGGCATCCACGGCTACGAGCGCACCGTCGTTCCGGCGATTCACAACGCCATCCTCTCGAAGCACGATGTCATCCTCCTCGGCCTGCGCGGGCAGGCCAAGACGCGCATCCTGCGCTCGCTCACGTCGCTCCTCGACGAGCACGTGCCGGCGATCGACGGCTGCGAGATCAACGACTCCCCGTACCAGCCGACGTGCAAGCGCTGCCGGCGCCTCGCCGTCGAAAAAGGCGACGAGCTGCCGATCGCGTGGATCGGGCGCGATCTGCGGTATCGGGAGAAGCTGGCCACGCCCGATGTCACCGTGGCCGATCTCGTCGGCGACATCGATCCGATCAAGGCGGCCAATCAGCGCCTCACGTACGCCGATGAAGAAGTGATCCACTACGGCATCATCCCGCGCACGAATCGCGGCATCTTCGCCATCAACGAGCTGCCCGACCTCGCGCCGCGCATCCAGGTGGCGCTGCTGAACATTCTCGAAGAGCGCGATCTGCAGATCCGGGGATTTCCGGTGCGGATTCCGATGGACGTCGTGCTGGTCTTCAGCGCGAACCCCGAGGACTACACCAGCCGCGGGAACATCATCACGCCGCTCAAGGATCGCATCGACTCGCAGATCCTCACGCACTATCCGCAGAGCGTCGAGACCGCGCGGCGGATCACGGATCAGGAAGCGTGGCTCGACCGCGAGGCCGGCGCGACGATCGACATCCCGCCGTACGTGCGCGATCTCGTCGAGTCGATCGCCTTCGTCGCGCGCGGCTCGGAGCTCGTCGATCAATCGTCGGGCGTCTCCGCGCGGCTCACCATCGCCGCCGTGGAACTGTTGCAGTCGAACCTCGAGCGGCGCGCGGCGCTCACGAAAGACAAATACGTGTTCCCGCGGCTCTCCGATCTGAACATGGTGTTGCCGGCGATCACCGGAAAAGTGGAGATGGTGTACGAGGGCGAGCAGCAGGGCGCGGAAGTCGTCGCCCGGAAGCTGATCGGCGAGGCGGTGGGGAAGCTGTTCGCGACGAAGTTTCCGGCGATCGAGCGCGCGGGAATCGGTGAGCGTGCGGCGCGGGAGAAGCGCTACGGCGAGATCGACCATGACGAGCTCGACGACATGTTCGCGGGCCGGCGCAAGAAGAAAGAACCGCAGCGCGAAGAGCCGCCGCCGGCGGCGCCGAGCGAAGCGGGATACGAGTCGATCCTCGGCTGGTTCGCCGACGGGAACAAGATCACGCTTTCCGACGAGCAGCCGTTCGCGGAGTACTTCCGCGAGCTGGGCCGCGTTCCGCGCCTGGCGGACGTCGCGCGCAAATACGCGGGGCCCAGGCGCGACGAAGAGCAGGCGTTCTGGATGGAGATGGTGCTCGAAGGCCTGCACCAGGCGCTGCGTCTGGCACGCGAGGATCTCGACTCGACGATCACGTTCCAGGAGCTGATGAAATTCAACGTCTTGCGGACGGTGCGGTGATTTTGCGGTTTCCTCAGTTTATCCCGCGCGCAGACGCGGGATCTCCGGTTACACCGCAATGCGGCTGTCCATGCAACGCTGCGTGGGCAACCGCGTCGCGGGTATCACCGGGAGATCCCGCGTCTGCGCGCGGGATAAACTAGAGAAAGACTAAAAGCAAATGACCAAGGTCACGGCCGACATCCCGAACGAGCTCTCGCGGCAGATCGATCGGATCATCCGCGACGGCTGGTTTCCCGATCAGGAAACGATCGTGCGCGAGGCGCTGCATCAGTTCGTCGACGCGAAGTCGTTCCTCGGCGATTCGCCGCGCATGCTGCACCGCTTCGCCGCCGACGCGCTCAATGACTCCAAGCCCGAGGTCGCGCTGAAGTTCGTCAACCGCGCCATCTCGCTCCTCACGCAGAACAAGGTCACCGACTTCGCGCTTTACCAGGCCCTCGTGGAATTGCGCGTGCAGGTCCTCCTGGTCATGGCCCGCGAAGACGACGCGCTCGTCTCGCTCGAAGAAGCGCGCGAGCATCTGCCGAACAATCCGTCCATCGCGAAATGGATTGAGAAGCTGCAGAAGAACCAGCCTCGCGGCGAGGCATGAGACATCGCTACGGTTACCTCGACCCGGACCTGATCCGGCAACTCCTCGCGGAGCTGGGTCTGCGCCGCCTCTTCAATCAACTGCTGCTGCAGAGCAGCGGCGACGTCGAAGAGGCGATGCGCTGGATGCGCATGCTCCAGCAGCGCGGCTACATCGATCCCGACGTCGATCTCGACGCGTTTTTCGCGCAGCTCCTCGAAGAGAACGTCCTCGGACAGGATGCCGAGGGGAACATGGTGCTGGCGGCGGGCGGGGAGCGGCAGATCCGCCGCGATGCGCTGGATGAGATCTTCGGCGGCCTGCAGAAATCGATCGCCGGCTATCACTCCGTGCCGAACGCGGGGCAAGGGACGGAGCGGCTCACCGAGACGCGGCCGTATCACTTCGGAGACGATCCGATGTCGATCGACTCCATCCGCTCGCTGCAGAACGCGATGAAGCACAACGATCCCGCGGACGCGATCTCGATCACCGAAGACGATCTCGAGGTCTTCGAGACCGAGCACAACTCGAGCTGCGCGACCGTGGTGATGATCGACATCTCCCACTCGATGATCCTCTATGGCGAGGACCGCATCACGCCGGCGAAGAAAGTCGCGCTCGCGCTGACGGAACTGATCCTCACGAAGTATCCCAAGGACGCCATCGACGTCCTCCTCTTCGGCGATGACGCGCGCGAAGTGCCGATCTCCGAGATCGCGTACGCCGAGGTCGGACCGTTTCACACCAACACCAAGGCGGGGCTCGAGCTCGCGCAGCGGATCCTCCGGCGGCGCAAGCACAACAACAAACAGATCTTCATGATCACGGACGGCAAGCCGTCCGCGCTGACGGAGAACGGGCGCCTCTACACGAACTCGTTCGGACTCGACATGAAGATCGTGAACCGCACGCTCGAAGAAGCCGACCGCTGCCGCCGCGCGGGAATCCCCATCACCACCTTCATGCTCGCGACCGACCCGATGCTCGTCAACTTCGTCGACCAGCTCTCGAAGATCAACCGCGGCCGCGCGTTCTATGCATCACCGGACCGGCTGGGCGAGTACATCCTCGCGGACTACATTCGCAACCGGCGGAAATTCGTGCACTGACCCTGGAGCGGCGGGCTTCAGCCCGCCGTTGCCGTTCCGGCGGGCTGAAGCCCGCCGCTCCACAGGAATCGAGTGGCGAGCACGCCGGTTACTCCCGCCGTGCGAAAATTATTCGCAGTCCTCCTGATCGCTGGGATCGCCAGCGCCAACGAATACTCCTATCGCTCCCTGCAGAGCGGGTCGCCCATCGGGCCGACGCCGCTGCACGACCGCGGTCTTCACGGCGAGGGGCAGATCGTCGCCGTTCTCGACTCCGGCCTCGAAGTCACGGCTTGCTATTTCGCGGAGCCGGACGGCTCGATGCCGCCGTTCAACACCGGCACGCCCACGGGCGGCCTGGAATGGCAGAACGTCGATCTTTCCCGCCGGAAAGTCATCGCGTACGACTTCGTCTATTCCTGCGATCAATATCCCGGGAGAGCGGGCTGCGACCGCATCGGCGCTCCCGGCGCGCTCGACAATCACGGGCACGGCACGCACGCCGCCGGCGCGATCGCCGGCGACAACGGCGCTCCGATCAAGCACGATTACGGCGACGCCATTGCCACCGGCGCGAAGCTCATCATCCAGGACGCGGGACTCACGACCGGCGACGCCTGCACGCAGTATCCCGGCATCGGCTGCCCGGCGGTGCTGACGCCGATCTTCGAGCAGGCCTACAAGCAGGGCGCGCGCATCCATTCGAACTCGTGGGGCGACCGGCAGGGCGTGCCGTATCCGGCGACGCCGCCAACCGCGAATTACTCCAGCACCTCGCGCGAGGTGGATGCGTTCGTCTGGTCGCATCCCGACTCGCTCGTCGTCTTCAACACCGGCAACTCCAGCGGCAACGGCACGCCCGCGGCGAGCTCGCTCTCCGCGCCCGGCTCGGCGAAGAACACGCTGCAGGTCGGCGGCACGCGCTTCTACGGCGGCGATGACGACATCCTCGCGGCGATCACGCTGTTCGGCCCGTCGCGCGACGGCCGCATCAAGCCTGACGTCGTCGGCCCCGCGATCGTCCTCGCCGGCGACATGGATTTCGAGAACAAGGGCGTGCTGTGCGGCACGCACGACATGCCGGGCACGTCATGGGCCGCGCCTTCGATCGCCGGCGCCGCCGCGCTCGTGCGGCAGTACTACACCGACGGCTTCTATCCGACCGGCGCCGCGACTTCTTCCAATCGAATGACTCCGAGCGCTGCGCTCTTGAAAGCGACGATCATCGCCGCCGCGCGTCCCGTTCTCTGGCGCCCGCAGGGCAATCAGCTCGTGGAGACGAAGCCGGTGCCGTCGGGCGAGCAGGGCTGGGGCTTCCCGGTGCTCGACGACGCGCTCTACTTCCCCGGAGACAAGGCGCACCTGCGCGTCGTCGACGTGCCGCTCGCGTCGGGACTGGCGCAGGGACAAACGTCCACGGTTCGCGTGCAGGCGAAAGCCGGCACGCCCCTGAAGGCGGTGCTGGTCTGGACCGATCCTCCCGGCACCGTGCGCGGCGCGACCGATTCGACGCCGCAGCTGGTAAACGATCTCGATCTGCGGGTCAACGGCGCCGGCCGCGACGATCATCTGAACAACGTCGAAGTGAACACGATCGCGCAGCCCAACACCGGCGCCTACGACATCACCGTCACCGCCTCGCGCCTCGGCTTCGGCGCGCGTCAAAGCTACGCGCTCGTGATCACCGGCGACTTCGTGGTCGACGCTCCGCCAGTCTCGCGTACACGAGCGGTCAGACATTGACTGTGGAGCGGCGGGCTTTAGCCCGCCGACGTTCTCCGGCGGGCTAAAGCCCGCCGCTCCATGCCGTAGAATGCGCGGCCATGTTGTCCCGCGACTATCTTCGTGAACAGGCGGATGCGTATCGCACGGCATTGAAAAATCGCGGCGCGAACGTGCCGATCGAGCGCTTCCTCGAGCTCGACGGCGAGCGCCGCCGCGCGATCGTGCAGGTCGAGCAGCTGAAAGCGCAGCGCAACGCCGCGTCGCAAGAGATCGCGACGCTGAAGAAGAACAAGCAGGATGCCTCCTCGCAGATCGAGGCGATGAAGGGCGTCGGCGACTCGATCAAAGTGCTCGACGACCGCCTCGCGCAAATCGAGGAAGAGTTCCGCGGCCTCGAGCTGACGTTCCCCAACGTTCCGCACGAGAGCGCCCCCGTCGGCGCCGACGAATCGGCGAATCGCGTCGAGCGCACGTGGGGCGACAAGCCGTCGTTTTCTTTTACGCCGAAGAATCACTGGGATCTCGGCGAGGCCCTCGGCATTCTCGACTTCGAGCGCGCCGCGAAGGTCACCGGCGCCCGCTTCGCGTTCCTCCTCGCCGGCGCGGCGAAGCTGAATCGCGCGCTGATGAACTTCATGCTCGACGTCCACGAGCGGCAGGGCTATACCGAAGTCCTTCCGCCGTTCATCGTCAACGCCGACTCGCTGCGCGGCACGGGACAGCTCCCGAAGTTCGAGGAGGACCTGTTCCGCCTGCAGCACGAGAAGGCGTGGTATCTCATTCCGACCGCCGAAGTGCCGGTGACGAACATCCACCGCGACGAGATCCTCGACGCCGCGCGCCTGCCGATCTCCTACACCGCCTACACGCCCTGCTTCCGCAGCGAAGCGGGATCGGCCGGCAAGGACACGCGCGGCCTCATCCGCCATCACCAGTTCGAGAAAGTCGAGATCGTGAAATTCACGCGCCCCGAGGACTCGTGGGACGAGCACGAGAAGCTCACCCGCGACGCCGAAGAGATCCTCCAGCTCCTCGGCCTGCATTACCGCGTCGTCGCGCTGTCGACCGGCGACATGGGCTTCAGCTCCGCAAAAACGTACGACCTCGAAGTCTGGCTGCCGGGACAGGAAACCTACCGCGAGATCTCCTCCTGCTCGAACTTCACCGACTTCCAGGCCCGCCGCGCGAACATCAAATATCGCACCGCCGAGAAGAAAACAGGATTCGTGCATACACTCAACGGCTCCGGGCTGCCGCTCGGGCGCACGCTGGTGGCGATTCTGGAGAACTATCAGCAGGAAGACGGGAGCGTGATCGTGCCGGAGGCGCTGCGGCCGTACATGAAGACGGACCGCATTACGAAGGGTTGAACAACACCTCGAACACGAGGTCCGTCTGCCCGATGTGTACCTGGTCTCCGTGCTGCAGCGTCGCCTGCGTGACGCGCTCGCCGTTCACAAAGACGCCGTTGCGGCTCTTCATGTCTTCCACGACATAGCCGTTCGCGCCGAGGTAGAGGCGCGCGTGGTAGCCGGAAATGCCGGGATCGGCGAGCTGGATGGTGTTGTCGCGATGGCGTCCGATCAGATACTCCGGCTCGGTCAGCGGCAGCACGCGGGACTCGCCTTCGTGATTGCGGATCGTCAGCTGCGCGATCGTCGGCCGCACGACGTCGGTGTAGGACAGCCGTGCTTCGGAAGACGTCAGGAGATTCGTGTCGTCCTCCAGCTCGTGAATCGTCGACTCGCCGCTGAACACCGGCGCGTCTTTCTGCTTGAACGTCGCGTCGCCCGTGTTCGTGTCGTCGTTCGGATCATTGCGCGGCACGGGCTCGATGAGCTTGTTCGCGAGGAGGCCGTAGATCACGCGATAGACGTGGAAGGCATCGTCGTCGGCGTCGTGGCAGAGCTCTTCGAGCGTGCGCTGGCCGTTGATCAGGAAGAGGATGCGCCACTCGTCGGCGGTGAGCGTGATCTTCTCGTCGCGCGGCGTCGTTACGACGCGGAACACGATCGACTTGTTCGGCAGCAGCCGCACGCACTGCTCCCACTCGTCGATCCGTCGCGCGCCCTCCATGATCAGATTCGCGAGGTCGACCGAGATCGTGACGGCGTGCTGCGGCAGGCGCGAGCCGTCCTGCGAGAACGCGAACGTGCCGTCGTTCCAGACGAAGCAGTCGTAGACGATCTCTGAGACCTGGATTTTCAGGAAGTCGCGCAGCTGCGTTTCGGTCAGCACGCCTTCGCGGATCGCGTGCTCGCCGAAGCGTCCGCCCTCGTCCGCCATCAGCGCGTCGATGCGCTCGCTCTGGTTGCGCGTCATCTTCTTCTTGCGCAGAAGGATCGAGCCGAGGCGGAAACGCTCCTGGTTCGAGCCGGCGTAGACGAGCGCGCCGTCGTCGAAGAAGAGCGAAGCCTCGCTCCCGTCGGATGCGACGGTGAGTGTGCCGCTCTTGCGCGTGGTGCTCAGAAACGTGAGCACTTCCGGCAGCCGGAAAACGGACAGCCGGCCCTTGAGGACTGCGTCTCCCACGCGGTCACGTTACAACGAGCGGCGGAACAACTCCAGCGTGCGGCGCCACGCGTCGGCCGCCGCGTCTTTGTTGTAGACCTCGGGGCGCGCGTCGTTGAAAAACGCGTGGTTCGCGTTCGGGTACACCACGACCTCGACGTTCTTCCCCATCTTCTGCAGCTTCGCCCCGAGCTCGCGTCCCTTGTCCGCCGGCACGCCCTTGTCGTCCTCGCCGTAGATCAGCAGCAGCGGCGCCTCGAGCTTCTCCCACTCGGTCACGACCTTCTTGAAGCCGCCGTAGAAGCTCACCGCCGCGCCGACGTTGGAGTCGTTCACCGCCGCGTGCTGCGCGAGCCCGCCGCCCATGCAGAAGCCGACGACGCCGTACTGTTTCGACGTGCACTCCGGCCGGCCGAGGACGTACGCGCCGGCGCCGATGATCTCCGCCACCGCGCGATCGACGTCGAGCTCCATCAGCAGCTTCTGCGCTTCATCGGGCGACTTCGTGGTCTTGCCGTGATACAGATCGGGGGCGATGGCGAGGAAGCCCGCACCCGCGAATCGCTCGACGATGTCCTCGATGTGCGGGACGATTCCCCACCACTCCTGAATCACGACCACCGCCGGACCCTGGCCCGCGAGATAGCCTTCGCACGTGTGAGCATTGGATGGAAAGGAAACGCGCTGTCCCATGAGCGCGCATTCTAATCTGTGTCAAAATAATGTCGATGCACCTGACGAAGGCTGAAGTCACGGCGCTGGCGCAGAAGCGCCGCTGTCCGCGATGCGACTTCGACAAAACGGTCGGGAACGCGCTCTGCCGCAGTTGCCGGGCCAAGCTCCCGCCGCACATGCGCTCGGGCGTCGAGAACATCCCCTCGAAGGACAGCTGGCTGGTCGGCCGCGCCCTGCGCGCCGCGGCGAACTACTTCGACGTGCACTTCCAGTCGATCCGCAACTTCGGTGGCGGGAAGCGGCGCTAGCGCGTTCCGCCGCCGCCGCTCGACGCCGCCGCCACATCCGCCAGCTCGCGCGCGCGCTCATCCCGCGGCGCCTGCGACGCGAGCTCCTCGGCGCGCTTCGCGACGTCCGTGCCGCCGCGCGAGTCGCGCAGCGACTCGCCCCAGACCGCGCCGAGGGACGCGAGGCGGTGGCGCCGGGACGCGGACGTCCACGGATTGGCGAAGTCGGAGCCGTGCAGCTCGCGCAC
>DATFHJ010000385.1:0-2006 GCA_035248585.1 Thermoanaerobaculia bacterium
AGCTCATCTCGCAGCTGAGCCATCCGAACATCTGCACGCTCTTCGACGTCGGCAGCGACTACATCGTCATGGAGCGGTTGCACGGTGAAACCCTCTCCGCGCGCATCGAGCGCGGACCGATGCCGCTCCGCGACGTGATCCGCTACGGCGCCGAGATCGCGGAAGCGCTCGAGGCCGCGCATCGCAGCGGCGTCGTTCATCGCGATCTCAAGCCTGGCAACGTGATGATCACGAAAAACGGCGCGAAGCTGCTCGATTTCGGCCTCGCCAAGACGACGCTGATCGAACTGTCCAGCGGCGCGACCGGACGAATGACGGCCGAGGGCACGGTCGTCGGAACGCTGCAGCACATGTCGCCCGAACAGCTCCAGGCAAAGCCCGTCGACCCACGCATGGACATCTACGCCCTCGGTACCGTGCTGTACGAGATGATCACCGGTGTTCCCGCCGTCGACGGCTCGGTGCCGTCGGCGATGGTGATCGCGGCGATCATGGGCGCCGATCCGCCGCCGATGTCGCGCTTCCGCCCGGACATCCCGCCGGCGCTCGAGCATCTCGTCCGCGTCTGCCTGGCCAAGGATCCCGAAGGGCGCTGGCAATCCGCGCACGACGTGGCGGAGCAACTACGCTGGCTCAGCGGCGATGTGGGCACGCAGCCGATTGTGCTTCCGCCGCTGCGGAACCGCGCGAGACGCATCGTCGCCGTGACCGCCGGCGCGGCGGCCCTTGCCGGCCTGATGACGCTGGCCTGGCTCGTTCGTCCGAAGGAATCGCTTCGCTTCAGCATCGATCCCCCCGACGACATCCGCGCGCTCGACCCGAACGCCGGCGGCGGCATCGACGTGTCGCCGGACGGCCACACGGTGGTGTTCGCGGGGCGCGACGGGACGGGGGTGGTGCGGCTGTATCTGCGCGATCTCGACAACTTCACGACCCGGCCGCTGGCCGGGACGGAAGGAGCGTCGTATCCGTTCTGGTCGCCGAAGGGTGAGGACATCGCGTTTTTCGCGCAGGGAAAACTGAGACGCGTGCCCAGGGGCGGAGGAGTGGCGGCCGATATCGCCGAGGCGCCGGACGGGCGCGGCGGAGACTGGACGTCACGCGACGAGATCGTGTTCTCTCCGACGATCACCTCGCCGCTGATGCGCGTGGCGGCACGCGGCGGCGCCGTCACCCCGGCGACGGCGCTGCGTCCGAAAGAACTGTCGCATCGCTTTCCGTCGGTCTTCCCCGACGGCGATCACCTCCTCTACTACGTCAGCGGGGGCGCGCAGGGCGTGCACCTCGGATCGATGACGAACCGGACCAGCCGTCTGCTGCTGCCCCTTCCGGCCTCCGCGTATGCCGCCGGAGACGACCGCATCCTGTTCGTGCGCAACGGGCTGCTGATGGTGCAGCACGTGGATCTCGACTCGATGGCGCTCACCGGCGAGCCGCACCAGGTCGCGCAGAATGTCGGCATCGCCGGGGACCGCAGGTATCAGGCCATCGCCGCGTCGCCGTCCGGAACGCTGGTCTTCGTGGCCGAGCCGATTCGTCGCATGCGCATCGTGCTCCGTGACCGGAACGGCCGGTTGCTCGGCACGGTCGGACCCGCGGGGGACTATCACGAACCGGTGCTCGATCCGTCCGGGACGAAAATCCTGGTCACGGAGGAACCGCCCGGCGAGCCGTTGCGACTCATGGAGATCGATCTCCAGGACGGCCGGGCCAGACGAGTCGCCGCGGACGACATGGGCTCCACTCCGGTCGTCGCTCCCGACAACTCGCGGCTGCTGTTTTTTCTGGCCACCGCAAACGGCGACGGGCTGTTCGAGCTGCCACGCGGTACGTCGGTCATCCGGATGGTCGCCCGGCTGGACGGAGCGCGCTGGCCCGACTCGATGACGCCCGACGGGCAGCAGGTGGTGCTGGAGGGACAAGCCGCCGGCGGGCGGACGAAGTCGGATCTCTGGCTGCTGCGCATGGACGACCGGAAGTTGCGCCCGCTGCTCGCGTCGGCGGCG
>DATFHJ010000386.1:0-5734 GCA_035248585.1 Thermoanaerobaculia bacterium
TCGCATTCACCCTCGCGCTTGCCGCGTGCAAGCGAAGCGAACCGCCCATCCACGGGTTTGGCACCGCCCAGCCGACGAAAGCAACGCCGGCCGCCCAGACCGCCACCGGAACCGACGTTGGCTCGACGATGCCGGAGTATTCGGCGATGTGGCTCGACGGCTCGAAGTTCGACCTCGTCAGCAAGCGCGAGAAGGTCGTGCTGCTGAATGTCTGGGCCACGTGGTGCGGGCCGTGCCAGATCGAGATCCCGGAACTGCAGGCGCTGCACAACAAGCTCGCGCCGAAGGGTTTCGAAGTGATCGGCGTGAGCGTGGATGAGAGCGGCGTGGAGTCCGTGCGGCAGTTCGTGAGCGAGCAGAAAATGACGTATCCCGTCGCCCTCGACCCCGAGGGGAAGCTGGCCGGGATTTTCCAGACCTCGGTGCTGCCGACGTCGGTCCTGCTCGACCGCACCGGGAAGATCCTCTGGAAACACTACGGACTGATCGAGCCGAACAATCCGGAGCTGGCCGAGGCGATCGAAAAAGCGCTGTAGGCGCGATTACGTGTGACGCCTGTCCGGCGTTCCCCGCTCCGCGCGCCGGCGATCGCGCTGCCGCTCGATGAACTGCTTGATGTTGCGCGCCATCTGGCCGACGAGCAGGCGCATCGGCAGGTACGCCAGCGCGATCGACAGGGCGAGCGCGATGGCCATGGCAACGAAGAGAAGAATGAGTGTGACGGTCGACATCGGGCCAGATATCCTCATCCTTCCAATAGCAAACGGCGGGCCGTTAATGCGTCGCGGATCGCCTTCGTCAACTTGCGCGCGCCGGCGTCGTTGGGATGCGTCGGATCGCGAAATCCCCCGGCCGTCAGCAGCCGCGTCAGATCGATGCAATCGAGTCCTTCCGGACAGCGGATGACGCCCGTTTTCATCCGCGGATGGATCGGCGCGAGCACGACGACGTAGCGTCGCCTCTCGCGCGCGGCGAGTGCGGCCGCGTCACGGAGGATGCGCAGTTGATGCGCGCGCATTTCGAGGCGCGCGTCCTCGAGATCGACGAAGCGCTGCTCGGGCAACCAGCCGCCGCCGGACGGGCGCGCGAATCCTTCGATCGCCGCGCGGACGTGCCGTCGCGCGTAGAACCGGTCGGCGAGCGATGGCTTGCCGCCGCACATCACCAGCGCATTCGCGTGATCGGACTCGACCGTGATGTTCGCGGAAAGCTGGAGCGCGGTGGCGAGCTGCACCACGACTTTCACAGTTGGCGGCAGTTTCTGCTGCAGGAGAAGCCCTTCGCCGAGCGTCTGCGCGGGCGAGCAGAGATTCCACCCGCCGAGGGCGCGCGCGTCGACGCCGAGCATGCCGGCGCTGTTACCGAGGAGCACGAGCGGGGGAGCGGGACGCGAGCGCAGATCATCGAGGATCGCGCATAGCCGGCTGCTGTCGTGACGCGAGGAGCGGACGATGCGCGGCATGAGCAGCAACGCCACGGCCGCGCCGCCGAGGACGCACAACAGCAGGACGAGAGCGCGGCGGGGGAACAAGGAATGATTGTAGTAAGTTCGCTTCAGTCGTGGAGACGTTGCCGATCAGCGAACGACTCATCGCGCCGCTGCGCGGCGCTTTAGCCGGCGAAGCCGCGGAGTGGCCCGCGCTGACGAACGACGAAGCGCGCGCGCTCGCCTCGCGCGGAGTCGGCCCGCTCGTCTATTCGATCGCGCGCATTCCTCGGCTGCGCGATCAGGCGATGCAGGCCGCGGCGGTCGAGCCGATGCGGCTCGACGATCTGCGCATTGTGCTCGACGCACTCGCCTCGCACGGCGTCGACGCGCTGCTGATGAAAGGAACGCCGCTCGCGTACGAGCTCTATCCCGCGCCGGAGCTGCGCCCGCGCGGCGACACCGATCTCCTGATCCCGCACGCGTCCGTCGAGGCCGCGCGCACCGCGATGCTGGCCCTCGGCTTCGAGGAGCGCATCACCAGCGGCGACGAGCACGGGCTTCGGCAGATGTTGTTCACACGCCGCGACGCGTTCGGCATCGATCACGCCTACGACGTTCACTGGAGCATCGTCAACCGCCCGCTGCTCGCCCAGGCGCTGCGCTTCGACGAATTGCGCGCGCGCGCCGTCCCTGTGCCGGTCATTTCTTCGCAGGCGATGGGGCTCTGTCCGGTCGACGCGCTGCTCCTCGCGTGCATCCACCGCGTCGCGCATCATCACGACAGCGATCGGTTGATCTGGCTCGTCGACGTCGCGCTGCTGCGCGACCGGATGTCGCGCGCGGAGCACGAGGAATTCTGGCGGCTGGCTGCCGAGCGCGGCGTCGCCGGCGTCTGCATGCGCGCGGTTGAATTGACCGAAGAGTGGTGCGGGCGTACGACACACTCTTTCCCGGACTTTGTGGATGGTGATGAGCCGTCGCGCGTGTACCTCGACCGCGACATCAGTTACGGTCGGACGATGCTCTCCGACTTCCGCGCAATGTCGTGGCGCGCGCGCGTGCAGCGCCTCTGGCAACTCGCGCTTCCACCGGCGGAGTTCATGCGCCGCCGGTTCCACGTCCGCAGCCGCTTCGCGCTGCCGTGGCTGTACGTCTACCGCGGAGCGCGCGGCATCGTCCGGCTTTTCCGCCTCGGCCGCCGCATCCGCGCATGATCTTCGAGCGCGATCCCTTCGGCGTGCAGCCGCTGTATTACGCGCGGCACGGCGGCGCGGTGCGCGTGTCGAGCGATCTCGGTTCGTTGCTCGAAATCGTCCCGCACGATCTCGACGACGACTCGATCGCCGACTTTCTCCTGCACGGCTTTCCCGTCGATCCCGCGCGGACGATGTTCAAGCACGTCGCGCGCGTTCCTCCTGCGCATCGTTTGATTGTCGAGGACGATCGCACGCGCCTCGAGCGCTACTGGTCGTTCCCGATTCGCGACGCTCCGATCCGCATCGATGAGCGCGAAGCGGCGGAAACGTTTCGCGCGTTGCTCGTCGCCGCGGTGAAGGAGCGCGCCACGGGTCCAGTCGTCGTGTCGATGAGCGGCGGTCTCGATTCCACCTCCGTCGCCGCGGCGCTCGTTCACGCCGGCGCCGATGTCCGCGCGCTCACCGCGGTGTGGGACGAGCTGATCCCCGACGAGGAGCGCGCGGCCTCGACGCTCGCCGCCCACCACCTCGGCATCCCGATCGATTTTCAACCGTGCGACCGCTATGTCCCGTTCGAGCGTCCGCGCGGATTCGAGCCGAATCCCGAGCCGTTCAGCGCCGCGTTTCACGACTTCATGGCCATGGCCGCGGAGCGCGGATCGGTGCTGATGGGCGGGTGGGGCGGGGATCCGCTGCTCGCGACGTCGCGCTCGTACCTGTTCGAGCTGCTGCGGCGCGGGCGGTGGCTGCGCTTCACGTCGGAAGCGGGACGGTTCGCGATCACGCGAACGGCATGGCCGCCGCTGCTCCTGCGCACGAATCTCGGGCTGCACAAGAATCGCGACACCCCGCCGGCGTGGCTCCTGCCGCCGCTGCGCGAGCGCTGGCACGAGCCGATGCCGGTGACGGACGCGCGCGTGCATCCGTACCGGCCGGAGGCGTTCCGCGGCATTCACAGCACCGCGTGGCAGGCGGTGTTCGAGAGCTACGGTCAGCATTGGATCGACGTCGCCGCGCCGCTCTTCGACACGCGCCTCCTCGAGTTCGCGCTCTCGCTTCCGCCGCTGCCGCACTTTGCGGGAAAGGATCTGCTGCGGCAGGCGATGCGCGGCTGGCTTCCGGACGCGGTGCGGCTCCGTCCCAAGACGCCGCTGCGCGGCGAGCCGCTGCGCGTCTGGTGGCCGCGGATGGCGGCCTCGTGGGCCGGAACAATTGATGCATGCAGCGAGTTAGATCGATTCGTCTCCCGCCGCATTCTTCGAGAGGAGCTTCAGTCCGGCAGTCAATCGCATGTCCGCCATCAAGCACACGCCATCGCCCTCGCCCAATGGCTCGGAGCGTAAGCCGTATCGCGCGCCGAGGCTGACGGTGTACGGCTCGGTGCGCGACCTCACGCTCGAAGGCGGCCCGCACCGGACCAAGGACGGCGGCAACAACGCGATCAACAATCGCACGTGAGCGTTTGCTATCGCGTGTACGGCCTGACGCTGCGCGCCGATGCGCCGATCGCGGGCCTCGTTCCGATCGCGCCCGTTTCTCCCGACATCGAAATTCACCTCGCAACCCGTGGAGCGGCGGGCTTCAGCCCGCCGGAACCCTTCGGCGGGCTGAAGCCCGCCGCTCCACGGGTCTTCGAATACAGCGACGCGCGCTTCGTCGTTTCGGACAAGGACATCTGGTGCGAGTGGACCTCCACGCCCGAGGACGCGGCGACGTACTTTCTCGGACCGATCCTCGCGTACGCGCTGCGCCGCCGCGGCACGCTGGCGCTGCATGCGAGCAGCATCCTCGTGAACGAGCGCGCGCTGCTCGTCGCGGGCGCGCCGGGAGCAGGGAAGTCGACCGTCGCGGCGGCGTGTGCATTGCGCGGCGCGACCGTCATCACGGACGACGTTGCGGCCATCGAGTGGCGCGGCGAGCAACCGTTCGTAATGGCCGGCTATCCGCGCGTGCGGCTGTGGGGAGACGTGGCCGCGGCGCTGTTCGGGAGCGAGGATGCGCTGCCGCTGCTCACGCCGACGTGGAACAAACGCTTCGCCGGCGATTTCGCATTTGCAACCGAGGCAAGCCCGATCGGCGCGATCTGCGTGCTCACCGGACGCGCGCATGCGGCGGCGCTGCGCGCGGTGGCGGGACACGAGGCCGCGATCTCGCTGCTGCGCCACGCGTCGGTGACGAGCCTGCTCGAGGATGCCTTGCGCGAAGACGAGCTGGCGGCGGTCGCGCGGCTTGCGGCGAGCGTGCCGGTCTTCGAGCTCACCGCGCCGGACGACCTTCGCCGCGCGGGCGAGGTCTGCGATCTGCTAACGTCGCTGCGTGCTTCCTGATCGCATCGTGCGGATCTCCGATCGAGTGGTCTACAAGCCGGTCGGCGAGGAGCTGGTGCTGCTCGACTTTCAGACCGGCATGTACTTCGGCCTCGATCCGGTCGCGGTGCGCATCTGGCAGCTGATCGCCGCGCAGCAACCGTTAGGCGAGATCGTGGCGACGCTGCTGGCGGAGTACGACGTCACGCGGGAGACGCTGGAGACAGACGTCGACGCGCTCGTCGAAGAGCTCGAGCGGCGAGGGCTCGTTACGTAGCGGTTGCGTCGTTTGCGTCGTGCGCTTCGCGCACGTGCGTGACGAGCTGGCCGATGTCGAACGGCTTCGACAGCACGCGGAACACCGGCTTCGCGTCTTTCGTCTCGTGCGCGCTCTGCAGGTTCGCGGTCATCACGATGACCCACGGCCGCGGCGCCTTGCGCTCGGTCTCGAGGTAACGAAGAACGCCGTGACCGTCGACGCGCGGCATCATCAGATCGAGGAGCACCGTCGCGTAGTCGTTGTGGGTCAGCTTCTCGATGGCCTCGAACCCGTCGCGCGCGCCGTCAACTTCGAACTGCTCGCGCTTGAGCACGCGCTCGACCATCGTGCGGATCGCGTCGTCGTCATCGACGACCAGGACTTTCGGTTTCTGTTGGTTCACAAGTATGTGTAGCCTCTTGCGGTTGCCTAGCAAGCGGTCTGCCATTCTGGAGTGCGGCAACGCGAGTTGCCGCTCTTACTGATTGGCTCATTGAAACCACGACCCGCCATTAATATCGATAGCCACCCCATTCAGGTAATC
>DATFHJ010000387.1:0-11156 GCA_035248585.1 Thermoanaerobaculia bacterium
CGCGGAGGTGGTGTTTCGCCGCGGCGAAGAAGCGCTCGCGGTTTTCGACGATGCGCTCTTTTTGACTTCGACAAGCGGCGCTTTTCCCAAAGACGCTTACGTCGCGATTGCCGCATGGCCTCTCGATCTCGCGCGCCTCGGCGAGCTGTTCGCGGAGGCGACGAACTACGGCGTCGTGATTCCGGTGATCTATCCGATCACCACCGATCTCGATGCACTCAATCAACTCGCCGACCTTGCGCGAGGCGCGAAGTTTTTCGCGGGCATGCCGGTCGACGTCGACGCAACGGCAAAGCAGGCCATCGCGAACGAGTTGCAACTGAAAGGCGAAGATGATCGCTACGAAACGCTCTTCCACGCCGACGTCGCGCCGATCCACCTGTCGACCGAGCGCCACATCGCCGCGCTCGCACATGCGCGCGGAATACACGACTTCGTCGTACCGCCGCGATGGGACGAGCGCTCGAACTGGAACGCGGCCGTGCTGCTGACGCTCACCGCGTCGCGAATGATCGCCATGGACCTCGACCTCGACCTCGCCGGTCTCATCGCCCGCTCCGCGCGCACGATCGCGGAGCTCGAGAAGCCGCTGGTACGCGTCGCGGAGGCCGCGAGCCTGTCGATCATCGAAGGTGTCGACGAAACGAGCGCGGAGCTGTTGCTGGAATGGCTGGGAGGCGGAGAGCCGGGATTTGCGGAGTATGTGAACGAGCAGTGGAGACTCAACCGCTCTTTCGATGCTCCACTTTGACCTTCGTCGTGATCCCGCCGCGCACGTAAAAGTCTCCCTCGACAAACAAGTACCGCGGATCGAGCGCGCGAATCAGATCGTCGGCGATGCGGTTCGTCACCGCCTCGTGAAACGTCCCTTCATCGCGGTACGACCAGAGGTAGAGCTTGAGCGACTTCAGCTCGACGCATTTCTCATCGGGGACGTAGCGAATGCGGATCGTGGCGAAGTCGGGCTGCCCGGTCATGGGGCAGAGGCAGGTGAACTCGGGGGCTTCGAACGCGATCTCGTAGTCGCGCTGGGGGTTCGGATTCGGAAAGGTCTCGAGCTCTTTCGAAGGTTTGGTGCTCATCGCGTCGCGCGCGGATTCGCCGCCATGAGCTTCTGATTCAGCTCCTTGATCCGCTCCTGCAGCTGCGAGATTTTCGCCTGCGCGTCGACGCGGAGGCGCTCGGTCTCGGCGCGGAGGCGGGCGATCTCCTCGTCCTTTCCTTTGTCGCCGCCCTGCTGCTGTGCAAACTGCGAGCGCAGGTAGTCGAGGTCGTGGCGCATCCCCTCCATCTCCTCGTCCTTCTCCATCAGCCGCTGCCGCCACTGCACGTCCTGCTCTTCATAGAGCCGCTTGATGTCCATCAGCTCGGTGATCTGCGAGAAATCGGAATAGCTCGGGGCCATGTCTCCTCCCTGGCGGACGCGCTCTTCGATCTGCGGAAAGAGCTTGCGGATTTTGAGCGAGAGATCGTCGGGGTCGCTCGTCAGCGCCAACGCGTCCTGGTACGTGATCTTCTGATGCACGAGCAACGCGATCAGCGACTGATTCATCGACTGCATGCGGTACAGGCCGACCGAGGACTCCATCTCTTCGAGAATGTCCTTCGTCAGGCCGTCTTCGATCAGCTTGGCGATGCGCGGCGAGTTCTTCATCACCTCGACGCCGGCGGTCATCGAGCCGGTCGTGGTCTTGATCAGCTTGAGCGAGATGATGCCGCGCAGCACGAGCGAGAGCTGCGCGCGGATCTGCTTGTGCTGATCGACGGGAAAGGCGTCGATGATGCGGTCGAGCGTCTGCGCGGCGTTGTTCGTGTGCAGCGTGGAGAGGACGAGATGGCCGGTCTCCGCGGCGGTGAGCACGGTCTGCATCGTCTCGACGTCGCGCATCTCGCCGACCATGATGACGTCGGGGTCCTGGCGCATCGAGTTGCGCAGCGCTTCCTTGAACGTCGGAGTGTCGGTGCCGACTTCGCGCTGCGAGATTGCCGCGGTCTTGTCCTGGAAGAGGAACTCGATCGGATCCTCGATCGTGACGATGTGCGCCGGCTCGCGCTCCGCCAGCTCGAGGATCATCGCCGCGAGCGTCGTCGACTTGCCGGAGCCGGTCGGGCCGGTGACGATCACGAGGCCGTCCGGCATGTTCGTCATTTCCCTGACCGCGATCGGCAGCTCGAGCGAGTCGATCGACTGGATCTGAATCGGAATGCGGCGGAAGACCGCGCCGACCGTGCCGCGCTGCATGTACATGTTCGCGCGGAACCGCGCCACGCCCGGAACACCGTAGCCGAAGTCGACGGACTGATGGGCGTCGAAGCGATCCTTCTGCGCGCGGTTGAGCAGCGGCAGGAGCATCCGCTCGAGATCCGCGGGCTTGAGCGAGTCGGTCTTGATCGGGATCAGCTTCCCCTGCACGCGCACGAGCGGCGGCCGCATCGGCTTCAGATGAAGATCCGAGGCCTGCTGCTTGGCCATGTAGATGAGCAGGTCGTTCAGAGAGAACGAGGGGGCCTGCTGCTGTTGCTCGGGCGGCACCGTGGACGTCACGGGCGAGATTCTATCTCCGCATCACCGAATCCAAAATCATCAGAAACGCCTCCTGCTGTTTGGCCTCGGTTTTATTGATGACCGCGATCGTCTCCCCGATGCGAAATCGCTGGTGCAGTTCGTCGGCGGAGTGCGACGACGTGACGACGATGCGGCGCGGGGAAACGCCTTTCGCGCGGGCGTAGTCGACGAACTTCTTGCCGTCCATGCCCGGCATCTCGAGGTCGACGATGAGGAGGTCGATCGAGTCGTCGATCTTCGGCAGGGCGTCGTACGGATGGCTGTACGTCTCGACCTTGGCCACCTCGGGGTAGCGCTCGAGCATGAAGTTCGACCAGAGATCGCAATACGAAGGCGAGTCGTCGACGATGACGACGCGTTTGGGTTGTTCGTCGCTCATTGCTGGTGTTTGATGACTCCGGCCACGATCGTCGCGGCAATCCTACCGCGCAGCTTCTGTCCGATGAACGGCGAGTTCGCGGCCTTCGACTGAAAGTCGCGCGTCACTTCGACTTTGGCGTCGACGTCGATCAGCGTCACGTCGCCGAGGGCGCCGGGACGCAGCGTGCCGCCCGGCAGGTTGAACACGCGCGCGGGACCGCAGGAGAGCAGTTCGATGAGGCGCGGGAGCTTGATGACTTTCGCGCGCACGAGGTGCTCGTAGCAGACGGCGAACGCGGTCTCGAGTCCGATCACGCCGAACGGCGCGAGGTCGAACTCGACGTTTTTCTCATCGAAGTGATGCGGCGCGTGATCGGTGGCGATCGCATCGATCGTTCCGTCGGCGATGCCGGCGAGCAGGGCCTTGCGATGCGCTTCATTGCGCAGCGGCGGATTCATTTTCAGATTCGTCGAGAACGACTGCACGGAGTCGTCGCCGAGCGCGATGTGGTGCGGCGTGACTTCGCACGTGACCTTCACTCCGTCCTTGCGCGCGCGCCGGACGGCATCGACCGCGCCGGCGGTGGAGAGATGGGCAATGTGCACGTGCGCGTTCGTCAGCTTCGCCAGGATCACGTCGCGGGCCACGAGCGTTTCTTCCGAGGCCGCGGGGATGCCGCGCATGCCGAGGAGCGTCGAATAGTAGCCCTCGTGCATCACCCCGCCCTCGTTGAGGTTCGCGTCTTCCTCGTGCGCGATCACCGGCATGCCGAGCATCGAGCAGTACTCGAGCGCGCGGCGCATCAGCTGGGCGTTGAACACCGGCTTCCCGTCGTCGCTGACGGCGACGCAGCCGGCGGCGCGGAGATCGGCCAGCTCCGCGAGCTCCTCGCCTTTCAGTCCCTTGCTCACCGCGCCGACCGGATAGACGCGGCACCAGCCATTGCGAGCGGCCTCGGCGACGACCATCTCCGTCACCGCACGCTCGTCGTTCGGTGGCACCGTGTTCGCCATCGCGCAGACCGCGGTGTATCCGCCGGCGACCGCCGCGCGCGTGCCGGTGGCGATCGTCTCCTTGTGCTCCTGTCCCGGCTCGCGGAGATGCGTGTGCAGGTCGATGAAGCCGGGCGTGACGACGAGACCGCTCGCGTCGATTTTCTTTACGCTCGATTTGATCTTCTTGTCGACCCGCGCGATCGTGCCGTCTTCGATCAGCACGTCGAGCGTTGCGTCGAGGTCCTGCGAAGGATCGATGACACGGCCGCCCGTAATGAGGAGGTTCATTCGCTGCGCCCTCCCAACAGATAAAGCACCGCCATCCGCACCGCCACGCCGTTCGTCACCTGCTCCAGGATCACCGACACATTCGGATCGTCGGCGACGTCGGATGCGATCTCCACGCCGCGGTTCATCGGGCCGGGATGCATGACCAGCACGCCTTCCTTCGCGCGGCGTACGCGTTCGCGGGTGAGACCGAACGTGTTGTAGTACTCGCGCAGCGACGGGAAGCTGAGCTTCCCCTGCCGCTCGAGCTGGATGCGCAGCATCATGATGACGTCCGCGCCTTCGATGGCCTCGTCGAGCGAGTGCACGACACGCACGCCCATCCTCTCGACTTCGACCGGCAGCAGCGTCGGCGGCGCGGCGAGCGTGACGTTCGCTTTCATCTTCGTGAGGAGATGAATGTTCGAGCGGACGACGCGCGAGTACTTGATGTCGCCGATGATCGAGACGTTCACGCCCTGCAGACGCCCGAGGCGCTCGCGAATCGTGAAGGCGTCCAGGAGCGCCTGCGTCGGATGCTCGTGCGCGCCGTCGCCGGCGTTGATGATGGAGATGTTCTCGAAGCGCTCGGCGAGCATCTTCGGCGAGCCGGGATGCTTGTGGCGGATGACGATCATGTTCGGATGCATCGCCACGAGGTTCTCCGCGGTGTCGATGAGGGTCTCGCCCTTTTCGACGGCGGACCCCGACGCGGCGAAGTTGAGCGTGTCGGCGGAGAGGCGCTTCTCGGCGATCTCGAACGACACGCGCGTCCGCGTCGACGCTTCCATGAAGAGATTGATGACCAGCTGCCCGCGCAGCGCCGGCACTTTCTTCACCGGCCGCTCGCTCACTTCCTTGAACCCTTCCGCGGTGTCAAGAATGAGAGTGATTTCTTCGGGAGTGAGAGGCTCGATGCCGAGGAGGTCTTTGGAGCGGAGCGAAGAACTGGCGGTTCTCATTTCTCCATGATCAGCACTTCGTCCTCGCCGTCCGTCTCCGTCAGCTTGACCTTGATCACTTCGTTGGCGTCGGTGGGGACGGTCTTGCCGATGACGTCGGCGTGGATGGGAAGCTCGCGGTGGCCGCGGTCGATGAGCACGGCCAGCATGACCTGCTTCGGGCGGCCGAAGTCGATGAGCGCGTCGAGCGCGCTACGCACGGTGCGGCCGGTGTAGAGGACGTCGTCGACGAGGACGATGACCTTGTCATCGATCGGTTCCGGCAGCTTCGTCGGTTTCACGACCGGCTGAGGGGCGACGAGCGTGAGGTCGTCGCGATAGAGCGTGATGTCGAGGATGCCGAACGAGACCGGCTGCCCCTCCATCTCCTCGATCTCTTTCGCCATCCGCTCGCCGATCGGCACTCCCCGGCTGCGAATTCCGACGATCATCAGGTCGTCGAGCCCGCGGTTCCGCTCCACCACTTCGATCGCCATCCGGCGGATCGCGCGATTCATGCGAGGGCCGTCGAGTAAGCGCTTTTTGACGTTCATGTTGGTCGGGGCGGGAGAATATCACGAGGAGAGCGGGCGTCCCGCCCGCCCCCGGTGGGCGGGCGGGACGCCCGCTCTCCTCTCCTCGTTGGTAAAGATCATGCAGCCTCCGGCCTCCATGGCCAGCAAGCCAAAGGTGTTGCTCGTGGAGGACAACGCGGATGTCCGGCGGTTGTACGCCATCGGATTGAACCAGCGCGGGTACGAGGTCAAGCTCGCTTCGAATGGGGCGGAGGCGGTGGACCGGGTGGCGTCGGAGCGGCCGGACTACATTCTCCTGGACTGGCTGATGCCGCTGATGGACGGACGTGAGGTGCTCGAGCGCTTGCGGCCCGACAACATCGACATCATCGTCATCAGCGGGCAGCCGGCGCCGCAGGAGATGCCTGAGCGCGTACGGTCGTGGCTGACGAAGCCGTTGACCGTGGACGAGCTCGTGTCCGAGATGACCCGGGCGCGAGTAAGCTAGAATCCGCCCCGAATGGCGAAAATCTTCTTCGTCGGCCTCGACGGCACGGAGAAAAGTTACCGTCTGCAAACGCACCGGCCCTTCACGGTCGGACGCGATCCCGGCAACGACATCATCCTGCGCGATCCAAAGGTCTCGCGGCATCACTCGGAGATCGTGTTCGAGCGGGGATTCTTCGTGCTGCACGATCTCGCCAGCGCGAACGGAACGTACGTGAACGGAAAGCGCATCCGCGTCGCGCCGCTGACGCACGGCGCGCGGCTGCGGATGGGCAACACGTACGGACGATTCTCCGAGGAACTGCCGACCGAGTCGGAAGCCTCGCCGATCGCCGCCGCGGAGCCGTTCGATCAGCCCGCGCCGCCGACGGAAGACCTGAGCCAGCTGGACGTGATGTCGACCAGCACGCTCGACCGCGTCAGCGTGGAAACCCTTCCGCACGACAAGCTCGCACCGGCCGATTTAAAAAAAAAATAGAACTCGTCCCCGAAGAGGGTCCAACGGAGCCGATCAACCCATTTGCCCAGTCGCCCGCTCCCCCGGTCTCCCAGCCAACCGGGCAACCGGGGAACCGGGTAACCGGGCAACCCATCCCACCCACCACCCCCTTCTCCAAAACCCGCTACCACTTCACCCCCGGCCTGCGCAGCGGTGAGTCGGCCTACATCCGCGACGACGACGGCAAGCCGCTCCTCGGCTACCGCGCGTTCGCGAGCATCGTCGGCATCCTGGCCACGTTCGTGGCGGGAATCGTGTTCGTGGCCGGCCTCGCGGCGACGGCATTTCTCATCAGTCAGAGCTCGCCCTTGCGCGCGCTGCTCGCGCTCGCGCTCACGCTCCTCTTCACCTTCGTGATCACGCGCCTCGTGCCGCGCATCAGCGTCACGCTCTACGACGACGGCAGTCCGGCGCTGACGATCTCGCAGCGCGCCAACGCGACGTACCTCGTCGCCACGCCGAACGGCTCCATCCTTGGGCGGATCCGCAAGTCGCCGTTCTCGTTCCTCGGCCGTACGCGCTGGACGATCTCGCACGACGGCCGCGTGCTCGCGGAGGCGATCGAGGAATCGTTCGGCCGCGCGATCCTGCGCAAGCTCTACGGAAAATTCAGCCGCCGCTTCGAGTCGAATCTCCTCCTGCGATTGCCGGGAATCGAGATGGGACAGATCGTGCGGCGGGAGGATGACCTGCTCGAGCTGACCGGCGACGCGCTCGACCGGCGGCTGGCGGTGGCGCTGGCGACGGTGGTGTTCGGGCGGGAGCCCTAGCGGCAAACTACTTGCACTGGTAAAGTACTCGCCATGACTCGCGCCGCCGCCGTCGCCGTGCTGATCGCCTGGTGCTTTGTCCTGCTGGCCATGCGCATCCTCTGGTCGGGAACGTGGAGCTATGCCTTCCTCGTCTGGAACCTGTTCCTGGCCGGCGTGCCGCTCGTTGCCGCGCTCGTCCTGTCCCGGGCTCGTTCACGCGCGGCGATCGCCGTCTCCGCCGTGACCTGGCTGGCGTTCCTGCCGAATGCACCGTACATCGCCACGGATCTCATGCATCTGCGGCCGCGTGCGTTCGTGCCGCTCTGGTACGACGTCGTGCTGCTTCTTTCGTCCGCGGTTGCCGGGATCCTGCTCGGCTACATTTCCCTCACGCTCGTGCAGCAGGCAATTCGCGCGCGCATCGGCGCAGCGGCGGGGTGGATCGCCGTCACGGCGGTGCTGTTTCTCTCTGCCTTCGGCATCTACCTCGGCCGCTTCCGCCGATGGAACAGTTGGGAGCTCATCACCGACCCGTGGACGCTCCTCGCGGATGCCGGAGCGCGCATCGTCCATCCGCGCACGTTAGGCGTGACGATCGTGTACGGCCTGACGCTCGTCGTCGGCTACGTCGTGTTCCACCTGCTCTTCGCGGATCAGCGGCGCGTGATCTCCACCCCCGTGTAGAAGTTCTTTAGAATCCGGTCGTACGTCCATCCCCGGAAGGCCATCCCGTACGCGCCGACCTGGCACATGCCGACGCCGTGGCCCCACCCTTTTCCGTAGAACGTGTAGCGGTCGATGCCGTCGGGGTCCTTCGTTTTCTCGTACACGAACAGGTTGTCCGGAACGTTGAGCGACCAGCGCACCGGCAGTCCTTTCAGCACGAACTTGCGTCCGCCCTCGGCCGTCACTTCCATTTCGGCGATGCGTTTGGAGGCGTCGATGACGAGCGGGCGGATGTCGATGAGCTGCTGGATCGGGTTGCGGCGGTTGATCGCCGGCACGAGCTCATCGGCGCGGTAGCTGCGCGTCCAGTTCGAAAAGCTCGACGTGCGGTCGAAGGCGGCGCCGTCGTAGTTCGCCTGCACGATCATGGCGACGACGCGCTTGTCCGGCGCGGAGATGATCGTGGCGCGATCGCCGAGGAGGATCGGGACGTTTGTGTACTCCTGAAAGCGATCGCCGAGCTTGCGGAAGATCGGGATTCCGGCGGGCAGCGTGAACGCGCTGGTCTCGCCTTTCTGCTTGAGCGTGATCCCGCGGCCGGCGAGGCGGAAGATTTTTCCCTCGCTGTCGCGGAGCAGGTTGTGCTCGCGGACCCACGCGCCGAGGAGCGCGTAGAGCTCTTCGCGCGGCATCGGATCGGCGAGGCTCACGCGGTCGATGAACTGCGCGGGATTGATCCCGTACTTCACCAGGAACGCCGCCGCGGCATACGGAGTGGCCTCGGGATTCGCGGACTGCGGGAAGTAGTACTTTCGGTCTTCGGGCAGCGTCAGCGTGCGCGCGTGCGACGCGAGCCCCAGCGCCTCGTCGAGATACGCGAGCACATCGCCGCGGCGGCTGGAGACCGGCCGCGACCGCGCGGGATTCCGCGCGCCCGTGAGCTCCATCGCCTTCTCGACGACCTGCCACACCTCGCGCGCGCTCCAGGCCGACGAGATTTCCGGCACGCCCGCGAGCGCGGCGAAGAGGCGCGCGTTCACTTGCAGCTCACTCAGGAGGCCGCTGTCGGCGCGGCCGGCGATCGTCAGGAGGTCCAGCTCCACGCAGTGCGCGCGTTTCAGATACGGCTCGTTGCGTCCCGGGAACATCGTCCCGACGTCGCTCGTCTCGCCGCCGCATGTCGCGGTGTACAACGCGTCGATCGGCTGGCCGTTGTACGTGAGGATCAGGCCCGCCGTCTCCTTCACCGCGCGCGTCGAGAGGTCGGCCTCGCCGGAAAATCCGTTGTAGGCCTGGCACGCGGGACCGGGGCAGATGTCGAAGCCCTCGCTGCCGAACTGGCCGAGGTTGCGGACCGCGTACGTGCGCGCGGCCACGGCCTGCGCCTTGAGCGCCTCGAGCTCGTCGTAGATCGTCGGCCCCATCTCCGCCGGCACGACGCCGAAGAGATAGTCCTCGAGGTTGAGCACGTTCACGACGTTGAGCAGGCCGCGCGCGTTGACGAAGAGCCGCGCCACGGTGCGGTACGGTTTCTTGTCGATCGTCACCGTCTCGCCGGTCATCGGCGCGACGTCGAGCGCGTCCGTGGTGAAGGTATAGCGATCGCCTTCGTCGTCGACGATCTCGAGCTTCTTCTCGAACGGCTGATCGGACGGGCGGCGCACGACGAGCGGATCCTTCGCGTAGCCGCGCTCGGTCAGCTGCGAGCGCATCGGCGTCGCTGCTTCACTCGACTCGAAGTCGCCGACGAGAATCTTGTACGCGCCGCTCGCGGGATCGAAGACGGAGTCGACGCGCACGTTCAAATCGCTCTTCAGCTTCGCCGCGAATTCCTGCGCGCTGGTGAGATCGGAGATCACGCTCGCCTGCACCGCGTAGCGCACGGTGGCGTTCGCGAGCGGCGCCGTCGCGGTGAAGCCGCGCTTCAGCGTCGACGGACCTTGCGGAGTGACGAGATAGTAGCCGTCGCTCGTGCGCGGAAAGACGACCGTGGCCTGATCGCTGAGCAGGCCGACGCGAATCTTCGGCTCGGTGATCGCGCGCGGCATCGAAGAGACCGGTGTGAGCGCGTTCGCGGAACGAAAGACCGGCGGTGGGGGCTTGGTGGTGTCGGGAGTCGGGGGTGTCGTGGTGGCGCAGGCAGTGAGAAACAGCGTGATGAAGAAAAGGCGGCGCATGGACCTCTCGCAGAGCAAGAAAAAAGCCCCCGCGGTGATTCGCGGGGGCTTTCGATTCAATCGATGATGAACAACGTTACGGCAGGATGAGGCGGATCACGACGCGGCGGTTGCGCAGGCGGCCCTCGGCGGTCGTGTTGTCGCCGACCGGCTCCTGCGTTCCACGGCCTTCGACCGTGATGCGCGACGGGTCGATGCCGTGGCGCGTGACGAGGTAATCCCTGACGGCCTCGGCGCGGCGGCGATCGAGATCCGAGTTCGGACCGGTGTTCTCACGATCATCCGTGTAGCCGATCACCAGCGCCGTCGACGTCGGCTCCTGCTTCATGCGCAGGGCGACTTCGTCGAGGATGGCCTTGGCGATGTTCGTCAGGCGGGCCGAGCCCGGCTCGAAGTGGATCTCGTCGGTGCGGAGCTCCTGCGGCTGCGCCGGCGGAACGATGGGAGGCGTCGGCGGCGGAACCGGAGCAGGCGGCGCGGTCTCGACCGGCGGCGGCACCGGAGTCGGGGCCGGCGGCGGCGGAGCGGGAGCGGCGAGATGCAGCGGCGCGAACGTCAGGCCGATGAGACCGGACAGGCCGCAGTCATCGAGCTCCGTGAAACGGCACTCGTCGTTGTTGTTGAAGAACTTCGCGGCGTTCCAGCGCGCGGCCGCGCTGAGCGCCCAGCCGCTGGAACCGAACCAGTGACGAATGCCGGTGAGCAGGAAGATCGGCGAGTCGGGCGCGCGATCGCCGCCCGTGTACCAGGTCGTGTTGATCTCGCTGATCCAGTTCGTGGTCGGCCACATGTGGAGCGGCCAGTTGATGCCGGCCTTGAGGTCGAACTCGTCCGAGGGGTCGAGCGAGGCGGCGCCGGTGACGGTGCTGTTGTCATCGTCGTAGTCGCCGCGCAGCTTGTACGCACCGGA
>DATFHJ010000388.1:0-21008 GCA_035248585.1 Thermoanaerobaculia bacterium
CCCCACATCAGGCCCGCCAGGACGAGCATCTGCGTGATCTCGCCGATGAGCGTCGGCAGCGCTTCGATGGAATCGCGCATGAGGCCGGCGACGATCTCGCCGATCAGCATGATCACCATCAGCACCGCCAGGATCTTGAACAGCCGGGCGATGTAGCGCAGCGTCACATACGGCTCGAGATCCTGCTCGCGCACCTCTTCGTCCGTGCCGCGTTGGTCGCCCTCACGGATCGGCGGTGCGCCGCACGTCGGGCACACGACCGCCGGATTCGGGCGTGTCGATTGACACTCGGGACATTTCACTTCTTCAACCACGGTACCTCCTGTCGTTAACCGCTGCCGCTGCCGCGCCAACGCGCACGGAATCCCCTCACGTCGATGTGTGTGAAAGGTCCGTGCCCGCAGCAGGCGACATAAACGCCGATCCCTCCCACGAGGGAGCGATAGTTCTTTTCCACCCGTTCCGCCGCGCGCGCGAAGCGCTCCGCATCCGCCACCGTCACCCGCCGGTCGCCGGTGATGTCGTCCGGCTGTCCGTCGCGGTTGTTGTCGACGTAGACGTCGGACGCATCGCCGTACATGTGCCGGCTGAGGTTCGCGCGCCCGGACGTGTTGCCGCCGCCCGAGTTGTAGCGCGGCGTGCGGAAGCCGCTCATCACGTGCACGTGATCGACGCGCACGCCCTCGCGGCGCAGCTCTTCGATCGTCAGCTCGAGTTTGTCGATGAGCCGCGGATCGAGGAGCAGGTACTTCGGCCAGACGCTGAACTGATCCTTCGTCAGGAACTGCTTGAGCTGGAAATGCTCCGACACCTGGAAGTTCTGATTCTGCGGCGTGATTTTGATGAATCCGCTGGGCGCGGCGTAGCGCTCCGTGCGCGGACGCCCGCCGCGCTCGAACGGCCACGTGCCGAGGGAGTAGGTGCCGATGCGGCCGTTCTGTTTTGCCGAGCGCGGCACGAGCGTGACGATGCTGATGTCGTCCGCCACTTGGTAAATGCCGGGCGCGGCCGGCGCCGAGACGGTGTTGGTGACGCGCGCGCCCGGCAGCTCGAGGATGTAGCGAAGCTCGCCGCTCTCGCCGCGCAGCTTCTGGAACATGTCCGAGACCGCTTGATTGAGGAACTCGGCCGGCGGCGCGGGCGGGCCGAAGAACACGCCCGTGATCTGCTCGGTCGGCGCGGGTGGCGGCTCGATCGGCTCCGTGTGCTCACCCGGTCCGACGAATTGCGGCGTGTCCCGCAGGCGATAGTTCTCCGCGATCGCGCCGATCCACGCGGTGACGTACAGCATCACCACGATCACCGCCATCCACGTGAAGATGTGCTCCTGCCGCTGGGTCAGCAGTCCCCGGTGGATGCGATGCCGTCTCGCCTCCTCGGGGAACAGTGGCGCGCCGGGCTCGGTCATCCGCGACCGGCGAGTTCACGGTCTGTGCCTAGGGGAAATATCCCTTCGGCACGCGCAGCGTGTGCCCCCGCTTCGAGTCGATCTTCAGCGAGCGCCACTGGTCCGCCATCGCGGCATCGGAGTGGAAGATCAGCTGGTACTGCGCGCGCAGCTCGCTTGCGATGCGGCCGTACACCGTCCCCAGCTCGCGCTCGCTCTGGATGATGAAGTACGTCGCGCCGGTGTCGTCGGCGATGCGGTCCAGCCGCTTCGCTTCCATCCGTCCGACGCCGAGCTTCATCCACGTCGAGAGGCGCTTGTTCTTCACGATTGGATAAACGGGGATGCCGGCGTAGCGCGCGTAGTGCACGAGATGATCGAGCTTGAAGCGGCTGCCCTGATCGACGCCGTCGGTGAGCACGACCAGCGCGTGCCGGCCGGGCGTCTTCTGCAGCTCGTACAGCATCTCGATCACGCTGTCGTACAGGTGCGTCTCGCCGATCGGCTGCACGCGATCGACGGCCTGCGCCGCGGCGTTCCAGTCGTTCGTGTACGGCGTGAGCCAGAACGTGCGCTGGTTGAAGCCGACGACGGCGATGCGGTCCTGCGGCCGCAGCAGCGAGCGCGCGAACTGCTTCGCCGCCGCCTTCACCACCGGCAGTTCCTTGAGCATGCTCTGCGAGTAGTCGATGAGCATGACCACGTACAGCGGCTGTTCGTTCGCGCCGATGAGGCCCTCGATCGCATGCGGCTCGCCGTTGTCCAGCAGCGTCAAATCCTCGGCGCGCAGGTCCTGCGGCCCTTCCGCGATCGAGATCGGAATCTGCTGGATGGTGACGTCGATCGATTCCTGCACGCGCTCGCCGAAGAAGACCACGTCGTTCGATTCCTGCCCGTCGTTCGTGCGCGCGACGATGCGCGTATAGACCGGGCTCGGAAACTTCGCCGCGTCGACGCTCGCCTCGTACGGCTCCGTCTCATCCGTCCCGATCTTCTCTTCGCCGACGTAGAAGTCGACCGCGCTCACGCGGATCTCCGCGGGACGGATCACGTTCGCGTGCAGCGTCGCCGTTCCGCTCTCCGGCCATTGCGGCGGCGCCTGCAGGCGCACCCGGAACGGCGGACGCGGATCGTTGACCACCATCTCGTCTTCGCCAACGACGTTGCCTGCCGCGTCGTAGCCGATCGCGCGCATCCGCAGGCGGCGGATGTAGTAGCCGATGTGTACCGGCGCGCGCATCACCTTCCCCTGCACTTCCATGAACGGCACGCTGTTGATGACGAGCTGCAGCCGCACGACCGGATCGGTCGCCACGACCGGCACGAACAGCTTGCCGTGAATGAGGCCGGTCGGCTTCTCCGTGATCCTGACCGTCTGCGCGAAGAGGGGAACGGAAAACGCGAGCAGCAGCAGAAGTCGCAGCAGGAGTCGTTTCATCTCACTTGAAAACCTTGTAGAGGTCCACTCTCTTCTTGCCGAGCACCGGCTTCCACAGATCTCCTACCTTCTTTAGACGCGCGAGCGCGTTATCAATTCGAAAATCTTCGATCTTCACGCCGTTTTCGACCTCTTCCCACGTCACCGGCATCGACACGCTCGCGGCCGGCGTCGGGCGGATGGAGTAGATCGACGCCAGCGTGCGGCCCCATTGATTCTGGTTGAAGTCGACGAGCACGCGGCCGTACGGGCGCTTCGCTTTCATGTACTCGGCGGTGATGAGATTGCGGTGGCGCGACTCCAACTCAAGGGCAATCGCCTTTGCGAACGCCCACACTTCCTTCTGCACCGGCCCGTGCACGATCGGGACGTAGACGTGGATGCCTTTCGAGCCCGTCGTTTTCGGGTACGACGGGATCTTCAACGCGCCGAGAATCTCGCGCACGTGCAGCGCGGTCTGGCGCACTTTCTCGAAGTTCGCGCCGGGACCGGGATCGAGATCGAAGTGGAGAAAGTCGGGACGGTCGGTGTCGTCGCAGCGCGCGTACCAGGGGTTGAGATCGATGCAGCCGAGGTTGATCAGCCAGAGCAGCGTCGGCAGATCCTGCACGATCGGGAACGGAATGCGGCCCGCGCTGCCGTGGTCGATCGTGCAGATGTCGATCCATTCCGGCCGCGGTTCCGGCGCGCGTTTCATGTAGAAGAAATCCGCCTCCGCGCCGTTGGGATACCGCTTCATCACCATCGCCCGCTCTTCGATGTGCGGCAAGAGATACGGCGAGACGTCGGCGTAGTACTGCAAGAGATCGCGCTTCGTGATGCCGAGGTTCTTCCAGAAGATCTTGCGGAGATTGGTGAGACGAACCTCGCGCTCGCCGAATTTGAGGATGACTTCGTTGAGCGAGGTAGGGATGTCGACGCGCTTTGCGGCCACCACGTGAGCTTAACCCGTGCCCGAGCCCGTGCCCGCTTCCGCGCCCGGGGTGGGTGGCGCGAAGCTTCTAACGTGATCCCCCCGCCCCGGGCGCGCAAGCGGGCGCGGGCGCGGGCACGGGTGCGAGATCACCACTCGGCCGGCATCTTACCCGTCCCGCCCACCCGGTGCCGCGGCGCATCGAGCGTGGTGTACGGCAGCTCGCGGCCTTCGCGCGCGGCGCGGAGCATGAGTCCACCGCGAGCCATGTCGCCGAGGCCGGCAAAGTGCGCGGGGAAGCGCAGCTTGTCACCGAAGATCGGGCGAAGGATGTCGACGTATTTTCCCGTGGCCACGCTGCCGAGGAGCACGACCTGCGCGTCGTCTTCGAGCGCCCGCGCGAGGAGCTGCGCGTGCTCTTTCAACGGCTTCGTGTAGTTGCGCGTGACGACGTCGATGTCGATTTTCTGCATCCGCTTCATCCGCTCGATGGTCAGCGGCCAGTTCTGCGGCACGAGCCCGAATCCCGACGTGATCACGAAAATCCCGTCACCGCCGACGATGGGCGATGGCACCGCGAAGCGCCGCGCGTACGCGAGCTTCCCGCGGAAATACAACGAGCTCATGAACTCGAACGCATCGCCGATCGGCACACCCTCAGGCGACTGGTAGCGCAGCGCCGTCTTGAACGACGCCCGCGGCGACGCGAGCTGCTTCGCGCGCGTCCCGGAAAGGTTCGCCGGCGAGATCAGGAAGAGCTTCGTGGGCATTATCTTTCACGCGGGAGAACGCAATTTTTCCGCAGGGCCTTCCTGCGGCGAATCCGTCTCCATCGCCCGGAACGCGTACACGAACTGCCTGGCGATGTTCTCCACCGGATACTCCGAATCATCCACGCCGAAGTCGCGCGGCTCGTCCGCGCTCACGTACGCGGTGCCGAGGATCCAGTCGAAGAATGCGAAGTTGTTGCTGAAGTTGCACTCGCGGACCGCGGGGTCTTTCACGTGATGCCAGCGATGCATCTCCGGTCCGACGATGAGGTACTTGAGCGGGCCGAGCTTCCACGGCAGGTTCGCGTGGCCGAACATGCCGAAGAAGACGTCGCAGCAGGACCAGATGAGGATCGCCTCGTTCGAGGGGCCGAGGATCATCATCGGCGCGAGAAAGATCGCGCGATCGAGGATCTTTTCCAGCGGGTGGAAGCGCACGCTGGCGAAGAAATCGAGGTCGACGGAGCTGTGATGCGTCTCGTGCAGACGCCACCACCACGGCCAGCGATGCTTCAGCCGGTGCATGACATAGAAGAAGAGATCGAGGACGAACAGCAGCACGATCGTCTGCACCCAGAGCGGGCGATCGGCGAGCACGTGCGTCCACTCCCGCGGCAGGACATACGCGCCGAGCTGCGTGAACCCCACGCCGATCGAGCTGCGGAAGAGGATGCGCAGCGCCACGTGCATCGGCGCATACAGCGCGTCGGCAAAGATGCCGCGTCGCAGGAGGGGGCGTTTGTGGACGCCCCAGATCCGTTCGGAGGCGAAGAGAAAGCCCGCCACCGACGTGGCGATGACGAGAAACCAGGCTACAGGCACCGGCGGTGATTTTACCGTACCATCACCGCGATGTTCGGCCCTCTCTCCGTCATTGCGATCGCTCCGGTTTTCAATGAGCGCGAGAAGGTGCGGGAGGTCATCCGGCGGACGCCGCGCGAGGTCGTCGACGAGCTTCTCATCGTCGATGACGGCTCCACCGACGGTTCGCCCGACGTGTGCGAGTCGCTCGGCGCGACCGTGATTCGGCTGGAGCGCACGTTAGGCGTCGGCGCGGCATTGAGAGAAGGATTCCGCCATGCCGTCGACCGCGGATTCGACGTCGCCGTGGTGATGGCGGGCAACAACAAAGACGCCCCCGAGGAGATCCCGCTGCTGCTGGAGCCCATCGCGCGCGGGGAGGCGATGTTCGTTCAGGGCTCGCGCTTCCTCAAGCGCGATCCCGACTTCGGCCACATGCCGTTGTATCGGAGGATCGCCACGCGCATTCATCCGCTTTTGTTCTCGCTCGCGGCGCGGCGGCGCGTCACCGAATCGACGAACGGCTTCCGCGCCATCCACCGCGCCATCCTCACCGATCCGCGCATCGACCTCGGCCAACCCTGGCTCAACGAATACGAGCTCGAGCCCTACCTCTATCTGCGCACGATCCAGCTGGGGTACCCGACCGCCGAAGTCCCCGTGACGAAGATCTATCCTCACCGCGCGGCCGGGCAGACGAAGATGAAGCCGCTGACCGGATGGTGGTCGATCCTGCGGCCGCTCGTGTACGTCGGGCTGGGAGTGCGGCGGTAGATGCTCCGCATCGCCGTCATCGGCGCGGGCCGCTGGGGACCGAACCTCGTCCGCAACTTCCACGACCGCGCCGAGAGCGAAGTGATGCTGGTCGTCGACAGCGACGCGGAAAAGCTGCAGCCGGTTCGCGTGCGCTTTCCCGACGTCCGGACGTCGACCGCGTTCGACGACGTTCTGCAGGACGCGCGCATCGATGCGGTCGCGATCGCCACTCCCGCCGCCACGCACTACGCGCTCGCGAAAGCGTGTCTCCATGCCGGCAAGCATGTGCTGGTGGAGAAGCCGATGACCACCAACACGCGGGAAGGCCGCGAGCTCGCGCAACTCTCCGCCGCGCGTGGGCTCGTGCTCATGGTCGGCCACGTCTTCGTCTACAACGACGCCGTGCGCCGCGCGCGGCAGTACATTCGCGACCGCGCACTCGGCAATCTCTTCTACATCGCCATGACCCGGACGAACCTCGGGCCGATCCGCGGCGATGTGAACGTGGCCTGGGATCTGGCCGCGCACGACATCTCGATCGCCAACTACTGGCTCGCTGCAGATCCCGTTTCCGTCAGCGCGTCGGGTCGGTCGTGGATCAGCCCCGGAGTCGAGGACGCGATCTTCGCCACGCTGCACTATCCCGAGAACGTGCTCGTTCATCTTCATTGCTCGTGGCTGCACCCGCGCAAGTCGCGGGAAGTGGCGGTGGTGGGCGACCGGGCCATGCTGGTGTTCGACGACCTGGAGCTCGCCGAGCCGATTCGCATTTACGACAGCGTCATGCCCGAGGAGCGCTACATCGATTCGTTCGCCAGCTACAAGATGGCGGTGCGGGAGGGCGACATCGTGATCCCGCGGGTTCCGGGCGGCGAGCCGCTGCGGAACCAGTGCGATCACTTCCTGCAGTGCATCGCCCAGAAAAAAACGCCGCTCACCGGCGCGCGGGAGGGACTGGCCGTGGTGCGTGCGCTCGAGGCGGTGGAGCGTTCGCTGCGCAGCGGAGGCGGCGAAGTGCCGGTGGCCGCCGAATGAACGTTCCGCTGGTCGATCTCGCGCTGCAGCATCGCTCCGTCCGCGAAGAAATCGAGCGCGGCATGGCGCGGCTGTTCGAAAGCAGCGCTTACATTCTCGGTCCCGAAGTCGATGCGTTCGAGTGCGAGTTCGCGGACTTTCAGTCCGTCCGCCATTGCGTCGGCGTCGCCAGCGGCACCGACGCGATCGAGCTTCTCCTGCGCGCTCACGACATCGGGAGCGGCGACGAAGTGGTGATTCCGGCGAATACGTTCATCGCCACCGCCCTCGCTGTCGTGCGATCGGGCGCGCGTCCCGTGCTCGCCGACTGCGACGCCGATCATCTGCTGCTCGATCCCTCCGCGGTCCTATCCGTCCTATCGCCGCGCACGCGCGCGATTCTGCCAGTGCACCTCTACGGACAAATCGCCCCGATGGAAGCGCTGCAACACAGCGGTCCTAGAGGTCCTATGCTCCTCGAAGACGCGGCCCAGGCACACGGCGCAAGGCGCCATGACCACACGGCAGGCTCGTTCGGCGACGGTGCGGCGATGAGTTTTTATCCCGGCAAGAACCTCGGTGCGTACGGCGACGCCGGCGCGGTGCTCACCAACTCGGACGCGGTGGCGGCGCGCGTCCGCGCGCTGCGAAACTACGGCAGCGAAACCAAGTACGAGCATCCAATCGCCGGCTTCAACTCACGCCTCGATGCGATGCAGGCGGTGGTGCTGCGCGCGAAGCTGCGCAGGCTCGCCGAGTGGAACGCCTTGCGCCGCGCCGCCGCGGCGCGTTACGACGCGCTGCTCGCCGATGTGGAGCACGTCGTGCGTCCGAAGACGCTCGCCGGCAACGAGCACGTGTGGCACCTGTACGTGATCCGCGTCCCGAACCGCGATGCCGTTTTGAAAAAACTGCGAGCCGCGGGAATCGGAGCCGCTGTCCACTATCCTCACCCCATCCATCTCGAAGGCGCGATGCAGCACCTCGGCTATCACGCCGGCGATTTCCCGGTCGCCGAGCGCGCGGCCTCGGAGGTCCTCTCCCTGCCGATGTTTCCCGAGATCACCGAAGAGCAGCAGGTGCGCGTTGTGGAGGCGCTGTGGAGGCGCTGAAGTGAGCGTGTTCATCCATCCCGCTGCGCTGTGCGAATCGGACTCGATCGGCGCGGGAACGAGAATCTGGGCCTTCGCCCACGTCATGCGCGGCGCGACGATCGGCCGCGACTGCAACATCTGCGATCACGCGTTCGTGGAGGACGGCGTCGTCCTCGGCGATCGCGTGACCGTGAAGAACGGCGTGCTGCTTTTCGAGAAGGTGACGATCGAAGATGACGTCTTCCTCGGCCCGCACGTTGTGTTCACCAACGACCTGCGGCCGCGCATCGAAGTCCGCACGCCGCGCGAAGAATGGCTTCCCACGCTCGTGAAGAAGGGCGCCTCCATCGGAGCGAACGCCACGATCGTCTGCGGGACGACGATCGGCGAGTACGCGCTCATCGGCGCCGGCAGCGTGGTCACGCGAGACGTTCCCGCGCAAGCGTTGATGGCCGGAAACCCGGCGCGCCAGATCGGCTGGGTGTGCGTCTGCGGAGAAACGCTGCCGCCCAGCTTCGAGTGTGCGTGCGGCAGGCGCTTCGATCAGTTGGGCAGCCGATAGAGCGTCGCGCGCGGGTCTTTCGAGACTACCGGCAGAGGCCATTCGGCATTCACGAGCAGATACTCCGCGCCCAGCGCCCGCATGCTGCGCGCGGTCGTGTGCAGCTCATAGCGATACGGACCGATGCGATCGCCCACCATCCGCCCGTCGGCGTAGAAGCGCACCGGGTCCATCGCGATTGCATAGACGGTGTAGCGGTCGCCATGCAGGCGGTTGAGCAGCTCGAGCTGACTGTAGCCCGGCAGCCGGCGGGACAGGTAGTCCCTGCGCGCCTCCGCGGTCACCGGAAACAGGACGCGGTGGTGAAAGAGTTGGCGGGCGGTCCAGTAGAGCGCGGGGAGCAGAAGCAGCAACGCGATCGGAAGGGTGAAGCGCCGCGGCAGGAACCCGAGTCCGATTCCGCCGATGAGCGAAAGGATCGCGAACGCGGGAAGCAGGAATCGCGGATCGAACTGTGCGAACAGCAGGAGATATCCGGCGGCGATCGCGCTGATCACGCGAAGCCTTGGCGCGCGCCACCAGACCCACGCGAAAAGCGGCAGCAGCAGATAAATCGACATCGAGTACGGCACGCCGTTCGGGTCGTACGTGAGACGGCGCAGGTTCGGCAGGTCCGGCAGCAGCGCCCGGACGACATTTCCTCCGTTCTCGTCGATCTTCGTTTCGAACTGAGTCGCATGCCATTCGTTGTCACCGAAGACTCGCGTGAAGAACGGAAAAACGGGATTGCCCGTCCATGCCCACGTGCGGACGTAGAACGCACCTCCAGACAACGCCGCGATCAGAAGGAAGATCGCGGCCGCGCGGAGGTTCTTTCGCTTCACCGCGACGATGAGCGTTGCCACCGCAAGCGCCGCGACGATGACGAGGCCGTGGTACTTCGTGCCCGCCGCGAAGCCCGCCGACGCCGCGCTGAGTATCAGCCACTGCAGCGCTTCCGTCTCGCGCCACGTCTGCCAGAACAGCACCGCCGCGACGACGAAGAGCGTCAGTCCGGCATCGACGTAGGCGGAGGACCCGAGAGAGATCGCCATCGGATGGCCGAGGAAGAACGCGGCGCTGAGCAGCCCGCCGCCCCACGCGTACAGCAGCAGCGCGGTGAGAGCGAGCGCGAGAAACGCAACCGCGTGCGTGGAGACGTCGTCGCAGAGGAGCAACATGCCGGAGAACAGCAGCTCGTTCAGCTGCGGGAAAACCGGAAACCGCAGCGTGTCGACGAAGACGACCGCATGCTGCGTCGCGAACGCCTTCGCGAACGGCAGGTGATACATCGTGGCGTCCCACTCCGACGGCGGATAGAGCGTGTAGAGAAAAAAGAACGCCAGTACCGCCGCCAGAAGCACGCCGTACACCGTGACGCGCAGCCTCAGGCGAGGAAACGCGCAGACGTGCACGATCACGACGTACGCCACGACGACCGGCGCATAGAGCGCATGCGCCAGCCCGATGAGAAACAGCACCGTTCCGGCGATCCCGAATCCGATCGTCGACGCCACGCAGAACTGCTCGAGCGCGCTGCGAAACGACGCCCGCCGCACGGCCAGCATCCCCGTCGCATGACACGTCGACGCCAGCACGATCAGCGCGGCCGCATGACCGGCGACGAAGAGGAGCCGTGCGAACACGGCGCTACTTCATCATAGAAACCGGCGCGCGATCTCGCCGGCGTCTTTCTCGTTGAACCGCGCGAAGCCGAGGTTCGTGAGGATCACGACCGCGACCCGCTCGTTCGGATAGACGAGCACGAAGCCGCGGCCGCCCGTGACGGCGCCGCCGTGATGGAGGAACGTTCGCTGTTGCTCGTCCTTCGCGATGCGCCAGCCGATGCCGACGCCGGTTTCTTTTCCGTCGGCCGTCGCGAGTGACGTGAACATCGTTCGCCGCGTCGCGTTGCTCAGAAAGCCGTCGCTCGTCATCGCCATCAGGAATCGCGCGAAGTCGCGGGCCGTCGTCACGACCGCGCCGGCGGGGAGGCGGTCGCTGAGGTCCGTTTCCGGCGACGGCTCGGGGCCTTCTTTTCCGGCGTCGAAGAATTTCGCCGAATTCACGTCGTCGGCGAACGAGGTCTCGTTCATGTGCAGCGGCCGGAAGACCAGCGCGGCCGCGGCTTCGGGGAACCGTTTTCCGCTGACGCGCTCGATCACCGCGCCGAGGACGTCATACGCGTAGCTCGAATAGAAATACTTCTCGCCGGGCGTCGACAGCAACGGATCGCTCGCGAACTTGCGCAGCGAGTCGATGGCGTCCTTGTAGTGCGTCTTGTTCAGAAACTCGCCTGGTCCGTAGTGGCGGATGCCGCTCAGATGGCCGGCCAGCTGTCGCAGCGTGATCTCGCCGTGCGGAAACTCCGGCAGATATTTGTCGACGCGATCGTCGAGCGCGACGCGATGCTGGTCGACGAGGCGCATCAGCGCCGCGACCGTGACCAGCTTCGTCAGGCTTCCGCCGCGGAAGCGCGTGTGCATCGTCGCCCCGCCGAACGCGTCGTGCCACACCATCCGGTCGCCCACCACGACCGCGACGGTCGCCGTCGGGATCTTCTCCTTCGCGATCAGCGCCTCGAGCTGTTGCTGCGACGCGTCGATCGCCTGCGTGTAATCGCGGTGCGGAGCCGACGCGCAGGCGGCGGCGAGAAGGGCAAAGACGACAGCGAAGCGGCGCATACCTGCTACCTACGTAGCAGGTACGAGAGAGTTGCGCAGCATCTTCCGCAGATACACGCCCGTCGGCGAATTCACCTTTGCCACCTGCTCCGGCGTTCCCGTGGCGATGACGAGGCCTCCGCCGTCGCCGCCTTCGGGGCCGAGGTCGATCACGTGATCGGCGGTCTTGATGACGTCGAGGTTGTGCTCGATCACCACCACCGTGTTGCCGCGGTCGACGAGGCCGTGCATGAGGTGCAGGAGCTTGGCGACGTCATCGAAGTGCAGACCGGTGGTCGGCTCGTCGAGGATGTAGAGCGTCTTGCCGGTGGCGCGCTTCGCGAGCTCTTTCGCCAGCTTCACGCGTTGCGCTTCGCCGCCGGAGATCGTGGTCGACGATTGGCCCAGCGTGATGTAGCCGAGGCCGACCTCGTCGAGCGTGCGGAGGATGTTCGCGATGCGCGGGACGTTGCGGAAGATCTCCAGCGCCTGCTCGACCGTCATCGCCAGGATCTCGGCGATCGACGCACCCTTGTACTTCACCTCGAGCGTCTCGCGGTTGTAGCGCTTGCCGCCGCAGACGTCGCAGGTGACGTAGATGTCGGGCAAAAAGTGCATCTCGATCTTGATCTGCCCGTCGCCCTTGCACGCCTCGCAGCGCCCGCCCTTCACGTTGAACGAGAACCGCCCCGGCCCGTAGCCGCGCATGCGCGCTTCCGGCGTCGCGGCCATGAGATTGCGGATTTCAGTGAAGAGCTGTGTATACGTAGCCGGATTGGAGCGCGGCGTGCGGCCGATCGGCGACTGGTCGATGTCGATGACCTTGTCGATGAACTCGAGCCCGTCGATGCGATCGTGCTCGCCCGGCGTGTCGATGGCGTCGTAGAAGTGCCGCGACAGCGCCTTGTAGAGGATGTCGTTGACGAGCGTCGACTTGCCGGAGCCGCTCACGCCGGTGACGGCGATGAAGAGGCCGAGCGGAAACGTGACGTCGAGGTCCTTCAGATTGTTCTGCCGCGCGCCGCGGATCACGACGGCTTTGCCGTTCGGCATCCGCCGCAGCACCGGCACGTCGATTTTGGCGTCGCCGCGCAGGTACTTCGCGGTCAGCGACGACGGGAAGGTCTTCACCTGATCGAGCGTGCCCTCGGCGACGATCTGCCCGCCGTGCACGCCGGCGCGCGGACCGAGGTCGATGATGTGATCGGCGGTCTCGATCGTTTCTTCGTCATGTTCGACGACGATCACCGTGTTGCCGACGTCGCGGAGTTCTAGGAGCGACTCGATGAGCTTGCGGTTGTCGCGCTGATGCAGCCCGATCGACGGCTCATCGAGCACGTAGAGCACGCCCATCAGCTTCGAGCCGATCTGCGTCGCCAGGCGGATGCGCTGGCCTTCGCCGCCGGACAGCGTCGCCGCGTTGCGGTCGAGCATCAGGTAGCCGACGCCGACCGCGTTGAGGAAGCCGAGGCGGTCGCGCACTTCTTTCAGGATCTTGCCGGCGATCGCCTCCTCGCGCGGCGACAGCCGGATCTGCGCGAAAAACTCCTGCGCGTCCTTCAGCTGCTGCGCCACGATGCTGTCGATCGGCTTGCCGGCCACCGTCACACTGAGCGCCTCCGGCTTGAGGCGCCGGCCGTTGCACTCCGGGCACTTCGACGGCGTCATGAAACGCTCGATCTCCTCGCGCATGTCGTCGGAGTCCGACTCGCGGTAGCGGCGCTGCAGCATCGGCACGATGCCCTCGTACGTCCCCTTGTATTCGTACGTGCTCTCCGTTCCCTGAAACTCGAACTTCAGTTTCTCCTCGGAGCCGTACAGGACGCAGTTGCGCGCCTTTTCCGGGAGCTTCTGCCAGGGCGTCTCGAGCTTGAATTTGTAGTGCCGCGCCAGCGTCTGAATCTGGCGCAGCCGCCAGTGCTCGGAGCCTTCTTTCCAGAGCGCGATCGCGCCTTCTTCGATCGACTTCGACGGATCGGGGATGATCTTCCGCTCGTCGATCTCGAGCAGCACGCCGAGACCGGAGCAGCGCTGGCACGCGCCGTAGGGAGAGTTGAAGGAGAAGAGGCGCGGCGTGATCTCGCCGATGGAGATGCCGCAGTCGGGACAGGCGTACGACTGTGACATTAATTCTTCGCGCTTGTCCTCTTGATAGAGAACCTTCACAAGACCCTTCGTCACGCGCACCGCGGTCTCGAGCGAGTCGGCGAGCCTTTGCGCGATTCCCTCTTTCACCACGATGCGGTCGATGCGGATGTCGATCGTGTGCTTCTTCTGCTTGTCGAGCACCGGCGGATTCGCAAGCTCGACTTCCTGCCCGTTCACGATGGCGTGGGTAAAGCCTTCCTTCACCATCTGCAGCATCTGCTTCTTGTACTCGCCCTTCTTGCCGCGCACGTACGGCGCGAGGATCGTGAACTTTGTGCCCTGCGGCAGCTGCATGAGGCGATCGACCATCTGCTGGATGGTCTGCGGGCGGATCTCCTGGCCGCAGTTCGTGCAGTGCGGCGTGCCGACCGAGGCGAAGAGGAGGCGGAGGTAGTCGTAGATCTCGGTGACGGTGCCGACGGTCGAGCGCGGGTTGCGCGAGGTCGTGCGCTGCTCGATCGAGATCGCCGGCGAAAGCCCCTCGATCGAGTCGACGTCGGGCTTTTCCATCTGCTCGAGGAACTGCCGGGCGTACGCGGAGAGCGACTCGACGTAGCGGCGCTGTCCCTCGGCGAAGATCGTGTCGAAGGCCAGCGACGATTTCCCGGACCCGCTCACTCCGGTGATGACGACGAACTTGTTGCGGGGGACGACGACATCGATGTTCTTGAGGTTGTGCTCGCGTGCGCCGCGAATGATGATCGAATCCATGAGGTATCAATCTAACTCTCGTAGCGGCGAGGCTGTTCCCTTTCTACCTCTGGTGGAGTGCCAGCCACGCCACCAGGTCGTCGATCACCGCTTCGCGTTCGATCTCGTTGAAGATCTCGTGGAACAGGCCCGGATAGCGGCGCAGCGTTTTGTCGGCGCTGCCGGCGCGCTCGAACACGTCGAGCGCCACGCGAGGATCGGCGATACGGTCGCCCTCGCCGACGAGCATCAGCAGTGGAAGGCGGATGCCGGAGGCGCCGTCGATGAGCTCGCGTTGTGCGCGCGTCACTTCCGTGTACCAGCGCGGGGTGGTGGTCTTGAAGACGAGCGGATCGTCGACGTACGCGCGCACGATCGCCTCGTCGTGCGAGAGCCACTTCGCATCGAGGCCGTTGTTGACCGACAGCTTCGGCAGGATGCGCGAGAGGACGGACGCGAGCGCCTTCCGCGCGGCCGGGATGCGGAAGGCGGGGTGAAGATAGGGATCGCTGACCGCGAGCCCGTCGACGCCGTGGTCTCCGCGGCGCACGTAGCTGAGGGCGATCAGTCCGCCGAGGCTGTGGCTGACGAGAAAGAGCGGCCGGGAGTGACCGACATGCTGAACCACCAGCTGTAGATCATCGAGATATTGCTCGAAGCGGTCGACGTGGGCGACCGTGCCGCCGGATTGGCCGTGGCCGCGCAGGTCGAAGAGGTGGCATTCGAATCCTTCGCGCGCGAGCCGCGAGACCACGTGCGCGTACCGGCCGCGATGCTCGCCGTAGCCGTGCACGATGATGACGCGCGCCCGAGGCGAGGGCAGCTCGTGATCTTCCACCGCGAGCCTGATTCCGTCCGGAGCGGTGATATCGTGCCGCGTCATCGGTACCGCCATTCTCTACTTCGCGGCAGCGTTTGTCGCGACCCGATTCGCGCGCATTCGTTGGCAGCTCGCGCTCATTCTGATCCTTCTGCCGCTCGCGTTCACGGGCCGCGCGCTGCTCACCGGACGCGTCTACGCGCCGATCGATCTGCCGTACGGCGCGGAGCCGCTCAACTGGATGAAGGAGCAGTACGGCGTCGGGAACCTGCACAACGGGCTGCTGTCGGACGTCTTCTCGCACAACATCCCGTGGAAGTACGCGGTGCGCGATGCGTATGCGCACGGCGAGCTTCCCCTCTGGAACCCGCACATCTTCGCCGGCGACATCCTCGCCGCCGCCGCGCAGCCCGCGGCCTACGATCCTCTCCTGCTGCTGAGCCTTCTCCTGCCGCTGCCGAACAGCCTCACGTTTCTCGCGTCGCTGTCGCTGTTCATCGCCGGCCTCGGCATGTACCTGTTGTTGCGCGATCTCTACGTGAGCGAGCTCGCGTCGCTCGCCGGCGCCGCGGCGTTCATGTTCTCCACCTTCATCGCCTTCTGGCTGGAGTGGCCATTAGGCGCGACGACGGTGTGGCTGCCGCTTTTGATCCTCGGCGTGCGCCGCGTCGTGCGCGAGCAAACACTTCGTTCCGCGGCATTGCTCACGTTCGTTTTCGTAATGATGCTCCTCGCCGGACATCCGGAGACGGCTCTACATTTGGTATCCCTCGGTGCGGCGTGGGCGGTGGCGGAGTTGTGGGCGGTGCGCCGCTTCGTCAAACCGGCATTGCTCGCGATCGGCGCGGGCGTCGTGGCGTTGCTCGTCTGCGCGATCTATCTCCTTCCCGTGATGGACGCGCTGCCGCAGACGTTCGAGCATGAGCTGCGGCGGACGCTGTACGTGCAGATGAAAAAGTCCGCACCGCTGCCGCTGGCGATGGCGAAGCTCGAGTCGCAGCTGGTGCCGTTCATCCACGGCATGCCGCACCGCGAGTGGCCGGAGAACCTGAAGTTCGAGCCGCCGCTGGAAAGCGCGTATTGCGGCAGCGCCGCGCTCGCGCTGGCGGCGTTCGGGGCGTGGCGCTCTCGCTCGCGCGCGAAATGGGTCGCGCTCGCGTTCATCCTCGGAGGTTTGCTCTTCGGCGCGCGCGTCTGGCCGCTGCCGGATCTGCTAGGCAAATTGCCGCTGTTCGACGTGGCGCTGAATGATCGATTGGTGGTGGCGGCGGCGTTCGGGATCGCGATTCTTGCCGCGTTGGGTCTCGATGCATTCGATCGCCGTGCATTGATGGTGACTTCGATCATCACCGCGGCACTTCTCGCGCTCGCCTGCGCCAACGCGTGGCCGCGCATGCTCGGCATCGGCCTGACGCCGCAGTTCGTACGCGGGCAGGCGGTGTTTCTCGTCGGAGGCGCGCTGGTCGTGTCGCTGATCGCGACCACCGCACGCGCCCGCGCTCTCCTGTTTGTGGCCATCGTCGCGCAACGCGTGATCGAAGCCGGCAGCTTCTATCCGACCTTGCCGGCGAAGATGTTCTATCCGCCGATTCCGGTCTTCGAGAAGCTGCCGAAAACCGGCGAGCCGTATCGCATCGCCGGGCAGATGTTCGAGCTGATCCCGAACTCGGCGACTCTCTATGGCCTCGAAGACGTGCGCGGTTATCAGGCGCTGCGGCTCAAGCGCTGGAAGGAAACGCTCGAGCTCTACTCGATCGAGCAGGGCGTCTGGTGGAGCCGCGTCGAAGACCTGAACGCGCCGTTTCTCTCGCTGCTGAACGTTCGCTACGCCCTGCAGCCGTGGACGGTGAAGACGATCCCGCCCGGCTGGCGCAAAGTCGCCGAGCAGCCGGGCACGAACCTGCTCGAAAACACGCGCGTCCTCGGCCGGGCGTTCGTGCCGCGCACGGTGCGTCTCGGCGATCAAAACGCGCTCCTGCAGATGCGCCTGGCGCGCGATTTCAGCGAACGCGCGTGGATCGACGCGCAGACGACCGTGCCGCGCGACGAAGTGAACGGCCCGGGACGCGCGCGCGTGGAGCGAAGCGCGCGCGGCAAGATGCGCATTCGCGCGTCGATGGCGGGCGGCGGGTGGGTGGTGATCTCGGAGACGGCGTGGAAAGGGTGGCGCGCGTACGTCGACGGCAAGCGCGCGCCGCTGCGCTACGCCAATCACACCCTCCTCGCCGTCTACGTGCCGCAGGGCGAGCACACGATCACGATGCAGTACCTCCCGCAGTCGTTCGTGATCGGCGCGTGGATCTCCGGCATCACCGTTCTTCTTCTGCTCGGGATCGGGATCGCATGGCGCTTCTTCTTTACCTAGTCACCACCATCGCGCTGCTCGCGCTCTGGTCGCGCTTCATCCAGCGCATGACCCTGGCGATCTCGTTTGTGCTGGTGCTGATGCCAATGATCTTCACCGGCCGCGCGCTCTTCACCGGCCGCGTCTACGCGCCGGTCGATCTCGCGTTCGCTTACGCGCCGACCGCCGACCCGAACATCAAGCCGCACGACATCGCCCTGTCCGATCTCTACTGCCAGATCATCCCGTGGCAGAAAGCCGTGCGCTGGTCGCTCGCGCACCGGGAGTGGCCGCTCTGGAACCCGTTCATCCTCTGCGGCGACATCCTTGCCGCCGCCGCCCAGCCCGCCGTCTACGATCCCTTCAACTGGCTCGGGTTTCTCCTCCCGCTCCCGCACGCCATTACATTCGGCGCGGCGCTCACGTTTTTCTTCGCCGCGTTCTTCACCTATGCGTTCGCGCGCGCGTTAGGCCGCGGCGAAGTCGCGTCGCTGCTCGCCGCCGCGATCTACATGTACAGCGGCATGATGACGTTCTTCGTCGGCTGGCCCCTCGGCCGCACCTGGGCGTTTCTCCCGCTGCTCTTCTTCGGCGTGCATCGCCTCGTGCGCGATCGCAAAGCCGGCCTCCTTCTCCTGGCTCTCGTCCTGGTGGTCCTGGCCGGCCACCCTGAATCAGTTCTCCACGTCGTCACAGCCGGCGTCATATACGGCCTGTTCATCACCCGCGACGTCCGCGCGGTCGTCAAGGCCGTCATCACCGGCGTGATCGCGCTCCTGCTGACCGCGGTCTATCTCCTCCCATTCGCCGAGGCCTCGGAACAAACGCTCGAGCACTTCATCCGAATGGAGCTCTACAAGCCGACGCCGTACGCGCAGCTCGCGCCGCCGGAAGTGCGCGCCCACCGCATCGGCCGCACCTTCATCCCCTTCTACGACGGCCAGCCGTGGCGCGGCACCGCGACGCCGCAATGGGACCCGCTCTCCGCGCGCGCCGGCACGGTCGCGTTTTTACTCGCGCTCGCCGGCTTGTTCATCGGCCGCCGCAAACCCGAAACCTGGTTCTTCTTCGCCCTCGCCATCGTCTGCCTCGGCCTGACCTTCGGCAGCTGGCCCTTCGCCCACGCCCTGCACGCCGTACCGCTCTTCAACATCGCCATCAACGAACGCTTCGCCTTCGCCGCGGTCTTCGCCGTGTCGATGCTCGCCGCAGTCGCCATCGACCCTATCCGTCCTAGCCTCAAAGTCCTATTCGTCCTACTCGTCCTACTCGAACGCGCAACCGTCGACGGCAACATCTACCCCTCTCTCCCGACCACGATGTTCTACCCCCCCATCACCGTCCCGAAGGAAGGCCGAATCGCCGGCGTCGGCTACACCCTCATCCCCAACACCTCCGCGCTCTACGAGCTCGAAGACGCCCGCGGCTACGAGGCCATGACGAACAAGCGCCTCACCGAGACCTACCCGCTCTGGTCGACGTTCCAGCGCGCCTGGTTCAACATCATCGACGATCCGTCACGGCCGTTCCTGTCGTTCCTCAACGTCCGCACGATCCTCGACGGCACGAACGTCATCAACAATCCCAACGCCCTGCCGCGCGCGTTCGTGCCTCCGCGCATTCGCTATGAGCGCGACGGAAAAACGATCGTCGGGGCGATGAAGAACGCGACCGATTTCTCGCAGCTCGCGTGGATCGAGGCGCCGCACTATGCACCGCAGGACGCGACGAACGGACCCGGCTACGCGATCGCGCACCGGCGCGGTTCGTCCTACGAAATCGACGCCGACATGCAGGGCGCGGGATGGATCGTGATCTCCGAAACGGCGTGGAAAGGATGGCGCGCGTACATCGACGGCAAGCGCGTCGAGACCCGTTTCGCGAATCACGCGTTCCTCGGCGTGCACGTGCCCGCCGGCCACCATCGCCTGCGGCTCGTCTATCTGCCGGAGTCGTTCACCCGCGGACGCAACATCACGCTGGCCACCTTGATCGCGCTCGTTCTCTTCGCGGCGGCGAGACGCCGCCGGGCCAGCCGCCGGGACGGCGGCGTTCCCAGCCATCGGAACGCCGGCGTCCTCGCCGGCTGAACGGGCGCCGTCTCGGCGCCTGTATTCACGACACTGATTCGAGCAGCCATGCGCCGTAGGAATCCGACGTCTCGTCGATCCGCAGCACCACGAACTCCGGCACCTGATACGGATGCCGGCGGAACACTTCTTCGCGCAGCGCCGCCACGCGATCCTCGTGCGTCTTGATGACGAGCAACTGCTCGCCATCCTCGGTCACGCTGCCTTCCCAGCGATAGACGGACGTCACGCGGTCGATGATGTTCACGCACGCCGCGAGCCGCAACTCGACGAGCGTGCGTGCGAACGCGCGCGCGTCGAAGTCGGCGCCGACCGTCGTCAGGACGACGACGAACTTCATTGCGGGCGGATCGCTTCGACCACCAGTTGCGCCGCGTCGCGCCCGGCCGCGCGGCTCATCGAGCGGAACTGCGCGTTCTGCACGAACGGTACGGCGATCGCGGCGAAAAGGCGCGACCCGCCGAGGTACACGGACGTCGGCATCACGGCCCGCTTGCGCTTGCTGAGAGTTTCGGAGACGACCACGTCGCCGGTCCGGCCATCGTAGACGCGCAGCTCTGCGGCGACGCGCGAGACGACGTAGTCGACGGATACGCCGACGTCGTACGTGCCGATGCCGAGGCCGCCTAACGAGCCGGCATCGCCGCCGGCGCCGACGATCTCGACGTAGTAGTCGGCATCCTCGCCGCGGCCGTCGGCGATTTCTTCGTAGGTCAGACGCGCGTCGTAGGCATCGAGTCCGCGCTTGCGAAGTTCATTCAGCAGAGAACGGACGACCATGTTCGCGACGGACGACTCGGTGCGTCCGTACTCGCTCGACACGCGCAGCACGCCGATGCGCGGCGTGGAACTGTGGAGGACAGGCGCTCCTGCCCGTCCCTTCGTGTCGAACGCGAACGCGGCGCCGGAGACCAGCAGCAAAGCGGCGGCAAGGAGAACGCGCTTCATGTGATGTAGTCTAACGCCGCCTTGACCAAAGGACTGTTCAAAAGGCTGCTCCTCATCGGCGTCGTTGCCGTTCTGTTGTGGCTGGCGTACGAAGTCCTCACCTTTCCGGACGTCGGGAAGCTGGCCAAGGAGCCGCCTAAAACCACGGCTTTCATGGAGTTGCGCAAGAAGCAGCTGCGCGCGAAGGGCCAGAGCGACGAGCTGCGCTGGAAGTGGGTCTCGTACGGAAACATCTCGCCCTACCTGCGCCGCGCCGTGCTCGTCGCAGAAGACGATTCGTTCTACGAGCATCACGGCGTCGACGTCGACGCGATGAAGGAAGCGTTCGAGCGCAACTGGAAGAGGAAGAAAGTCTCGGCGGGCGGCTCGACGATCACGCAGCAGCTGGCGAAGAACCTCTATCTCTCGCCGTCGCGCAACCCGGTGCGGAAGCTCAAGGAGTACTTCATCGCCCGCGCGCTGGAAAAACATCTGACGAAGAAGCGCATCCTCGAGATCTACCTCAACGTCGTCGAGCTGGGCGAGCGCGTGTACGGCGCGGAAGCGGCGTCGCGGTTCTGCTTCAGCAAATCGGCGTCCTCACTGTCGCCG
>DATFHJ010000389.1:0-7362 GCA_035248585.1 Thermoanaerobaculia bacterium
CCCGTGAGCACGCTGACGGAGGGGCTGAGCGTGACGGTGTTCGAGCCGTTGCTGGCGTTGAACGGCCCGCGCGTCGCGACGAGCGTGAAGCCGAACGGGCTCGTGAGGCGAAAGAACTTCACCTTGAACACGTTCGTGCAGCCGCCCGCCGGAGCGTTGCCCCACAGCAGCGTCACGGTCGAAACCGTCCCCGACTCCGGCGCGGGATACGCCGTGTTGATCGACGTCACCACGCCGGTCGGCGAGGAAAAGAACGCCGTCGCGCCGGTCTGCACGTGACCGACGGTGACGGCGAATGCACTCGTGCATGCGAAAAGAGAGAGAGCGAGCATGCGAATCTTCATGAACATTGAATATGTGCACGCATTCGCGGAGCGACTGTTAGCGATGTCACAATCCCCGGCGTGCATCCGCGCGCCGAACAACTGATCGCTTCGCTTCAACTCACGCCGCACCCCGAGGGCGGGTGGTACCGGCAGGTGTGGAAGTCGGATGAGCGCGTGACGCGCCGGCACGACGGCGCAGACCGCAGCGCGCTGACGACGATCTACTTCCTCCTCGTCGCCGGCACCGAAAGCGCGCCGCACGTCGTGCAGTCCGACGAGGTGTGGCATTTCTACGAAGGCGACCCGCTCGAGCTGATCGTGGGCGAGGAAAGCGTCACCCTCGACGCCGATCACCGCGCGCACGTCGTCCCCGCGCGCGTCTGGCAGCGCGCGCGTCCCCTCGGCGCATACGCGCTGGTCGGATGCACGGTGGGGCCGGGGTTCGAGTTCGAGGATTTCCGGATGGAGTGATCGAGTCTTCGAGTCTTCGAGTCGTCGAAAAGCAGCTCGACGACTTGACGACTCGTCGACTCGACCACTGTTCACTTCCGAACACCTCGTTCGGAACCGTACACCAGCCGCAACGTAAACCACTGAAAACACGACACAAAAACGTGGTACGCCGTTCGCCTTAGTCGAACGCCGTATGGATCGGGAACTCACAGCTCAGGAGCGCGCGAAGCGGATGGCGCGGCGCGTGGCAGTGGTCATCATCGCCGTCGCGGCGATCGTGTTTTCGTTCGCGGCGACGATTCAGTGGCTGCGGCCTTCGGTGAAGCGGCGCGACATCCGCGTGGCGCGCGTGGAGCGCGGCGCGGTCGAGGCGGCGCTGCAGGCGGCCGGCACCGTCGTGCCGCGATTCGAGCAGGTCGTCTCCAGCCCGCTCGAGGCGCGTGTGCTGCGCATCGACCGCAAGGCGGGCGACGCCGTTCGCGCGGGCGACGCGCTCGTCACCCTCGACACCGGCGCCGCGCAACTCGACGCCGCGCGTCTCGACGAGCGCGTCTCGCAGAAGGAAAGCGAGAGCGCGCAGCTGCGGCTGCGGCTCGAGGAGAGCGTCGCCACGCTCGAAGCGCAGATCGAACAGAAGCGCCTCGACGCGACGATTCTCCAGTACACGTCGCAGCAGAAGGCGAAGCTGGGCGAAGCCGGACTCGCGTCGCAGCAGGAAGTGCTCGCCGCCGCCGCGGCGGCGAAAAAGTGCGACCTCGAGATCCGCCAGCTCGAAGCAGCGCTGGTGCGTGCGCGCCGCTCGCGCGACGCGCAACTCGCCGGCTCGGCGAACGACACCGCCATCGCGCGGCGCGAGCTCGACGAATCGCGCCGGCAATTGGCGCTGGCGATGATGCGCGCCGACCGCGCGGGCGTCGTGACGTGGATCGTCCCCGAGGCCGGCGCGACGATCCGGCGCGGCGACGTCCTCGCGCGCATCGCCGATCTCTCCGCGTTCCGCGTCACGGCCACGATCTCCGACATCCACGCCGCGAAGCTGCGCGCCGGAATGCGCGCGCGGGTGAAGCTCGACGACGCGGAATCGATCGGCGGCACGATCGACAGCGTCGATCCGCGCATCGTCAACGGCGCCGTCACGTTCAGCGTCACGCTCGACGAGGCCTCGCATCCGCGCCTGCGCAACAACCTGCGCACGGACGTCTACGTCGTCGTCGACGAGCGTCCGAATGCACTGCGCGTCGAGCGCGGCGCCCTCGGCCAGTCCGACGTCGAGGACGTCTACGTCGTCCGCGGCGACCGCGCCGTGCGCACGAACGTCCGCTACGGCCTGGCCGGCGAGAAACAGCTCGAGATCGTGTCCGGCGTGCGTGAAGGCGATGCGCTCGTGATCTCCAACATGGCCGACTACTCCGGAGTCAAAGAGCTCCGACTGAAATGAGGGAAAGACAAATGATCAAACTCGAACAAGTGGACAAGGTCTATCGCACCGAGCGCGTCGAGACGCTCGCGCTGCACAACATCAATCTCGACGTGGCGCCCGGCGAGTTCGTCTCCATCATGGGGCCGTCCGGCTGCGGCAAGAGCACGCTCCTGAATCTCATCGGCCTGCTCGACAAGCCGACGCGCGGCTCGCTCGCGCTGGAAGGCAGCAAGATCAACGGCGCGGGCGACAGCAAGCTCGCGCGCTATCGCAACGAGAAGCTCGGCTTCGTCTTTCAGAGCTTTCATCTCGTGCCCGATCTCAAGGTCATCGACAACGTCGAGATCCCGCTGCTGTACCGGAAGATGTCCGGCTCACAGCGGCGCAAGGCCGCCGCGGCGGCGCTCGACCGTGTCGGCCTCGCGTCGCGCACGCTGCACTTCCCGACGCAGCTCTCCGGCGGACAGCAGCAGCGCGTCGCCATCGCCCGGGCCGTCGTCGGCAGCCCGCGCATCCTCCTCGCCGACGAGCCGACCGGCAACCTCGACTCGCAGATGGGCGACGAGATCATGGAGATCCTCCACGATCTGAACCGCAAAGACGGCACGACCATCATCATGGTCACGCACGACGACCGCTTCGCCCGCCGCACCGACCGCATCATCCGTTTGTTCGACGGACGGCAGGTGGCGTGATGCGCAGCTATCTCAACCTCGCCTTGAAGGTGCTGACCCGCAGAAAGTTCTTCACCTTCATCTCCCTCTTCGGCATCACGCTCACGCTGGTCGTGCTCGTCGTGGCGACGGCGGTGCTCGACGACACGTTCGCGGCGAAGGGGCAGGAGCGCCGCTTCGACCGCGCGCTCGTGCTCTACCGCGTCATGGAGATCGGTCCGAGCTCGACGATGTCGATGAATCCGGGCTACGGATTCCTCGAAAAGTACGTGCTGAATCTCCCCGGCATCGAGCGCGCGACCGCGTTCAGCGAGCCGGGGCAGCGCACGATCTATCACCACGGCGTGCGCATCGATACGCGCTTCAAGCGCGCCGATGCGAATTTCTGGAAAGTGCTCGATTTCGAATTCCTCGAGGGACGGCCGTTCACCGCTGATGAAGAGTCGCGCGGCGCGTTCGTCGCCGTGATCACGGACGATCTCCGCGATCGTCTCTTCGGCGGCGGCAAGGCTGCTGGCAAGACTACGGGCAAGACCGTCGAGATCGACGGCAGCCGCTACACGATCATCGGCGTCGTCCCGGCCGTGCCGGTCACGCGCCGCGCGGCGTACAGCGAGATCTGGGCCCCGACCACGACCACGAAGTCGTCCGGCTGGCGCACGGAGCTGCTCGGCACCTACAACGCGGTCGTGCTGCTCAACGACGCCGGCGACCGCAGCCGCGTCAAGCAGGCCTTCGCCGACGTCGTGAAGACGATTCCGGTGACGGGCAAAGAGTTCACCACGTGGAAGGCGGGGCTCGATACGGTGTTCGAAGCGACCGCGCGCGACATGTTCGGCTCGTCGCTGCCGCGGGACTACAGCGGCTCGCCCGCGAACGTCCTGCGCACCGTGCTGGTGGTCCTGGCGGTGATGTTCATGACGCTGCCGGCGCTGAACCTCATCACCCTCAATCTCAGCCGCATCCTCGAGCGGGCGCCGGAGATCGGCGTGCGCAAGGCCTTCGGTGCGCCGCGCCGCTCGCTGGTGTGGCAGTTCGTGCTCGAGAACGTGCTGCTCGCGCTGATCGGCGGCCTGATCGCCTTCTTCCTCGCGGCGATCGTGCTGGGGATGCTCAACGGCTCCGGCATCATCCCGCATTCGGCCTTCTCGCCGAACCTGCGTGTCTTCGGCTACGGCATGCTCGTCGCGGCATTCTTCGGCGTCTTCTCCGGCGCCTATCCGGCGTGGCGGATGTCGCGCCTCAATCCCGTCAACGCGCTTCGCGGAGGTGCGGCGTGATCCGTCATCTGCTCAAAATGGTGTGGCACCGCAAGCGCGCGAACGCGCTCGTGGCCATCGAGATCTTCTTCTCGTTCCTCGTGATCTTTGCCGTCGTCACCGGCGCCGCGGCGCTCTGGGCGGGCTGGCGCCAGCCGCTCGGCTACGAGTGGAAAGACGTCTGGATGATCAGCATCGGCGGCGGCTCGGAGGATGTCATGGCCACCGGCGACGACCCGATGCGCGAGACGATTGCGCGCGTGCTCGCGGAGACGAAAGCGTTTCCGCAGGTCGCCGCGGCGGGACTGTCGTCGATGCCGCCGCTCAGCGGCATGAGCTCCGAGGGATCGTGGAACGTGAACGGCCGGCGCTTCAATCTGACGCGCGACGAAGTCACCGACGGATTCGCGGACGCGATGCAGATGAAGGTCGTGCGCGGCCGCTGGCTCAATGCCAGCGACGACGCGCTCAACTACCGGCCGGTCGTGATCGACTCCGACCTCGCGGAGGCGATGTTCGGCGACGAGGATCCGGTCGGCCAGAAGTTCGACGATGTCAACGGCGTCGTCGATCGCGTCGTCGGCGTCGTGCCGCCGTATCGCAAGAGCGGCGAGTTCTCCGCGCCGCACGTGAACATGGTCTTCTTCCGCAAGTCGCTGGCGAAGGCGAACGGGCACATTCCGAACCATCTCCTCGTGCGCGTGCGTCCCGGCACGCCGGCGGAGTTCGAAGCGCAGCTGATGCAGCATCTGCATCGGGTGATGCCGGAGGTGTCGATGGATGTGCGCCGGCTGGAGCAGATGCGCGAGTCTTCGAACCGTGCCCGCTCGTCGCCGATCGCGGTTCTCGCGATCATCGCGCTCTTTCTCATCTCGATGGTGGCCCTCGGCCTGACGGGCGTGCTCTGGCAGAACGTCACCCGCCGCACGCGCGAGCTCGGCCTGCGCCGCGCCGTCGGCGCGAGCGCGACCACCGTCCGCCGCCAGGTCCTGCTCGAAGTCGCGTTGCTGGCCACGCTCGCCGTGATCATCGACCTCATCGTCGTCCTCCAGCTCCCGCTCCTCGGCATCTTCGCCTTGTTCACGCCGGCGGTCTTCACGGCCGGAATCATTGTGGCGCTGGTGGTGATATACGGCATCACGCTGGCGTCGGGTTTGTACCCGAGCTGGCTCGCGTCACGGCTGACACCGGCTGAAGCGCTGCGGTATGAATGAACGGTCCCATCCTCATCGTCGACGATGACGCGTCCATCACCGCGTCGCTCGCGCTGCTGCTGAAGCAGCACGGCTACGCCTCCGTCTCCGCGCATTCACCGGTCGAGGCGCTCGCGGCATTGCGTCGCGAGCGCCCGCGGCTCGTCATTCAGGACATGAACTTCAGCCGGCAGACGAGCGGCGCGGAAGGACTCGAGTTGCTCGAGCGCATCCGCGCGGCGGAGCCGGTGCTGCCGGTGATTCTGATGACGGCGTGGGGCTCGATCGCGCTGGCGGTCGAAGGGATGAAGCGCGGCGCGGCGGACTTCATCACCAAGCCGTGGTCGAACGCGACGGTGATTCAGTCCGTCGAGACGGCGCTGAATCTCGTCGACGCGCGCGTGCAGGAGTCGACGCTCACGCGCGCGGAGCTCGACGAGCAGTACGACTTCTCGAACATCATCGGCGCCGATCCGAAGATCGTGCGCCTCCTCGAGATGATCGGCCGCGTCGCGCCGACCGATGCCTCGGTGCTGATCACGGGCGAGAGCGGGACGGGCAAAGAGCTCGTCGCCGAGGCCGTGCATCGCAACAGCCGCAGGCGCGGCGCGCCGTTCGTAAAGGTGAACCTCGGCGGGATCTCGGCGACGCTCTTTGAGAGTGAAATGTTCGGCCACGTGCGCGGCGCGTTCACCGATGCACGCGAGTCGCGACGCGGGCGATTCGAGCTCGCGGACGGCGGAACGATTTTTCTCGACGAGATCGGCGAGCTCGATCCGTCGTCGCAGGTGAAGCTGCTGCGCGTCCTGCAGGACCGCACGTTCGAGGTCCTCGGCTCGAGCCGTCCGAAAACCGTCAACGTGCGCGTCGTCGCGGCCACGAATCGCACGCTCCACGAGATGGTGCAGCGCGGCGAGTTCCGCGAAGACCTGCTCTATCGCCTCAACCTCATCAACATCCATCTCCCGCCGCTCCGCGACCGCCGCGGCGACATCCCGCCGCTCGTGAACCATTTCCTCGGCATGGCCAACGAGGCCTACGGCGCGCGCGTGGAATCGATCAGCGCGCGGGCCATGGACTGGCTGCGCTCCGGCACGTGGCCCGGCAACATCCGCCAGCTGCGGCAGACCATCGACCGGGCCGTGCTCATTCGCGGCGGCCGCGAGCTCGACGTCGACGACTTCTTCGCCGTCCGCGACGCGGCGTCCGTTCCCACGCCCGACGTCGCCCTGCCCGAAGCCGGTACGATCACGCTCGACGAGCTGGAGAAGCGGATGATCGAAAAGTGCATGAAGCACTACGACGGCAACATCTCGCGCGTCGCCGAGGCGCTGGGACTGTCGCGCGCCGCGCTGTACCGGCGATTCGAAAAGTACGGGATCGAAGCGTGACGCTTCGCGCCAAATTCACGCTCTACCTCATCGCGCTGCACCTCGTGCTCGCCGCGGCCGCGTTCTGGATCCTCATCGAAAACCGCCCCCTCCTATTCGTCGTAGAAGTCCTCTTCGTCCTACTCGTCCTGGGCGGCATCTCCCTCGTGCGCCGCCTGCTCGTCCCCCTCGATCTCATCCACACCGGCGCCGAATTGATCAACGAGCGCGATTTCTCGTCGCGATTCGTTCCGGTCGGCGAACAGGAGATGGACACGCTGATCGGCGTGTACAACAAGATGCTCGACACGCTGCGCGAAGAGCGCCTCGCCGCGGAAGAGCAACACCAGTTGCTGCAGAAGATCGTCGCCGCGTCGCCGGCGGCGATCGTGATCTGCGACTTCGACGGGAACGTGCAGCAGGCCAATCCCGCGGCGCAGGAGCTGCTGAGCGCGGGACTGTGGCCGCAGCTCGCGGACATTCCGTCCGGCAAGTCGAAACTGATCGCGCATGGCGGCATGCGGCGATTGAAGGCGTCGCGCGCGGAGTTCCGCGACCGCGGCTTCGCGAAGAGCTTCTTTGTCGTCGAAGAGCTGACCGAGGAGCTGCGGCTGTCGGAGAAAGCCGCGTACGAGAAGCTCGTGCGGATGATGTCGCACGAGGTGAA
>DATFHJ010000390.1:0-4560 GCA_035248585.1 Thermoanaerobaculia bacterium
TTCGCCTCACGTCCAGCGAGAAGAACAGGAGACATCCATGCCCCGCATCGTCAAAGCAGGTTTGATTCAGACCGCACTCGCGATCGACACGAACGAGTCGATCGACAAGATCCGCGAAGCGCAGATCGAGCGCTCGCTCAAGTACGTCGAGCAGGCCGCGCAGGAAGGCGTGCAGGTCATCTGCTTCCAGGAGATTTTTACCGGACCGTATTTCTGCGCGGAGCAGAACACGCGCTGGTACGACTCGGTCGAGCAGATTCCCGACGGCCCGACGACGAAGCTCATGCAGGAGTACGCCGCGCGCTACAACATGGTGATCGTCGTGCCGATTTACGAAGAGGAGTCGACCGGCGTCTATTACAACACCGCCGCCGTAATCGACGCCGACGGCACGTACCTCGGCAAGTACCGCAAGAATCACATCCCGCACGTCGCTCCCGGTTTCTGGGAGAAGTTCTACTTCCGCCCCGGCAACCTCGGCTACCCCGTCTTCAAGACCAAGGTCGGCACGGTCGGCGTCTACATCTGCTACGACCGCCACTTCCCCGAGGGCGCGCGCGAGCTCGGCCTCGCCGGCGCGGAGATCGTGTTCAATCCCTCGGCGACCGTCGCCGGCCTCTCGGAGTATTTGTGGAAGCTCGAGCAGCCCGCGCACGCCGTCGCAAACGGCTACTACGTCGGCGCGATCAATCGCGTGGGCTACGAAGGCCCCTGGAACATCGGCGAGTTCTACGGACAGAGCTACTTCTGCGACCCGCGCGGCCAGATCATGAGCATCGCCGACCGCGATAAAGACGCCCTCGTCACCGCCGAGCTCGACATGGACAAGATCCGCGAAGTGCGGAACACGTGGCAGTTTTACCGGGATCGCAGGCCGGAGACGTACGGGGGGCTTTGCCGCCTCTGATTGCGGACGCGACCATTAGCTCAGCCGGAAATCGCCCCGCCCCGCGGGGCGTTTTCAATGATACACAACACAAGTGGTCACGCGAAAAGGCAAACTCCCGGCGACGGGAGGGCGCAATGTGACGGGCCTGCTCAATGGTGAACAGGCGGCCGCACTGCCGAACGTGAATCCTTCGCAATTTGCGGGGGACGTTCTTCGTGACCGGAAAGGACGCCCTCGTGAAACTTCGTCTGTCTGCAGTCCTGATCGTTGCCGCGCTCGCTACGCCGATGTTTGCGAAAGAGCAGCGTTCGCTTGCGGCGCATGCTCTGCCGTTGCCGGTGCCGCAGTACCTCGCGCAGATCATCACCGAGGCCTCGGCGAAGTACGGCGTCGATCCGAACCTCGTCGCGTCGGTGGCGTTCAAGGAGTCGCGCTACAACCCGCGCGCGGTCTCGCGCATCGGCGCCGAGGGCATCATGCAGCTGAAGCCGAAAACGGCGCGGTCCCTTGGCGTTACGGACTCGTTCGACGCGCGCCAGAACGTCTTCGGCGGCGTGAAGTACCTGAGCAAACTGCTCCAGCAGTTCGACGGCAACGTCGAATACGCGCTCGCGGCGTACAACGCCGGCCCGGTGCGTGTGGCGAAGGAAGGCCCGAACGCGACCGAGGAAGCGACGGAGTACGTCTCCACGATCAAGAAGTACTACGCGGCCGCGCTCGCCGCGCTGTAAGAGCTTTTGGACGATAGACTGCGCGGATCATGAGTGATCCGCGCTATCCGGTCGGCAAGTTTCAGTCGCGCAACGAGCTCTCCGATGATGAGCGCGCGGCGATGATCGAGGTCATCGCCGCCGCGCCCGCGCGACTGCGCGAAGCGGTCGCGGGACTCGACGACGCGCAGCTCGACACGCCGTATCGCGACGGCGGCTGGACCGTGCGGCAGGTCGTGCATCACGTCCCCGACAGCCATCTCAACGCCTACATCCGACTCAAGCAGGCGTTGACGATGCAGCAGCCGGTGATTTGTCCGTACGACGAATCGGAGTGGGCGAAGCTGGCCGACATTCACACGACGCCGGTCGAAGTCTCGCTGACGCTGCTCGACTCGGTCACCGCGCGCTGGGCGGGACTCATGCGCGCGCTGCCGCCGTCCGATTTCCGCCGCGCGTTCAAACATCCCGAGCACGACGGCGTGCAGACGCTCGACTGGCTCGTGGCGATGTACGAATGGCACAGCCGGCATCACGTCGCGCACATCACGTCGCTCCGCGAGCGCATGGGATGGTGATCCGCGCGCTCACCGCCGCCGACTTCGATGCGGTGTTCGCGGCGTTCGTCTCGGCATTCAGCGACTACGTCGTGCCGCTGCAGCCGACGCGCGAGCAGCTTCAGGAAATGCTGACGCGCCGCGGCTGGGTCCCGGAGGCCTCGATCGCCGCGTTCGAGAACGATCAGATCGTCGCCTTTACGCTCAACGGCGTCGAAGGCACGCGCGGCTACGACAGCGGCACGGGTGTCGTCCCCACCCACCGCCGCCACGGCCTGGCCCGCGAGATCATGCGCGCGTGCTATCCCCTCCTGCGCGAGCACGGCTGCACGGAGTACGTGCTCGAAGTGCTGGAGGCAAATCACCGCGCCCATGCGCTGTATGAGAGCGAAGGGTTTGCGGTGACGCGAGGGTTGCAGTCGTGGAAGTACGATGGAGCGGCGGGCTTCAGCCCGCCGGAATCATTCGGCGGGCTGAAGCCCGCCGCTCCACAGTTTTGGGACGTCGAGCCCTCGTGGCAGAACTCGCCCGGCTCGATCGCGCGCGCGAACGACACGCACGTCACGCTCGGCAATGACGACGGCTACGTGATCGTCTTCCCGAACACCGGTGACGTGCCCCAGCTCGCCGTCCGCAAAGAGGCGAGGCGAAACGGACTCGGAACGCGGCTCCTGCAAGCCGCGGCCGCGCTCGCGCAGAAGCCGCTGCGCATCATGAACGTCGACGAGCGTGACGAAGGCATCGCGGCATTTCTCGAGCACGCCGGTGCGACGCGGTTCGTGCGGCAGTTGGAGATGGTGCGATCTGTGCTTTGGTCCGGCTCGGAACCCGCCGCCGATGCCAGGAACCCTGCTCGTGGTTGAAGACGACGACGCAATCCGTGGTCTGCTCGTGGAGTACTTCAAGACGCACGCGGATGTCGAAGTCGACGCGGCGCGCGACGGCGCGGAGGCGCTCCATCGAATCGCGACCAGGGATTACGCCGTCGTCCTGCTCGACCTGATGATGCCGCACATGAGCGGCGTCGACTTTCTCTCGTCGCTCGAAGCGCTCACATCCGATCCCTCGATCAAGCTGCTCGAAAACCCGCCGACGGTGTTCGTCATCACCAGCATGTCCGACGACGCCGTGCCGAGCGACGAGATCCAGCACCGCTTCCCTGCCCTCGTGCGCGGCGTGATGCGCAAGCCGCTCGATGTCGGCGCGCTCGCGAAACGCGTCGAAGCGTGCTTGTAATACGATCCGCCCCGTGAGCGGCGAGCGCTTCATCACCATCCACGGGCACTTCTATCAGCCGCCGCGCGAGAACCCGTGGCTCGAGGCGGTGGAGACGCAGGACTCCGCGTTTCCCTATCACGACTGGAACGAGCGGATCACCGTCGAGTGCTACGAGCCGAATGCCTCGGCGCGCATCCTCGACGACGCCGACCGCATCCGCCGCATCGTCAACAACTACGCATCGATCAGCTTCAACTTCGGCCCGACGCTTCTGAGCTGGCTGCAATCCGTGGCGCCGGAGACGTATGCCTCGATCCTCGACGCGGATCGCATTTCTCGGGAGCGCTTCTCCGGCCACGGCTGCGCGATCGCGCAGGCGCACAACCACATCATCCTTCCGCTCGCGAACGCCCGCGACCAGCGGACGCAGGTGCGCTGGGGCATCCGCGATTTCGAGCATCGCTTCGGACGCAAGCCCGAAGGGATGTGGCTGCCCGAGACCGCGGTCGACGTCGCGTCGCTCGAAGCGCTGGCCGCCGAGGGAATCGCATTCACGATTCTCGAGCCGCACCAGGCCGCGCGGTGGCGGCATCCGGGGCCGCTCGATCCGACGGTTCCGTACCTTTGCCGGCTGCCGTCCGGAGCGAGCATCGCCATCTTCTTCTACGACGGACCGATCTCGCGCGCGGTCGCATTCGAGCGATTGCTCGCGCGCGGCGAGAACTTCGCGCTTCGCATCGTCGGCGCTTTTCAGAATGGAGATGCACAGCTCGTCAACATCGCCACCGACGGCGAGACCTACGGCCACCATCACCGCTTCGGCGAAATGGCCCTCGCCTACGCGCTGCAGTTCATCGACGACAACCGCCTCGCGCGGCTCACGAATTACGGCGAGCAGCTCGAGAGGCAGCCGCCGCTGCACGAGGTCGAGATCAAGGAACGCACGTCGTGGAGTTGCGCGCACGGGGTCGAGCGGTGGCGCAGCGACTGCGGCTGCAACACGTACTCGTCGCCGGGATGGAATCAGCAGTGGCGCACGCCGCTGCGCAATGCGCTCGACTGGCTGCGCGACGAGCTGTCCGCGATCTACGAGCGCTACGGGCGTCAGGCGTTCCACGATCCGTGGCAGACGCGCGACGATTACATCGACGTGATCCTCGACCGTTCCGGCGACAACGTGGCCCGC
>DATFHJ010000391.1:0-11646 GCA_035248585.1 Thermoanaerobaculia bacterium
GTGTCGCCGTATTGCGTCTCGCCGGCGCCGAGGCCGCCTTGCATGACCAGAACGCGCCGGGTGGAGTCATAGGCGACGGCGGCGAGAGTGCGCGCTGCGGGCGCGCTGGTCTCGATGCGATTCCAGCGCGTGAGATAGCGCGCGTCGTCGGCGCCGGCCGGCCGGCGCGTGCGGAACCAGGCCCAGACATCGCCCGGTGTCGCGGTCAGATCGTGATCGCCGTTGAGAAGAATCACGGCGCGGCGGCGCGTGTCGTACACCGCGGCGTGGCCGGATCGCGGTGCCGGCGCCGCAAGCGCGGCGCAGCAACCGAGGAGAGCGAAAAGGATGAGTTTTTTCATGGGAGTCTCGCGGCTACGAGCTCGTCGGCGAGCGTAGCGAAATAGCCTGCACAGGAATCGACGTCGAATGCGGACCAGCCGAGGGGCGGTTGCGGGAGGGAAGTGCGCGCGCCGCCGGCGAGCGGGAGGAACGACAAGGTGTCGTCGGAGGTCAGGAAATAGGCGCGGCCGTCGCGGATGCGGAGGGTGCTTTCAATGGCGTTGCTTGGAACTTCGATGACCGGCGCCGCCGCGCCCACGGTCTCGCGTCGCGATCCGTCCTTCCTCGCGCGCTCGACGGTTCCGTTCGAAATCCAATAGAGATATGCGTCATCGGCCGTGAGCGCGGTGGGACGAACGATGTTTTCCGCGATGAGGGCGCGCGTGCCGCCGTTCTTCGAGACCGCGTAGATGCGCGCGGGCGGCAATGCGGTGCTGTTCGGCGCTGGCGGCTCCAGTGCGGCGACGTAGACCTGCGTTGCATCGACGGCCATCACCGCAAAGGAATCGGGGTCGAGCTCCATCAGCGGCGCGGGAGCTCCGCCGGTTTTCGAAACACGCCAGACGGTGTTCGTATATTCGTCGTGGTAGTAGACGTTGGAGGGATCGGCGGCGAGCCCGAGGACGTACACGCCGGCGATCAGGGTCCCGGCGGGAGCGCAGCGTCCGCCGGGCATGACGGAGCGCCGCTTCGCGGCGCATGCGCACACCACGACAAGGGCAATCACCATGACGCGTTTCATGCGTCGAATGGTAACGAGGAGGGAATGCGCCGCGCGCGCGGTTCGCTGCTCCGTACACGCAATTCGCTGCACCGTCCTGGCTCGCCGCTCGTCGCACCGTCGATAATCCGCGCATGCAGAAATTACGTACTGCCCTAGGCCTGCTCGGCGGAATCCTGATGATTGGCGCCGGCTTCATGCACTCGCTCATGGGCTGGCCGGAGATGCTGAAGACGTTCGCGAAGACGAACGCGCCGGCGGACGTCGTTCAGGGACTGGCGATTCCGTGGCACTTCACCGGCGTCTCGATGATCACGTTCGGCGCGATCATCGCCGCGCTGTTCCTGGCCCGCCTTCGCGGCCGTCCCGCGGCATCGGGCGCGGCGCTGGCGCTGGCGTGCGTTTATCTCGCCTTCGGCATCTGGGTGATGGCGTTCATCGACGCGAACGCGTTCTTCTTCGTCATCTTCATCCTGCCGCCGCTGCTGGTGTTCGCGGGTCTTCCCCGCGCTTCGGCGTGACGGTTATCATTCGCGCCGTGCAGCGCCGCGCGATCTGGCTTCATGTCGTGCTGCCCGTGGCCATGGGCGCCGCGATTTACGTGGCGTGGCGCAGTCCGTCCCTCAACCTGTTCCGCTGGCTCGATTTCCTCGGCCTCTCCTCGGCGGCGTTCGCGCTCCGCGCCCTTCTCGGCGGCGTGCGCGAGTTTCTCCCGCGCATCCTTCTCTTTTCCGGACCGGACGCGCTGTGGGTGTACGCGCTCACGTCGGCGATGCTCCTCATCTGGCGCGGACCGACGCGCTCGATCCGCGCATGGTTGTGGATCTCCGCCGGCTTCACCATTTCGTTTGTTACTGAGCTGGGACAGGCTCTCGATCGGTTTCCCGGTACTTTCGATTCCGCAGACCTCGTGTGCGGCTTCGCAGCGGCTCTTCTCGCAATCTGGAACTTGCGCGGAAAGGATGGAGACATTCCATGCGTCGTGACTTCGTCAGCGTAGTGGTCCTCGTGCTGTTCATCGTGTTGGCGTTCGGGAGTGGCGACGACAACAAATCGCCCAAAGGCACGTCGTCTTCTTCCACGCCGTCGACGAGCGGCGGCAGTTCGACTCCCGAGCCCGCGGCGACGCCCGGCTCGCAGTGGTCGTACGACAACAGCAACGACGCGATGGCCAAAGGCACGGTCTCGCAGGCCAGCGTGGAGAGCACGAACACCGTGAACTTCCGCTTTCCGTACGCGGGCGAGCAGCACGGAACGCTCACGCTCCGCACGCATCCGCGCTACGGCAAGAACGTCATCTTCAACATCAAGAAGGGACAGATCCAGTGCCCGTCGTACAGCGGCTGCAAGGTACTGGTGCGGTTCGACAACGGCGAGGCCACGAGCTACTCCGCCGCCGGGCCGGAGGACAACAGCTCGGAGACGATTTTCATCAATGATTACAGCGGCTTCGTCGGGAAGATGATGAAGGCGAAGACGGTGCGCATCTCGCCGAACGTGTATCAGGAAGGCGCGCCGGTGTTCGAGTTCGACGTGGCAGGTTTCGACGCGGCGAAATACCGGCCGAAGAAATAACTAGCGCGTTAAATTCTCCCGCGCCGTCTCCTCCAGCCGCGCGCGAAAAAACTCGGTCGCGTAGATCGACGGCCGGGCCAGGAAGCTCTGCAGGATTTTTCCGCGCTCGCGCTGGAAGACGTCGTCCGGAACCCAGGCGTACTCCCGGCGCACCTGCGCTTCGTATTCGTCGAAACGCGCGCGCGGCGCGCCGAGGATGGAGAGGTCGATGTCGGAGAGGAGCTGCTCGTCGCGCGTGGCGGGAATGGCGTTGTGGCGGGTGATGAGGATGAGCGAGCGAACGGTGTCGATGACGCCGGACGACGCGCCGGCGGAGGCGAGCTCGCGCGCCGCCCAATCGGCGCTGCGCGGTTCGTTGTCGTGCGCGCGGGTGTCGTAGATCGCGTCGTGAAACCAGAGCGCGAGCTCGACTTCCGCGGGACGTTCGCATTGCTCGCGCACGAGCTCGAGCTGCGCCAGACACTCATCGATGTGCTGCGCGGTGTGATAGGCGCGATGCGGCTCGGCGTAGGACGCGCGCAGCCGGTCGAAGAGACCGGGCGGCTCGGGGAGCTCGAGCGCGCGCCAGAGGGCGGCGAACCGCGCGGGATTCATGAGTGAAGGGCTCGGCATCTTCGTGCGATCAGGCTTCCTTCTGCGGACGAGCCTTTTCGAACTTCTCGAGGAAGGCGTCATTCCGGGCGATGAACGCCGAGACGCTGGAGGCGTTGTTCTGATCGATGATGTGAAACCCGAGCTCGTCGAACATCTGGAGATACCGCCCCTTGTCCGCGCTGTCGGTGCCGATACTGAAGGCCAGCGGATGCTCCGCGACGAACTGCGCCCATGTGTACTCGCGGTCGAGAATGAAATGACAGCGGCCGACGTCGATCGGCGCGTTGATCTTGTCGGACGTGATGAACAGCACGAGCGGCAGCCCCGTCGCGTACATGAATCGCTTGAAGATCTTGTTGTGATAGCTGCCGACGTGCGGTCCGAAACAGTGGCGCAGCTGTTCCCGCAATACGTCCATCCGCGGCTGGGGCAGGCTCTTGTCCTCGAACACCGGCTGGGGCTCGGCGGAGAGCTGGAGACCCGATGCCGCGCCGAGGAGCAGCGTCGGCGGCTTCATCTTCGAAAGGGAGTAGGTCATCGCGTTGAGGCGACTGATCTCCTGCCAGGCGTTCGCGTTGAGCGGTGGCAGGCTGTAGTCGGGCGAGAGCGGCATCAGCTTTTCCAGTCCGCCATACGCCGCGCCGTACGTCGTCTCCACGGGCGGGCTCCACGGAAATTTCGTGCACGGAATGCGCGCGTTCAGCCAGAGCAGCAGGTAGGCGAGCACGTTGTTGGTACTGATCTGAATGCTCGGCGAGCCGTCGGCCGCGAGCTCGACGTGCTTCTTGAGAATGTCCGCCATTTCCTTGGCCACGAAGCAGACCGTCGATCCCGACTCGAAGAAGAGGTTGACCCGGTCGGCCACGATGCGGTCCATGTAGCACTCGACGAAAAACTCCGCCGCGGCGCGCTTCTTGTCCTTGTGCTCTTCGAGCCGTTCGTAGAGTTTTTCGAAGCTGCGCAGCTCCGACACGATCGCCCCGATGAATTCATTGCGCGCCCCTTCGGCGATCGTCGGATCGAGCGGCTCGAGGACGAAGCCGGGCGCAATGCAATCCGGAAGGGCGTCGCTGAGCGCCAGTTCGACGATGTACTTGAATTCGGGACCGGGCACGAAGTACTTGCGAAAGTGCGTCGACACCTTCTTCCGGAACCGCATCAGCTCGCCGTGGTGGTTCAGCTCCTGGGCATCCTTGGTGTTGTTCGGATCGAGGGTGCGACGCTTCTCGGCGAGGAGGGCATCGTTCATCATGAACACGAGCGTGAAGAGCCCGCGCTCCTGGGCGAGGTCGTATTCGAGCTCGGTGTAGCTGATTCCTTTCCCGGGAACGATGTCGCCGTAACGATGGCCGAGGATCAGGATGTACACCTGCGAATTCGCCATCGCTTTCTGAATGACCTGGAGGTCGGAGTCGTTCGCGGGCGAGAAGCGCTCGAGCGGGATCGGGATGTGCCCGCGGTCGAAGATGGCCTCGATGGCCGCCTTCCGCTCTTCGCGCATGTCGCTGAACGTGGAACTGATGAAGACCTGGTAGCGCCGGTCGGAGGAACGCATTTCAACTAATGGAGTGGCAGGAGGAGAGGATTTCCCTACCGGCAGGACGGGAGAAAAAAGGTTGACCCCGGGATCCCTGGTCTCCCGGAGTCATTCTCAGCGCGTTGACATCCACCAAGGGGCATTCGCGCCAAATTTTTTGCCTCGGCAGCCCATCGCGCCACCTTGGCCGGTTTCCTCACGCTTGCACCGCGATAGGGCGCTCGTGTGGAACCCGTTTGCCACGACGGCCCATCGCGCCGTCACAGCCCGTCTCCAACGCGTTGACATCTGCGATAGCGCATCCGCGTTGGAACCGTCGCCCCGGTGATCCGTCGCATCACCGTTGCTACCGCGTTCAGCGTGTTGACATCCGCGACAGAGCGTTCACACCGAACCCGTTGCCTCGACGGCCCATCGCGCCGCCGTGGCCACGCTCTCAACGCGTTGACATCTGCGATAGCGCATCCGCGTTGAAACCGTTGCTCCGATGGTTCGTCGCCCCACCGTCGCCGGTCTTCTGCGCGTTGACAACTGCGACAAAGTATCCGCGCTGAAAACCGTTGCCTCGATGACCTATCGCGTCCTTCTCGGCCGCCTCAACACGTTGACATCTGCGATAGAGCGTTCGTGCTGAAGCGAACGTCAATCTAGGTCCGGCAAGAGCAATGCGCAAGGCTTTTCGCTGTTACATTTTCGACGGTTTTCCACACCTCTCCACAATCCCTATGCACAGTGGTTTGTGCTAGTTACGCGAACCCGTTGTCCGACAACCAAATCCACGCAATCGCCCTGTGCAATCCCCACGAGGCCGCCTAGAAAAACGCTAGAATGCACGGCAATCCATGGCCAGGAAATTCTGTCTCGCGCTGGTCAAGCCGTCGCACTACGACGATGACGGCTACGTGATCCAGTGGTTCCGCTCGGCGATTCCGTCGAACTCGCTGGCGGCGCTCTACGGCCTCGCGCGCGATTGCGCCGCGCGCCGCGTCCTCGGCGACGGCGTCGAGATCGAGATCCATCCGTACGACGAGACGAACACCCGCGTTGATCCCGGCAAGCTCGCGCGCATGATCGAGGACGCCGGCAGCGGGATGGTCATGATGGTCGGCGTGCAGTCGAACCAGTTCCCCCGCGCGCTCGACCTGGCCCGGCCGCTGCGCGCGCGCGGCATTCAGGTCGGCATCGGCGGCTTCCACGTCTCCGGCACGATCAGCATGCTCCAGGGCAAGGACGCGGATCTCGACAAGGCCCGCGAGCTCGGCATCTCCCTCTTCGCCGGCGAGGCCGAGGAGCGGCTCGATGAGGTGTTGCGCGATGCGTACAACGGGCAGCTCAAGCCGATGTACAACCACATGGCCGACCTGCCGAACATCAGCGGCACGCCGATCCCGATCATCACTCAGTCTCGCGCCGGCCGCACCGCCGGGCACATGACGAGCTTCGACGCCGGACGCGGCTGCCCGTTCCAATGCTCGTTCTGCACGATCATCAATGTGCAGGGACGAAAGTCGCGCCGGCGCTCGCCGGACGACATCGAGCAGATCCTTCGCCAGAACGTCGCCCAGGGGCTGCACAGCTTCTTCATCACCGACGACAACTTCGCGCGCAACTCCGAGTGGGAAGCGATCCTCGACCGGATCATCCAGTTGAAAGAGGAAGGGCTCAAGCTCCACTTCATCATCCAGGTCGATACGCTCTGCCACAAGATCCCGAACTTCGTCGAGAAGTGCTCGCGGGCGGGCGTGAAGCGCGTGTTCATCGGCCTTGAGAACATCAATCCCGACAGCCTGGTCGGCGCGAAGAAGCGGCAGAACAAGATCACCGAGTATCGCAAGATGCTGCTGGCCTGGAAGTCCGCCCGGGTCCTCACCTACGCCGGCTACATCCTCGGCTTTCCGAACGACACCTACGAGTCGGTCAAGCGCGACATCGAGATCATCAAACACGAGCTGCCGGTCGACGTGCTGGAGTTCTTCTTCCTCACGCCGCTGCCGGGTTCCGAAGACCATCAGACGCTCGTGCGCAACGGCGTGGTGGTGGATCCCGACATGAACAAGTACGACCTCAACCACGTCTGCGCGCCGCATCCCAGAATGTCGGCGGAGGAGTGGGAGCGGACGTACCGGATGGCGTGGGAGACGTACTACACCAGAGACCACGTCGAGGCGGTGCTGCGGCGCCTCATCGCCAAGCGCGCCAGCGCGAGCAACGCCATTCTGCTGATGACGTGGTTCGGCGGCTCGCTGCACATCGAAGGCGTGCATCCGCTGGAGTCGGGCTTCTTCCGCAAGAAGTTCCGCCGCGACCGGCGCCCCGGCTTTCCGATTGTTCCGGCGTGGAAGTTCTATCCGTCATACGCGCTGGAGACGATCAGCAAGCTCGGACGCTGGGCGTCGCTGTACGCCGGCCTGCGCCGGATTTACGTGAAGGCGAAGCGCGATCCGAAAAAGTACGAGTACATGGACCTCGCCCTCACCCCGGTGACGGATGACGAGATCGACAACCTCGAGCTGTTCGTGGCGCGGGAGCAGCGCATGGCGACGCACGCCTGATGCGCAGCGCCCTCCTGGTCGCTCTCATCGCTGTCCATGCGCATGCGGCCACGGCGTATCACGTGAAGCTATCGAGCAACGATCCGGTGATGATGTTCACCGGCGTTCGCGTCCTCGTCGACGGCTCGAAGGTACGCGCGGACATGGAGGTGCACGAGGGTCAGGTGCACACTTACGACTACGCTCTCTCCGATGACGGTGGGAAGACGTGGATCGGCGTCAATGACGAGTTGCAGACCTGGTTTCCGCTCGATAGGCCGCCGCTGATCGTCCGTTCGCGGAAGTCCACCGCGATGAACTGGAAGCCGCCGGCGGTGAAGAAGATCCAGTGGTCTCGGAGGCACGGGCCGGGATCCTGGATCGGCGAGCTGTCGTACAAGCTCGAGGACCCGATTCCCCACAATACCGTCGTACGCTCGGAGGTGCGCGCAACCGCGGAAGTGTGGCCGCGGGATCCGCAGCCCGCGGTGAAATGGCCGGCGGCGTTGCCGTTCCTGACGGGCCTTGCCGCGGTCGATGAACAGCTCGCGCGCTCGCCCGGGCTGCTGGCCGAGTTCCCGTCGAAGATCGTCGTCACCTTCACCCGGCAGTACGAAGGCGGCATTCCGGACTCCGAGACCACCACCATGATCGTGGACGAGGTCCAGGAGCTTCCCTCGGCGGACACCAAGCGGTTTCTCCGTCCGGCGGGCTACCGCGAGCAGCAGCCGGTCGTCGTCGCGCCCGGCCGCTGAACTTGCGCAACCAAATGGTTGCCCTTATCATGCGCAACCTGGAGGTTGCACATGCCCGACCGCATCGAGAAACAGATCCTGCTGCGCGCGCCGCGCTCCCGCGTCTGGCGCGCCATCTCGGACAAGAACGAGTTCGGCACGTGGTTCCGCGTGGTATTCGATGACGCCGGCACGTTCGCGGCTGGCGAGCGGGCCAGCGGACGCATCACCCATCCCGGGTACGAGCACATGCGGATGCACCTGGAGCTGGTGGACGTCGAGCCGGAGCAGCGGCTGTCGTATCGCTGGCACCCGTACGCCATCGATCCGAACGTCGACTACTCACAGGAGCCGACGACGCTGGTGACGTTCACGCTCGAAGACGCACCGGAAGGGACGCTGCTGCGGATCGTCGAGACCGGATTCGATCAGGTTCCGCTCGAGCGGCGCGACGAAGCGTTCCGCATGAACGAGGGCGGCTGGACGGCGCAGCTGAAGAACATCGAGAGCCACGTCACGAACAATGTCACCGCGTAACGCGCTCCAGCAATCCGCCCCCATCTTCGCCGCGCTGGGCGACGAGACCCGCCTCCGCGTCGTGTCGCGCCTCTCCGCCGGCGGACCGATGTCGATCGCGCAGCTCACGGAAGGCACGGACGTGACCCGCCAGGCGGTGACGAAGCATCTCGAAGTGCTCGCCGGGGCGGGACTCGTGCACGACTTCCGTCAGGGCCGCGAGCGGGTCTGGGAGCTGCGCACGCGGCGGCTCGAAGAAGCACGCCGCGCGCTCGATCTCATTTCGCAACGATGGGATGAGGCATTGGAGCGGCTCAGGGCGTTGGTGGAGTGATCACCTCGCGAACCGCGTCGATGATCGCTTCCGGCTTCGCGGTCGGGATCATGTGTCCTGTATCCGGCAGGATCACGTGCTTTGATCCCGGCAGTTTGTCGACGAGCTCTTCGCGGTGGATCTGCACCCAGCCATCGATGTAGCGCTGATCGTCCTCCGGCTTCTCGAACATCCCGTGCGGCCTGGCGCCGGTGATGACGATCGCGGGAACGCGCGGCAGAGGCCACGCGGCGCGGGCCTGCTCCTCGCTCACGGTGATGGCCGCGTATTCGAGTCGCTTCGCAGGAGGCAGTTTTTCACGGTTCTCGGCCCACTCCCGCTCGCCTTCCCAGTACATGTTGGAGAAGTCGCGCCGCATAAAGGCGTTGAGGCGCCACACCATCGCCGCATCGGCAAAGACGAATCCCGCCACTTCCTTCGGATACATGCTGGAGAAGACGCGAATGTAGGTCCCGCCGAGGGAGTGGCCGACGAGGACGTAGGGCGGCTTTGCGTGAATGCGCGCGAGCAGCGTGTGCAGCTCGCGCGCGACTTCGCGCGCCACGGGCGCCTCCGGACTCGCTTCGCTTTTTCCGTAGCCCGCGCGATCGTACGCAACGACCCGCGCGAACTTCGCCACTTCGGGAATCACCTTGTCCCAACTGGCGATGGTCTGATTCATGCCGGACTCGAAAACGACGGTCGGCCCGCGCGTACCTTCCTGCCGCACGAACAGCTTGTGCGTCCCGACGTCGACGAGCCGTTCCGATGCCGGCAGCGAAGCCGCCACCGCCAACGAGAAAGCGAGCATCAAGCGGCGCGTCATTTCGTTCGCCACCCATCGCTGGAGTACTCCATGTACTCCGCGGTTCTCGCGGCCGCGTCCGCGCCGAAGTAGCGCTCGACGACGTGCAGGGCCATGTCGATGCCGGAGGAGAGGCCGCCGGCCGTGATGATGACGGCGTCGGATTGCACGAAGCGGCGGGAGCGGACGAGCTTCACGTTCGGATGCCGTTCGACCATTCCCTCGTAGAAGTCGTGATGCGTCGTCGCTTCCTTGCCGTCGAGGAGTCCGGCGCGGGCGAGCTGAAAGGCTCCGGTACAGACCGAGGCGAGGACGTCGACCTTCGGATACATCGCCTTCAGCCAGGCGTGCAGTCGCGCCGAGCCGCGCTGCGCGGGAACGACGATCACGTGCGGCACCGGCGCGTCGTCGAACGTGTAGTCCGGAACGATCTTCATCCCGCCGCTGGCGCGAATCGGATCGCGCGAATCCGAGACGGTGTACAGCTCGAACGGCATCATGTCGTCGTGGCTGTCGCCGCGATTCTCGATGTGCACGTCCTGAAAGACTTCCCACGGGCCGGCGAAGTCGATCATCGTCGCCCCCTCGGTGATGGCCACGGCAACGCGGATCTTCCCTTTCGCGGGAGGCTTCAGCGGAGCGGCGTGGAGCGCGAGCAGGGAGCTGGCGAGCAGCGGAAGCATCAGCAGTTTCCTCATGCGTGCGAGGGTCGCATCGCGGGCATGCGGCGGCAACGCAACTGCAGCGAGTGGTGTCGCCGCTGCAGCTAAGAGGACATCAGCGTGTGGTTGCGATCGTCGTGGCACACCATATCGATCACCACCGTGCTGGCGAGGATGAGCACCTCATCCTCGCCTTCGGCGATGTCGACGCCGTACGTGTCACCCCAGGAAAACCATTGCTTCGAGACCGCGGCCACGGCGCGGCCGGCGCGGGTGAAGGTGTATTCGTGATCGAAGAAATCGCCTTTCGCCTCGAGATCGTCGGGGCCGGGGACGTCGACGGTGAAGCGGTGATGGAAGAAGGAGAAGAGCTCTTTCTTCACCACCGCCGCCAGCGCGCCGCCGCGGTGGATCTCGTACGTCGCTCCCCACGCGAAGAGCTTCTGGCGGATGAACGCGAGCTCGTTGCGCTGCAGGTCCTGAAACGAAAGCTGATTGCCGAGCGAGAACACCTTGCCGTCGACGAAGAAGACTTCGCGCCCCTCGGCGTCGCGGATGTAGAAGTCATCGCCCCACGACAGCAGCTTTTGTTTCATCACGTAGCGCATGGGTGAGCTCACTGAATCGCGCGTGAACGCAGGTCGTGCATCGCGCTTTCGTCGTCGTGCTTCTGCTGTTTATAGATGTATTGAACGGTGCCGTAGTCGAGGGAGACGTTCTCCACCGGCACGTCGCCCGGGCCGCCGGAGACCGAGAAGTTGGAAATGATCACGTGCGTCATGATGACCTGGAGGTATTCGACCGGCTGGTTGTCGCGCGCACCGTCCGCGCGGTAGCAGCGCAGAGTCGCCTTCCCGATCTGCTTTCCGCTCCAGCACATCTTCAGCAGATCGTTCGTCGACGCGTCGAGATACTTCGTGAATGTGAAGTTCTGATGATTCGCCTGCTCCACCGTCCCGCCGCCGGCGGTGCTCCGCGTGGGGCTCGTGGGCTGGGCGAAGCCGTGGTTCCACGAGAGCACTTCGATCTCGTCTTTGTGTCCCTCCGCGGTGCTGCCGCCGGCGAGCGCCGGGTCTTCGAACTTGATGAACATGTTGATCGCCATATCCTGCCTCTCTTCTCTCTCTCTCTCTCTAACGTGCGACTGCAACCGCCGGGACCTCCGGCGGAACTTGTTCACCAAGAAGATCGTTGAGCGGCCTCGGCATCCCGATGTAATACCCCTGCGCGTATCCGACGCCGAGGCGCCGCAGCTGCTCGATGCTCTCCTCCGACTCGACCCACTCCGCGACGCAGGCCACGCGGCGGAGTTCGGCGAGGCGCACCAATGAATCGAT
>DATFHJ010000392.1:0-5859 GCA_035248585.1 Thermoanaerobaculia bacterium
GTTCCGGCGGGCTGAAGCCCGCCGCTCCACTGAGCATCGCGATGCTCCCGCGCGTCTCCGCGATCGCCGCGGCCAGCTCGTCGAACGCGGTCGCTTCCCCGCGCCGCACCTTCGCTTCGAGCGCCGCCGCTTCCTCGGCGATGCGGCGCGCGCCCATCGTCGCGGCGGTGCCCTTGAGCGTGTGCAGCGTGTCGAGCACGTTCGATCCGTGCAGCTTCGCCAGCACGGTCTCGAGATCGCGGTCGAACTCCAGCGCGAGGCGGTGATAGAGGTTCTTGTTGCCGCTCGTGCGGCGGATGCCGTCGGCGACGTTGAGGCCGGGCAGTTGTTGCGGGAACGCCTCGGGCTCGGGAGCAGGTGGGGCAGGAGTGAGATTGATCCACCGGCTCAACACGCCGAGGAGCTGCTCCTCCTCGATCGGCTTGGCGATGTAGTCGCTCATGCCGCTGTCGAGGAAGCGCTCGCGGTCGCCGAGCATGGCGTGCGCGGTCATGGCGATCACCGGCAGCTCGCGGAAGCGGTGCTGGGCGCGGATCATCTTCACGGTCTCCAGGCCGTCGAGCTCCGGCATCTGCACGTCCATCAGCACGGCGTCGAAGGAATCGCGATCGAGCTTGTCGAGCGCCTCGTATCCGTTGTGGGCCTCGACGACGTGCAGCCCCGCGAGCCGCAGCAGCTCCCGCGCAACCTCGCGGTTGATCTCGTTGTCCTCGACGAGCAGCACGCGCCGGCCGCCCTGGAAATACGGCTTCGTGTCCGCGGAGCGGCGCCGCTGCTCCGCGGGAGTCAGCACGTTGACCACCGCGTCATGCAGCGTCGACGGACTCACCGGCTTGTGCAGCACGGCGTCGATCCCGACCTCGTCCGCGCGCAGCATCGCGTACTCGCGCTCGTACGCGGTCACGAGGATGACCGGCATGCGCAGCCCCGACATCCGCGCCGCGGCTTCCGCGCCGTCGATGCCGGGCATGCGCCAGTCGAGGAGCGCGAGACGATACGGATCGCCGTTGCGTGAGGCGCGCGTCGCTTCCTCGATCGCCGCTTCTCCCGAGTCGACCGCCGTGACGCGGCAGGAAAGCGACTGCAGCATCGTGCTCAGCACCGCGCGCGCGTTGGCGTTGTCGTCGGCCACGAGCACCGGCAGATCGCGGAACTCGTCGGCGAGGCGGCGCGGTCCGGTTGCGCCGCGCGCGAGGTCGAGCTCGACGTTGAAGCGGAACGTGCTGCCGCTGCCCTCCGTGCTCTCGACGGCGAGATCGCCGCCCATCATCCGCACGAGCCGGCGCGAGATGGCCAGTCCGAGCCCGGCGCCGCCGAAGCGGCGGGCATTCGAGGAGTCGACCTGCGTAAACGGATCGAACAGTGTCGGAAGATGCGACTCCGGGATCCCGATGCCGGTGTCGCGTACGGAAAACGTGAGCTCCGCGTGCTCGCGCCTGACGGCGATCGGCGTAATTTCGACGACCACCTCGCCGCTGTCCGTGAACTTCAGCGCGTTGTTGAGCAAATTGAGCAGAACCTGCTTGAGCCGCACCGGATCGCCGCGCAATCGGCGCGGAACATCGGGCGACGTCGCGAAGAGCACTTCGACATTTTTCTGGCCGGCTCGCACGCCGACGACGTCGGAGAGATCCGCGAGCAGCTCATCGAGATCGAAGTCGACGCGCTCGATCTCCAACCGCCCGGCCTCGATGCGCGAGAGGTCGAGGATGTCTTCGATGATCGCAGCGAGGAGCTTCGCAGACGAACGGATCTTCTCGAGATACTCGGCGATTGGCGGCGACGGCTGGCGCTTCGCCGCCAGCGTGGTCATGCCGAGAATTGCGTTCAGCGGCGTGCGGATTTCGTGGCTCATGTTGGCGAGGAACTGGCTCTTCGCGCGGTTCGCGGTCTCGGCCAGCTCCTTCGCCTGCTGCAGTTCTTCCTGCGAGAGCTGCTGCGCCTGATGATAGCGGCGCTCCTGCTCGACGATCTCCGATCGCTGGCGCTGCATTTTCGTGAGGACGCTGAGCAGCACGGCCCACATGAGGGTGAGCAGCGCGAGTACGCTCACGAGAATGGTCGCCAGCTCGCGGCGGACGTCGCGCGCGAGCTGCTGGAAGAAGCGGTCGCTGACGCGGAACGTGGCCACGCCGAGGAGCTCCGAGGTTTCGGGATCGTAGAGCGCGACCTCGGATTTGAATCCCGTTCCCGCGCGCGCGCCGCGATGCAGATCGAGCGAGCCTTTCGGCGCGTGCAGCGCGTCGTAGTCGATCTGCAGGTCGACGCTCTCGAAGTACGGGATGCCGCTTTTCGCATCGCGCAGCAGGAGCAGCTCATCGAGTGCCGCGATCGTGCGGCGGCGGCGGTCCTGTTCGTCCGCGCGCAATGCATTCGTCACGAAGTTCGCCTGCGAGCTGGCGAGGATTTCCGCCTGCGACACGGCCTCCGTGCGCAGCCGCGGGTGGAGCACGGCGTTCCAGTAGACGAACGCCAGCGCGCCGAGGAGCAGCGCGAGGAGGGCGAAGACCGCCGTGACGACGACGACCGTTCCCTTCATTGATATACCTTCGCCACTTTGAGAAAAAAGTCTTTGAGCGTGATCTGCGACGCGGTGAGCGTCGTGCCGTTCACGAATGGCCGCATCTGCGCGTCGACGAACAGCCCGCCAAGGACGCCGCTCTCGACGTGCCCCTCGTACGGCGAGTAGATGATGACGTGGTGATCGATCCCGTAGCGGATGATCGACGCGAGCGCCTTCTTGTTCGGCGGCTGGGTGATGAAGATGCCGGCCGGCACGCGCTGCGCGTATTGCGCGACATCCTTCGTCGCCTCAGTGACGACAGGCAGCCCCCGCAGCTCTTTCGTCTGCTCGCCAAAGCGCGCCATCAAATCATTCGCGCCGCGCGGGTCGTCGACATACAGAAACACGATCAGCAACTGATCCGGCGGGATCACCTTCCTGGGCAGATCGACATCCGCCGCCAGCAGCGACCGAAAGAACCGCACCCCGGCCCGCGCGCGCAACGCCTGCACGTCCTCCGCCGCCACGCGGAGCGCGGCCAGAAGGAGCAGCAGGAGAAAAAGTCGGCGAGACCGGATCTCCCGATTTTAGTGGAGGACAGGCAATCCTGCCTGTCCTTGGGAAGGTTTTCCCGTGGAGCGGCGGGCTTTAGCCCGCCGAAGAAGGAACCCGGCGGGCTGAAGCCCGCCGCTCCACGGGTTGCGTGAATGGGGCGATGTTCACTGTTATGTCTCGCCACCAGCGACTCAACGCGTAATCATTAAGCCAATGCTCCGCCTTCTCTGCGCGCTTCTCCTCGCGCTCCCCATCTCCGCGGCCACGGTGCAGTTCGTCTCGCCGCAGGAGGGGGCGCAGGTGATCGGGGCGACGACGCTGGAGATCACGACGGACGCGTCGGAGATCGATCGCGTGGAGTTTTTCGTCGACGGGACGATGGTGGGTGTGGCGCGGACGGCGCCGTATCGGGTGACGTTCGACTTCGGAACGTCGTTGCAGGCGCGGCACGTCAAGGCGTACGTTCGCTCGCATCGCTTTCAGCAGACGGACGTCGCGGAAGTGCGCACGGCGGCGATTGGCGGAGAGACCATCACCGTCAATCTCGTCGAAGTGCCGCTGCGCGTGCTGGCGACGACGAAGGCGACGGTGACGGCGAAGGACTTCACGGTCGTCGAAGAAGGCGCGAGGCAAACGGTTCGCGACGTCTTCGCGGAGCGGCCGCCGAGCCGCTTCGTGTTTCTCGTCGACCGCTCGGTCAGCATGGGCGAGGGGAAGCTCACGTCGGCGCTGCAGGCGATCGACGATGCGCTCGAGCTTTTGCGCGACGGCGACACGGCGCAGATCATCTTCTTCAATCACAACTTCGGGCAGCTCGAGGATCTCCCGCGCGGCGCGCGTGCGGCTTCGCGTTACGCGAACGTCGAGCCCTCGGGCGGGACGTCCCTGCGCGATGCCGTCCTTTCCACGGTCCGGCAGGAGCGGACGATGACCATCGTGCTGACGGACGGCAGCGATCGCAACAGCGAGATCTCCGGCGAGGACGCGCTGCGCAAGATGAGCGGCACGAACAGCGTCTTCTTCGCGCTCGTGTTCGACCGGGCGTCGCGCTTTCTCGAGAACGCGGCCGAGAACACCGGCGGCTCGATCACCGTCGTCTCGGCGGCCACGGCGCGCAGCGCGATGCGCGAGCTCCTGGCCGACATCAACAGCCGCTACCTCGTGACCTATCAGAGCTCGGTGAAGAAGAAAGGATGGCGCGCGATCCGGATCACGAGCGCGCGCGGCGGTGTGAAGATCCTCAACGCCCGGAAAGGATATTTCGCCGAATGAGACTGCTCCTGGCCGTGATTGTCGCGACGAGCATTCACGCGCAAACGCGCATCGCCTCGGACATCGAGATCCGGCAGATGCAGGAGGCGGCGCGGAGCGGCGAGTTCGCGACCAAGGTCGCGGCGCACGTCAACCTCGGCGACCTGCGGAAGATGCGGAACGAGCCCCAGCTGGCGGAGCGCGAATTTCAGGATGCGCTGCAGCTCGCCCGCCTCGAGCTCGACGACGCGCGCAAGAAACGCGAGCTCCCGCGTTACGCGGTGGCCTGCGCGTGGGCCGGTGCTGCGCTGGCGGCCCTCGACCGCGGCGTCGATGCGTTCGAGATGCTCGAAGAGGCCGTGCGCTATGCCGCCGATTCGCGCGGCATCTGGAACGTTTACTCCGTGGCCATGTTCCAGCTCGAGAAGCCGGAGAAGGCGCTCGGCGCGGCACGGATGTCGGTGTTCGCGGCGGAGCGCAAGGTCGCGACCGGGCGCGCCACCGTGCGCGAGCTGCTCGAGCTGAACGTCGATCGCTTCGCGCTCGCGCAAGGGCTGCTGAACAGCGGAAAGGAAGAGGCGGGGAAGGAAGCCGAGGAAGTGCTGCTCAAGATCACGGCGTCGCTCGACAGCGAAGCGTTCGCCGCGCTGCGCAAGTCCGTCGGCAAGCGCGAAGAGTTTCAGGTGGTGACCGCTCCGACGACCGAAGGCGGGATGTACCTGACGAGCTTCAATCGCGCGCACCTGCGGCTGGGCCGGTTCTACGAAGCCACCGGCGCGCCCGAGAAGGCGATCCGCGAATTCAAGGCCGTGCTCAGCCGGCGCAGCGACGAAGCCATGGCCCTCGGCGGCCTTGCGCGTCTGACGAAAGATCCGAAGGAGCGCGATCAGTACTTCATCCAGTCGCTCGACGCGAACCCGTTTGCAGACGACGTGATCGCGGATTACGAGCATCACGTTGCGGCAGGGCAGGCGTCCGCGCCGGCGCGAAGCGGTTCGGTCGGCTCGCGCGTGCGGCTCGTCGTGCATCAGATGCACGGGCGCGAATTCCGCCAGGCGCGGGAGACGCTGAAGGCGCTGATGAACGAGCATCCGCGCAATGACGTGCTGCAGGCGCTGCTCGCGCGGTTGGAAATGAAAAGCGGCGACGCCGGTGCCGCGCGCGCCGCGGCGGAAGAGATCGCCGATCCCGCGCTCCAATGGCAAGTCATCGCCTCGATTCCACGCAGGCCCGCGGCGCGGCCGTGGTTTCTCGACAATCTACCGGCGGAGCCCATCGAGGCGAGGGAATCGGATCTGCGCATGCTGCTGAATCTGTTCGCGCGCAACACGATGAACGCGGACGATCGCGCGACGCTCGATCGCGCCGAGTTCACGAGCAGCGCCGAGCTCGAGTCGTTGGAGCGCGGCACGATCCACGGAATCCCGTTTCGCTTTCAGAGTCCGGCGCGGTTTCGCGGCATTCCCGAAACGGCGAAGAAACTGCGTCTCGTTTTTCGCATTCTCGGAGCGACGACGCTGGAAGATCGTGATGCGTTGCTGCTCGAGCCG
>DATFHJ010000393.1:0-17698 GCA_035248585.1 Thermoanaerobaculia bacterium
GGCGAAGGGTCCGGTCGCGTTCGCGCTCGACGAAGGCAACGGCACGCGGCCGGACAAGCGCTCGCAGCTGATGCTCGACGCGCGCACGGCGCGGCTCGTCGAGCACAAGACCTACGCGCAGCAGGAGGGCGGCCAGCAGGCCCGCGCGTGGCTGCGCTGGATTCACACCGGCGAGGCCGGCGGCATCATCGGACAGCTCATCGCGATGTTCGCCTCGGCGGCGGCGGTGGTGCTCGTCTACACCGGCATGGCCCTCGCGCTGCGCCGATTCTCTCGTTATCTGCGCGGCGCGCCTGCACCGCAGCCTTTGGTGGAAGAGGAAAGCAACGCATGAGCGGACGCAGATCGAAACAACTCCGCAAGATGACCGCCGGCGCGATGATGGCGTGCGCCGCATTCAGCACGCGCGCCGCGATCGCACAGACTCCGGCCGGAGCCGCCGGCACCGAGACGCGCGCGGCCGCGCAACTGCCGCTTCGCCGGTTCGAGATCGCGGCAGGCTCGGTCTCCGAAGCGCTGCGCGCGTTCGAAGCGACGACCGGCGTGACGCTGCGCACTCAACTCGATCGCGCGATCCTCGATGCACTGCACAGCCCCGGCGCGACGGGCCTGATGTCGGACAGCGAAGCGCTCACGCAGCTGCTCTCCGAAAGCGGAATCCAGCATCGCTTCACCGGCCGGCGCGCGGCGGTGCTGACGATGGCGGCGATCAGCGAAGCGATCGACGTTTCGGCGCCGGCGCCGGAGATCGCATCGCCGAAGTTCACGCAGCCGCTGCTCGAGACGCCGCGCACGGTGGCGGTGATTCCGGATGAAGTGTTCCTCGCGCAGGGCGCGACGACGCTGCGCGACGTGCTGCGCAACACGCCCGGCATCACGTTTCAGGCGGGCGAAGGGGGCGGCGGCGTGCCGGGCGACTCGTTCAGCATGCGCGGCTTCTCCGCCGGCAACGACATCCTCCTCGACGGCGTGCGCGAGAGCGGCGCCTACTCGCGCGACGCGTTCAATCTCGAACAGGTCGAAGTGATCAAAGGCCCGTCCGGCGCGATCGCGGGGCGCGGCGGCACCGGCGGCGCGATCAATCTCATCACCAAGACTCCGAAGCCGGAGGCGTTCACACGCGCGACGGTCGGCACCGGAAACGCCGGTTACGTCCGCACGACCGTCGACACCAACACGCCGCTCGATTCCAACACCGCGGTGCGCACCGCGCTGATGTACACGTCGTCCGATGTCCCGGGCCGCGACGAGGTGCACAACAGCAGCTGGGGCATCGCGCCGTCGCTGTCCCTCGGCATCGGCAAGCCGTCGCGCTTCACGCTCGCCTATCAGCATCAGTCGCAGGACAACGTTCCCGACTACGGCCTGCCGTGGGCGGCGTTCGAATCGAAGCCGCGCGTCGATCAGACGAACTTCTACGGACTCGACGGATACGACTACGAGAAGGTCCGCAACGACGTCGCCACGGCGACGTTCGAGCGCGATCTTCGCGACGGCTGGACGCTGCGCACGATCGCGCGCTGGGCCGACAATCACCGCGACTCCGCGATCACCGCGCCGCGCCCGCCGAACCGCCAGCTGCAGCAGCGCCTGATGGATCAAAGCCAGCTGACGAATCAGACCAGCGTCACCGGCAACTTCGGCGCGCACGCGCTCGTCGCCGGGGTCGAGGTCGGCCGCGAGACGACGTTCATTCAGCGGCAGTCGCAGACGACGAATCAGCCGCAGACGACGCTCACGAATCCGAATCCGCACGAGAGCCCGATCGGTCCGATGCCCGCGAACCTCGGCAACCCAGAGGACACGCGGCTCTCGCTCGCGGCGATCTATGCGCTCGACACGATGCAGCTCGGCTCGCGCTGGGAAGTGACGGCGGGGCTGCGCTGGGATTCAGTCGACGTCGACTACACGCTCACGAACCTCGCCACCAACGTGCAATCGCGCCTCGGGCGCGACGACCGCATGCTGAGCTGGAACTCCGGAATCGTGTTCAAGCCACGAACGAACACGACGATCTACACCAGCTTCGCGACGTCCTTCAATCCGACCGTCGAAGCGGCGGCCGCGGGCGCGGGGCTTTCGGACACGCCGACGTCCGCGAACAACGTGAACCTCGCGCCGGAGAAGAATCGCAACTTCGAAGTCGGCGCGAAGTGGGAATCGGGCGGCGGCCGCGCGATCGCCACCGCGGCGCTGTTCCGGACGGAGAAGACGAACGCGCGCACGCGCGGCCTGACGACGGAGCCGTACGTGCTCGACGGCAAGCAGCGCGTCGACGGCGTCGAGCTCAGTCTCACCGGCAATCTCACCGAGCGCTGGTCCGTCCTCACGTCGTACGCGCATCTCGAAAGCGAGTTCGTGGCCTCGGCGAATCCGCTCGAAGAGGGCGCGGTGCTGGCGTTCGTCCCCGAAAACTCGTTCAACGTCTGGAGCGAAGCGCGCGTGACGCGCGCGTTCAGCATCGGCGCCGGCGTGCAGTACATGGACTCGATCTTCCGGAACGCGACGAATACCGCCGAGGTGCCGAGCTACTGGCTGGCGAACGCCATGGCCGCGTATGACGTCTCCCGCTCGCTCACGCTGCGCCTGAACGTCAACAACTTGACGAACGCGTTGTACGTCGACCGCGTCGGCGGCGGGCATTACATCCCGGGAGCGGGCCGCACGATGTCCATCAGCGCGGAGCTCGGGTTCTGATGCTGCTGCAGATCCCCAACGTGCTGACGAAGGAGCAAGTGCGCGACGCCCGCGCGCGGCTCGACGCGGCGGAATGGGTCGACGGCCGCGTCACCGCGGGCCACCAGTCCTCGCGCGCAAAGGACAATGAGCAGCTCCCGGAAAACCACCCGGTGGCGCGCGAAGTCGGTGAGTCGATCGTAACCGCGCTCGCGCGCAACCCGCTCTTTCGCTCCGCGGCGCTGCCGCTGCACGTCTTCCCGCCGCTCTTCAATCGCTATCAAGGCGGGCAGTCGTTCGGCTCGCACGTCGACAACGCCGTCCGCCAGGTCGCCGGCACCGCGCATCAACTGCGCACCGATCTCTCGGCGACGCTCTTCCTCTCCGAGCCCGACGAGTACGACGGCGGCGAGCTCACGGTCGAAGACACGTTCGGCGTGCAATCGGTCAAGCTCGCGGCGGGAAACATGATCCTCTATCCCGCCAGCAGCCTCCATCACGTGCGGCCGGTGACCCGCGGCGCGCGCGTGTCGTCGTTCTTCTGGATTCAAAGCATGGTCCGCGACGACGGCGAGCGCACGCTGCTCTTCGATCTCGATCTCTCCATTCAGCGCCTCGGCGCGGATCATCCCGATCACGCATCCGTGCTCCAGCTCACCGGCGTCTATCACAATCTATTGCGACGCTGGGCCGACCTCTAGCGGGCACGGCCCGCCGCGTTCGTTGCTGCGCCTTACGGCACGAGTGGCGTTGCATCACGAGTTGCGGCGTCGAGCGGCGCAACGCGCCTGACATTGCGCCTAACGCGTCATGTCCAACAGCAACCGCATCACCAACTCCCGCTGCTCCCACGGCACGAAGAGATGATCGTGGTAGTACGCGGAGACCGGATTCACGCTCACTCCCGCCTGCGCCAGCCGCGTCGCAATCGCCGCGATGAATCCCACCGCGGCGAGCGAGGAATGAACGGTGAGCGTGATCCACGCCCATTGCTGTTCATATCCGAGATTGCGTCGATCCGCTTCCTCTTGTTCGAGGATCAGCGTCACGCCTTCGGCTTCGCGAAAGATGCAAATGGCATCGAGATCCGGCGCGCGGTCGACCGTGCAGAACACGACCGGCCGCGCGTGCAGGTGCGGATTCATCGTCGCGAGGAGACGAGCGAGATCGGTTTCTGCGGCTACGGCAGTCCCCTCGTTCGCCGCTTGATGCCCGGCGCCTTCCGTTTCGATGCCGGTGCTTTCCTCAGGATCGGCGCCGCCGGTGCTTCAACGGGCGCCGGGATACGGGCGATGCCGCGGATCACGTGATGCGCGGAGCGCACCGCGCCTTCCTGCCAGCCCGACAGGAACGAGACCTGATCGCCCGCGACCCAGAATCGGCCGTCGGGTTTGAGCAGCGTCCGATACGCCTCCTCGCTGTTGTCGCACGTCCAGTCATCGGCCCAGCCGCCGAGTTGATACGGCACGTTCTGCCAGGCGATCGACAGACCGAGCTCGACCGGCACGTGCTTGGCGAAATCGGGATGCAGCTTCTGTCCGCCCTTCATCGCCTCGCGCAGGCGCCAGTCGAGCGAGAGCTTTCCGAAGCGGCGCGCGTCGGCGTCGTAGTTGTACGCGCCGGTGAGAATGCCTTTCTTGCCAAAGTACGCCCACGACGGATACCACATCTGCGTGATCGGATCGGTGGTGTACGAAATGCCTCCGTACATCTCGTTCTGCGTCTCCCAGAAGCGGCTGTTGGTCTGCCAGCCCACCTTGACGGTGTCGGCGAAATTCACGGATGCGACGGCGTCCGCGTACTTGTCGCTGAAGTTGTTCTTGATCGTGGCGAGGATCGGCAGCGGGATCGTGGAGATGCAGTAGTCGCCGGTGATGCTCTCGCCCGCGCCGTCGCTGCCGGAGGGACGATGCGTGACCCTCACCTTGGCCACACCGCCCTCGGTGATGTTGTGCACACCGACGACTTCGCGTTTGTGGCGGATGAATTTCTCGACCTGCCCCTTTTTCAGGAAGCCGTCGCGCCAGATCATGTCCATGCCGTTGACCGGCTGGAAGAGTGTCGGCTGCCATTCATACTCTTCCGGCTGATAGAAGCGGTATTTCCAGAACTCCGATTGCACGAGATCGGACAGCGTGAGCGGCTCGAGCAGCGTGCCGCATTCTTCGACGCCGGGCTCGATGAGATAACCGGAGCGCGATGAGCCGAGGTAATCGTAGTCGTCGGCGGGATCGATGTCGCCGAACGACGCGAGCAGCTCGAGGAACTGCGATTTGTTGACGTTCAGCGAGCGCAGGTCCTCATCGAGATCGCAACGATTGACGCTCTTCGCGAGCAGCTCGGAGATCCAGCCGCGGGTGTCATTGGCGATGCGGCGGTTGATCTGCGACTCGCCGTCCCATGATTTGTCGCGCTGATAGAAGTTCGCGCGCGTCATCATGTTGTACACCTCGAGCTTGACGTCGAAGAGCGTGCAGTAATGCAGGATCGCGGTGTGATGGTACGGAAGCCGTCCCGGTCCGGCGTTGAGATAAAAGTCCGGACCTTCATCGAACATGCAGGTCTGCACGGTGCCGGTGTTCTCTTCGATCTTGTATCCGCGGCGAACGGTGTAGCTGCGCCCGCCGGCGCGATCGTGGGCCTCGAAAATGACGACCTCGTATCCGGCCTTGTTCAACTCGTATGCGGCGGTGAGTCCGGCGATGCCCGCGCCGAGGATGAGCACGCGCTTGCCCGCGCCCGAGTTCGGCGGAAGATCCGGCGGTCCCGCGAACACGCCGGGGACGCGGACCATCCCGAGCGCAACCATGGTCTCGTACACCGCCGCCGCTCCACCGGCCCGGCCAACGGCCTGAAGAAAACCGCGCCGCGTCCACGGGGTCGAGTCGCTCATGGGACCTCCTCCTCACGCGCAAAAAAGTTGTTGGGAGAACGCGTCAAGGATACGCCATCGGCTCCCTGGTTGCATACATCCTGAATGACGGTTGTGCGCTGAAAGTCGCTCAATCCTGAGCCTGACGCAGCGCCGTTTCGCTGTCTGTCTCGACAGCCGTACCTACCTATAGGAATGAACTTCCATGTCTACCAAAACTCTATTTCGAAGCACCATCACCACACTCTTTTTCGTTCTCGTCGCCTCGGCGATTGAGGCGCAGAACCTCAGCGGTTGTACCGGCACAGTCTTCAACGACATCCCGGCAACCCCATCCAACTACCAGTCGAAGATTGCCAGCCTCGTCGCGGGCGACCGGCTCGTGCTCGCCGCCGGCACCTACACGCAGGGCCTCCTGCTCTCGAACAAGCACGGCGCGAACGGCAACTGCATCACCATCGAGGGTCCGGCCAGCGGCTCGCCCGCCCTGTTCACGGGAAGCAACAGCTTCAACGTCATCCGTCTCAGCGGCTCGAGCTATATCGCCCTGCGCAACCTGTCGCTCGACGGCCTGGGCCTGGCCGGCGACGGCGTCAAGGCCGACTCGGACGGCGGGCCCGTGCATCACATCCTGATCGAACGATTGAACCTCCAGAACTTCAACCAGTTCCAGGATGAGGTGGGAATCAGCACCAAGTGCCCGGCCTGGAACTGGGTCGTTCGCCAGACCACGATCAGCAATACGGGCACCGGGATGTACTTCGGCAACTCCGACGGCACTGCCGACTTCTCGAATTCCGTGATCGAGTACAACCTGGTCTACAACACGCTCGGCTACAACGTCCAGATCAAGCATCAGAACAGCCGCAGCACCGCGCTCGGCGCGCCGGCCAGCGGCACGACGATCATTCGCCACAATACCTTCAGCAAAGCGGTGGGCTCGAATTCCGGCGAGTGGGCGCGGCCGAACCTCCTCGTCGGGCACTGGCCGCTCTCAGGCAACGGCTCCTCGGATCTCTATCAGATTTACGGAAACCTCTTCTATCAGAACCCTTACGAAGCACTGTTCCAGGGTGAAGGCAATGTGGCTCTTCACGACAACCTGTTCCGGAACAGCCTGGGCACAGCGGTTCGGTTTCAGCACAACAACGGCGACCCGAGGCGAATCGACGCCTTCAACAACACCATCGTCGCCACCGGCACCGGCCTCTCGATCATAAACGCCGACCCGGCGTACCAGCAGCGCGTGATCGGCAACGCCGTCTTCGCGGCCACGCCCCTGACCGGCGGCCAGCAGAGCAACAACGTGCCGGGGACCTACAGCGCGGCCTCGACGTACCTGAACAACCCTACGGCGGCTCTCGGATCGGGCCTCGACCTCTACCCGAAGAGCGGCCAGCTCCAGGGCGCGGCAATCGACTACTCCGCCATCACCGGGCTGGTCGACCGCGATCTCGATTTCAACAAACGGTCGCGCATCGCCACGTATCGGGGTGCCTATTCGGGCGATGGCGTGAACCCGGGATGGACGCCGGCGCAGGCGATCAAGCCGGAGTCGACCTGCAACTCCATTTCGGATGTCGAGCCGAACGACAGCATGTCCGCGCCGCAGGTGATCTCCGGAAGCTGCAACCAGATCTCGGGAACATTCCTCAATGATTCGTCGACGGGACCGTATGAGCTCGACTATTTCCGCGTGAGCCTGCCGGCGGGGAACACGGTGACGGCGCTGCTCGACGGCCTGACGCAGGACTACAGCCTGGAGATCTACGACGCCGCCGGGAACTACGTGGCGTACTCGTACAACAACGGCACCGCCGCGGAACAGGCGTCCTGGACGAACACGACCGCCTCGGCGATGAACGTGTTCGCGCTCGTCTATCGATCCTCGTCCGTCCCGCGCGCGGCCTATCAGCTGAACGTCAGCTACGCCGTGCCGGGCTGCAATTCGATCTCGGACGTGGAACCGAACGACAGCATGTCCGCGCCGCAGGTGATCTCCGGGAGCTGCAACCAGATCTCGGGAACGTTCCTCAACGATTCGTCGACGGGCCCGTATGAGCTCGACTACTTCCGCGTGAGCCTGCCCGCGGGCAGCACGGTGACGGCGCTGCTCGACGGTCTCACGCAGGACTACAGCCTGGAGATCTACGACGCCGCCGGCAACTACGTGGCGTTCTCGTACAACAGCGGCACGACCCCGGAACAGGCGTCCTGGACGAACACGACCACCTCGGCGATGAACGTGTTCGTGCTCGTGTACCGTTCTTCGTCAGTCCCGCGCGCGAACTATCAGCTGAGAGTCAGCTACTGACGTGATCGCGCCCGCCCTTCTATGGTGAGGGCGGGCGCGAGCTATACTTCGCCGCACATCGACGAAGGAGCGGATCCATGCTTGTACTCCGGCGCCCCCTGTTTCTGGTGATCCTTGTGGCCGCGGTGTGTGGACCGCAGCTTCTTGCCCAGGGCCTGCCGCTCACGATGTCGAAGTCGTTCAATCCTTCGACCGTCGCGGTCGGCGGCGCGGCCACGACGACGATGACCGTGACGATCATGAACCCAAACGCGTTCACGGTCAGCGGAATCAGCTTCAGCGACACCTATCCAACCGGTCTCGTTCCCGATCAGGTGGGCGCCTACACCTGTACCGCGGGCAGCGCAGTGTTCACCGGAACCGGATGGTCGCTCAGCAACGTCACGCTCGGCGCAAACGCATCCTGCAGCGTTCCCGTGCTCATGCACGCCACGATCGCCGGCCCGATCGTCAATACCACGTCGCAGGTCACCGGAACGGGCGTTCCCCCCGGCGGTCCCGCCTCAGCGACCCTCAACGCGATCGGACCCGCCGGAGCACCAACGCTCTCGGGATGGATGCTGATCGTGTTCGCGGTGACGATTGGCGCGGTGGCGGTGGTTCGGGTTCGGGGGTGATGTTGGAGCGGGCGACGGGATTCGAACCCGCGACCAAGAGCTTGGGGAGCAGGGAGGGTGTTCGGAGACGGTTGGTGATGCTTGGGGATTCGGGAGCAGAGCGCATCACCGTCCGTCATCAACGATCCCCAAGCGTCAACTAGCCGTCACCAACGAACTAACCGGATGTGCCATCCCGGATTCGTCGCTCTGTCAGCCCCTTAACCTCCTCAAGCTGAAAGGGAAGATCACCGACACAGGACCAAAGCGTCGCTGCCGGATCAACGGCATCACAAAGAAGATTTGGAGGGCTTCCACCGCCGCAGATGTGAGCGATGGAAACTTGCCGGAACTCTCGTCAAGCACTGGAGAGGACAGCGAATGATCGTGACGCCACGATGCTACGCCCGTCAGCACGATCGCGAAAGCGCCGCATCACATGCGCGTCAGCGGTGGCCCCGGAGTGGCACCCCAAACCACGAACTGCGACGTGGCGGGCCCCCACAGCTCGATTTTTTTGTTGCATCGTTACCTGTTTGGCTTATAGTAGAGTACATGAACGTAGGAGGGACGGTCTATGGCAAGTAAGTTTGGAGAGCTACTCCGGCGACTGCGAAAGGGCAAAGCCAAGAGCATGGGTGATGTCGCTCGCCACCTCGGTGTCTCCGTTCCGTACATCTCAGACGTTGAACGGGGCTACCGTCCACCGCTTACCGAAGAGCGCATCCGCGACGTTGCGCGATTTCTTTCCACCAACCCGAAGCCACTGCTAGAAGCAGCAGCAGAAAGCCGTAGTCAGTTTCGACTTGATGCAACAACGGTGAGTTCGACAGCAAGGCAGGTGGGAGCAGCTCTTGAGCGACGGTGGAGTGATCTGTCCGACGACGATCTTCGGACCATCGGAATGATTCTGAAAGGCAAAAGCGAGGAGGATTAACGTCATGGGACAGCGCGGCTACCGAGCAGAACGCCCACGCAGTTATCACGCGATTGAACAAATCGCGCAGGGTCTACGATCCGCGATGGGACTCTCGCCCACGGATCGGTTGCCAAGCGTCGCGCTGTTTGAACGGCTCGACGAGTTCGGCGTCCGATTCAACGGTCGATCCATCCCTCTCAACTACGGCGTGAAGCCCCTGCCTCACGGCGTCGAAGCTCAAGCTGCGTACAACCGCGCTGAAGATCGGATCGACATCATCCTCTCGCCCGAGACGTATCAGGATCTGGAGAACGATGGCCACCGCGCTCGGTTTTCATTGCCCCACGAGCTAGGGCACGTCTACCTCCATACTTCAGAACTGCTTCGGCTGTCGCACAGCCCACATGCCGATGCAGCGCTCAAGCGCGGTATCAAGTTCGATTACCCCGTGTACGAGGACACAGAGTGGCAAGCCGACGTTTTCGCCGCATCGATGCTCATGCCGGGGAAGGCTCTCGATGTGCTTCAACGCCACCGAGGGTCGTTATCTGAGGTGGAGATTCAGAACACCTTTGGCGTCTCGTACCGGTCCGCAGAGATTCGACTGGGAGTATTCCGGCAGCGAGGGAGCCAGATCATCGTGTGAGTGGTCGATAAGGCAAGGGCTGCAAGCGTCAACTTGCAGCCCTCAGAGTTAGCCGCATCTCTGATGAGACGGGCGCTGTTCTCAACTGCATTCTAGCCCACCCGTCAAGTTGCCCAAAGGCGGTAATACAAGCCGGAGGTGTCTCTCATGGGCAACTCACGCAGCAGCGACGCATCCGCCGACGTCGAGGAAGTGGAGATTTTCGTGAAGTCATTCCGTCACTGGAAGACCAAGAAGATCATCCATGCCTCGCATTTCGGTCGGAAGGCATTCCGACTCCGCATCAAGGTTCCCCGCAACAAGGCTGTCAACGAGTAGCTGTTTGCCCCCGGCGTCAGCGATGACGCCGGGCCTTCCGATCAACATGTAAAAAGGAGTACCTGAACATGTCTAAGAAAAACGTTCACGTCGTTCCCCGTGATGGTGGTGATTCGTGGGCCGTCAAGAAGGCCGGGAACGACCGCGCAAGCTCGGTCCATCCTACGCAGGAGAAGGCCATCAACGCGGCGATCCCCGTTGCGAAGAAGGAAGGAAGCGGTGTCGTCATCCATCGTCCGGATGGTCGCATTCGTGATTCCGACTCCTACGGCAACGAGTCGTCGGTCAAGGACAACAAGCACTAACAACACAGGTCTTCAGCCGGAGCCGTGCGTACGTGTGGCGCGGCTCCGGTTTATGAACGAGACGAGGGCCAAGTAATGAGCGGCGAAGAAAAGAGTGACCACCATCCCCCGGAAGAGCCGCCCGCGCCGTCAACATCTGCTATCGAAAAGCCGATCGATGAGAAGCTCTTCAGGGCTTACGAGTTGTATCTGAGCGAACGGACGCGCCTCTCTGGTGGGAAGCAGGAACAGTCAAAAGCCTACGACCAGACCATCCTGACTTTTTCAGCCGGTGCAGTTGCGCTGTCATTCACGTTCCTCGAAAAGGTCGTCAAGAACCCGAACGCCAAGGGCCTGCTCTACACATCGTGGATCTTCTTCGGCGCGGCCATCGTTTCCACCATCTATTCGCATCTCACTTCGCAGAAGGCGTTCGAGGGAGAGATCGATGATCTCGACACGCGCTATCGCCAGTTAACGGGTCTGCCTGCTGAAGATACGCCCTCTCCCACATCGCCGATGACCGCATGGGGAGTTACGCTCATGTGGCAGAAGACGTTCGCCGCCATGTTCAAGCCCACGCTGAACTTCTTCCGCAAGGCGGTAAAATTTCTCAACTGGTGCTCAGGTGCGTTTTTCTTTTTTGGCCTAATCAGCTTCGGCTGGTTCGCACTTGAAAATTGGGTATTCATCAAAAAGGAGCCTAAAGCTGTGGCGACAACAAAGAGTCCGACCGATGTCAAAGTCGTAGCAGTGCGACCGGTTCAGCCGGGTGATAGACACCTTCCACCGATCACCCCGACCGTTCCGCCGAAAGTGAACAAGCCATGACCGACAACAACCGCGACCGTTTGCCCATCATCCCCGGCGAGAAAGTTCAGAAGGGATACGTCCCTGACAAGGCCGTGTTACCACCGATCAACGTCCCGCAGCCCAGCAGTTCATCCAGCAGCAGCTCGTCGTCGAGCACGACAACCAGCTCCTCGGGCACGTCAGCGACGGAGAAAAAGTGATGACCAACGAGTCATCTCACGTTCCGCTCCCCGATCTATCGGATGTCGGCTGCTTTGGTGAAGCACCTGTGCGGGGCGTTCTGCCACCGATTCAAGTTGCGGCACCACTAGTGCCTACGCAACCCGCGCCAGCTCAAGCGTCAACGTCTGCTCCTCAGCAGATGGCCACGACGAACTCGACTCAGTCTTCTAAGTAGGATCACGGCGTCGTCATCATCGACGAATTCGCCACCTTCTTTAGGTTGCACGATACGCATGTCAGATCGGTACGCGAAACCGATGAACACGCGCTCGACGGATGCATCGGGCTCCCAACTATCGTCAGTAGCGCGTCAGCAGTGACACCCGGAGTGACACCCAAACCACTAATTTAAATTGAGCCTTAGGGATGGAACTAGCGGGTAAAGCAGGTGGTTTCAGGCTTTTAGGCTTGGAGCGGGCGACGGGATTCGAACCCGCGACCAAGAGCTTGGGAAGCTCCTACTCTACCAACTGAGCTACGCCCGCTCAGGAAGAGGGGGCGTAGTTTACACCGACGCCTCCTTCATCGCCTACGCGTGAATCGCGAGTCCGCACGCGTGAATCGCGAGCCCGCACGCGTGAATTGCGAGTCCGCACGCGTGAATCGCGAGTCCGCACGCGTGAATCGCGAGTCCGCACGTGTGAATTGCGAGTCCGCGCGCGTGAATCGCGAGTCCGCGCGCGTGAATCGCGAGTCCGCACGCGTGAATCGCGAGTCCGCGCGTGTGAATTGCGAGTCCGCGCGTGTGAATTGCGAGTCCCGCACGAGGGAGTTCAACATTTCCACTTGACAAACAATGGATCCCGCCGCAGGTTACTAGGTTAGCCGCCAGAACCGGTTGAGCCATGCCGGGAGATCGAGCGCAGGGGTTGGAACCACCTACCGACGGGTAGCCTAGTACGTCCCGATTCAGGCGTGACGCGACAAGTGCTTGTGTAATGGCCGTTGCGATCCACGTGGAGTTTGAGCTGAGCTCCTCCAGCGCTTGTCTTACCGCGTAGACCGGCAGCGTGCTGTCCGCGTTGCCGGTCAGGCTCCCGAGGTTCCGGACTTCGGGGTTCGTCGGCCGGATCGGCGGGGTGGGTGGGCCAGCGTCGCCGATTCACAACAGTCCCAGGAAGGGACGGAGAATTCGTCATGTCTGTCGTCAAAAGCTCGATCACCCGAAACGCCGAGGAAGCGGCAACCGATACGCCCATGCTCACGCCCGAGCAGCTCGTCGAGCAGCTGCGCGTCCTGCGGCAGCAGATCCCGGAATTCGTGCAGTTGGCGGATCCCCGCGAGATCAAGCAATTCCGCCGGCTCGCGACCGTGCAAATCGACTTTGCCCGGGAGGGGATCGGCGTCGTCGGCGCGTCGCCGGTCGTGCAGGAGGCCATCGGCAACACGGCCGAGGACCTGCACCACGCCGAGGATGAGATCGCGCGCTGGACGGTGGCCGAGAGCGAGCTGCGCTCGATGTTGCGCGGGGTCGCCGCCGCCAATCTCGTGCGCCGTCATCGCATCGGCCTGGCCGGGGTGCAGGCGTACAACGTCAGCCGCCAACTCGTGCGCCAGGAAGAGCACGCGCACCGGCTGCCGCACGTCCAGCGGATGAGTCAGGTCCGCAAGTTCGGCCGCCGGCGCGCAAAACGGGCCGATCCGCAGCCTCTGCCGCAGCCCCGGTCATAATCAACGATCCGTAGTCCAGGACCGGGCGCACATCGGTGCGCCCGGTCCCTTGAAAGGAGTCACCGATGGCCACGAGGAAGCTGAACGCGGAGCCGATCCTTCGCAAGCTCGCCGAGATGCGCGCGTCGATTCCGTACCTCGACGAGGCTCCGCCGCGCCGGGCGGACGACGGCCGCACCACGCTCGACGGGCTCCCGCTGGAGACGGCGGAAGATTTCGAATACGCCGCCGTCGCGGCGGGTCTGCAATCGCTCGCCGACGATCTGTCGGCCGTCATCGAGCAGAAGCGCGCGCGGGCCGAGGAGCAGGCGCTGGAAATCTATTACGCGGCCGAAGAGCTGGCGCGCGATCCGGAGCATGCGGATCTCATCCCGCACGTCGAACGGATGCGTGAGGCCTACCAGCACGATTACGGCTGCGCCATTCCGCCGCGAAAGAAGTGACGGCAGCTTTACACCGACGTCCGTTTGAGCGTCGCCCGAGCGAATTCTTTCCAGGAGCCGTCCTTCGATCGAACGAAATCGATCACTTCGATGAGGTTGTCCTCGACGAGGCGGTAGGTCGTTCGGCCGGATTCCGTGTCCGCGGATCCCCATTGAGAGGTGAGCAGTTTCCCGTCGAACGTGGCGGCGATCGGAAACGAAACTCCGCGCGAGTCGAACCACCAGCCTTCGCACTTGCCGTCGCCGAGCGATTTGTAAACGCCGAATCCTTCGAACACCTGGGGCTTTCCGTCGCGTCCCTGCCAGGTGTTGCGCCAGGTCAGAGTCACGAACTTCCCTCCGAGGATCGGTTCCCAGCGCATTTCGGAACTGCTCGCGGCCCCGAAGATCGTGCCTTCGCCTCGCCATGCTCCCGCCAGCTGTCCAGGCAGTGTCGTTTGTGCCCAGGCATTGACGGTGAGCACCGTGAGAAAGAAAACCTCGAGTGTGATCTTCAAATCCTGCCCTCCTCTCCATAAGACGAATCGGAGATGAGGAAATCGACGCCGGTGCGCTATTTCACGCGCACCGCGACGAAGGTCATGTCGTCGTCCTGCGGCCGCGCGCCGCGCCAGGACTCGCCGAAGGCGACGAGCTCGGAGACCAGTTCCTGCGCGGTTTTCGCGACGGAGCGTTGTAGCTGCGAGATCACGCGGTCGTAGCCGACCATTTCGCCGGACTCGCTTTGCAGCTCGGGGAGGCCGTCGGTCATGAAGACGACGAAGTCGCCTCGGTTGATATGCACTTCGAGCTGGCGATAAGGAAAGTCGACGGTGCCGAGGGGTGAGCCGGGGAGGTCGACGCCCTCGACGCGGCCGTCGGCGCGGCGGATGTAGACGGGCGGCATGCCGGCGGCGGCGAGCAGGAGTCCCGAGGCGTCGAAACGAGCGAGCGTCAGTGACATTGCGACGCGGCGCATATTCATCCGCCGCAGGGAGCGGCTCGTCTTCGACAGCTCGCGCGCGAGGTCGTCGCCGCGCAGCTCGCCGAAGAGGGCCTTGATGGCCGTGACCATCGTGCCGGCGCGCATGCCGTGGCCGGTGGCGTCGCCGATGCCGAGGAGAAGGGCGTCGCGGGATATGACGAAATCGTAATAATCGCCGCCGACCTCCGACGCCGTCGCCATCCAGGCCGCAATTTCCAGCTGCTCGAGCGACGGAACCTCGCGCGGCAGCATCGACATCTGCAGCGCCCGTGCTTCCTCCATCTCCTCCGTTTTGCGCCGGTACTCGGCCTCGCGCCGCTCGTGCTCGAGCTTCTCTTCGGAAAGCCGCGCGATCTCGATCAGCTGGCGCCGCAGGTAACGGCTGGCGCGTGCGAATTCGCGCGACAGGTAGAGCGACATCGTGGCGATCAGCACAACCATCGAGGCGAAGGCGATGTAGTTGCCGGCCGGAAGCAGCGCCGGCGAGAGGATGCCGAGGTTGCGCAGCAGCGCGAGTCCGAACCCGAGCGCGAGGGTGAGGACGCCGATGCCGATGACGCGCGCGCCGCGGGCGGTGAGCACGACTCGCGCGAGCTCGAGACAGCTGGAGAGCATGAACAAGAAGACGAAGGGAAGGGCGGTGCCAGTATCGATGAGGGACCAGAGGGCGAGTAAGACTGATAGGACGGATAGGACTTGTAGGACACGCTTCGCGTAGTTGCGCGGGAAGAGGCCGTAGACGAAGCGGAGGGCGAAGAGGCCGAAGAGCAGGCCGAAGATGTTCATGGCCGGCTCGGAGACGAGCATGAATCGCGGGTCGCGGGTCAGCGATTTATAGAAGAGGAGAAACGACAGCACGCCGTTGGTGAGGCAGAGGCCGGAGAACCAGAGGTGATCGGTGGCGTCGCGCTGAAAGACCCAGTGGCAGAAGTGCAGCAGCGCGAAGGCGAGGAAGACGGCGGTGAAGAACCAGACCGGGAACGCCGCGGCGCGCGTGCGCTCGATCGCCGCGCGCGACACTGCATCCGCGAGGCCGAGGCGCGCGAAGAAACCGGCGTGCCAGCCGGCGCGCCACAGCGCGCGATCGAGTGGATTCTTGTAGTGGACCGTCAGGTCGTGCCGGCCCGCACGATCGAGGCGCAGCGGGATCAGCGACGTGTCGTGCGCGCGCGACGCGAGGCGGCGGCCGTCGAGGAAAATCTCCGCGGCGCCGACGGAGTCGATCTCCAGCGCGAGCGGCAGTCCCACGAGCTCCGGCGGAATCTCCAGCGGCAGCGAGAAACGGCCCTCGCCGTTCCACGCGGCGGGGACGCGGTCGCGGCGCAGCAGCGTCTCGGCGGGCGCGCCGCGAAGCTCCCACACTCGCGGCAGGTCGATCACGTCGCCGTTGCGGATCGCCGCGGCAAGGACGATGTACGCGAGAAGCCGCATGTTCACTTCGGGTGTACGACGAAAGGCAGAACGGTGTTAGCAGGAAACCGGTGACAAATTACCAACGCCGCCGCAATTCGCTCGTGTGAAACGCATGCGCCAGCGCGAGCAGCGCAACTGCGGACGCGGCGTACGCGGCGATGATCAGCGGCGTCGCGGTGCCGTACCAGCCGGCAAAGTCGAGTTGCGGCGTCAGGCCTCTGTCCTGCGAAGTGATGTACCAGAACATCAGGAACGAGACGAGGAACGTCTTCGGATTCGCGCTCACGATGCCGAGCGTCGTCGCCGCGGCGCAGGTGAAGACGACGCCGACGAGGAGCGGCAGCGCGGACGAGGGTTGCAGCGCAATTGCGCGCGCGAGCGGGACGCCGAGGAACGCCAGCGCGAAGAGCAGTGCACTGATGAACTTCCAGGCCACGAATCGCGCGCGCAGGAGCGGCGCGGCGAAGACGAGCGCGGACGTGCCGGAGCGCTTCTCGCGGCAGGCGACGTCGGCGATCGCGATCGCGCAGCCGGCGAAGGCGATCGGCATGACGCCGGTGAGGATCGCTTTCGCATCCGAGGCCAGCGAGGCGATGGCGAAGGCGATGACGGCGAGCGAGGCGAGCGGGAACGCGGCGATCGTGGCCAGCGCATCGGTCGCGGCGGAGCGCACGAGCGACGGGCGTCCGCCGGCCGGAACGACGAGCTGGCCGAGGCGAACGAAGAGCCGCGCGAACGGTTTCGAGATGAAGTTCAGGCGGCCGATCCAGCTGCGGCGCGATTTCTCGTTCGGGACTGCACGCACGCGCGACGGATCGAAGCGATGGAAGAAGACGCGCGCGACGGCGAGCAGCGACAACGGCCAGAGCATCGCGGTGATCCGCGCGAGGATCGTCTGCGCGTTCGCCTGCAGTCCCGGAAACACGATGACGCCTTTCGCGGCATCGAAGTTCGACGACCCGATCGACAACTTATTCGTGCCGTAGAGCGCCTTCAACTGCAGGAAGAGCGTGCCGAAGCCGGAGACGTCAAAGTACGCCGCGGCCGTCGCGCCCATTTTTTTCTCCATGAGCGCGACGACGGAGCCCATCACCATCAGCCAGAGGAAGAAGTAGAGCACGTCGCCGAACTTCGATCGCAGCACGGGCGTGCATTCGAAGAGGATGGCAATCGCGGAGACGAACACGATCGACGGCGGCACGAGCAGCAGGTACTGCTTCGCGAAGACGAACGGCTCGAGCGGCGCTTCGCCGCGCACGAGCACCATGGCCATCGACGTGAGCATGAAGCCGAGCATGAAGACGCTGAGGAAGACGACGTTGCCGGCGAATTTGCCGGCGATGTATTCGCTGCCGCGCATCGTCGTCGAGGCGATGACGTAGCCGCAGCGCGAGAGGACGTCGCGGCGCAGCGCGTTCGAGACGACGTAGAAGCCGATCATCCCGATGAACATCGTGCCGAGAAGCGCGGTGGCCATGCCGATCGCGGCGGAGTTGTAGAGCGCGCGCTGGCCGTCGATCTGAATGAGCGCGCGGCCGGTGGACGGC
>DATFHJ010000394.1:0-11354 GCA_035248585.1 Thermoanaerobaculia bacterium
ATCTGCGAGGAGACGAGATCGGCCAGCTCGTCGAGGCGTTTCTCGATGCCGTGCTCGAGCAGTGACGCGTCGACCTTCGTGGAGTCGTGATCCTGGGTGATGTTGGTGATGCGCTTGGCGGAGTCGAGGAGCGAGAGGAAATCGGGCTCGTCGCGGATGGCCTTGAGCGCGGCGATGCGGTCGACGAGATCGGTGAGCGGGATCTGCAGCCAGCCCGACTCCATCACCGCGCGGATCTCGTCGTACGCGAATTGCCACGCCGAGGCCTCGAGGATCGTGGCGACGCGCTCGGCGAAGAAGGCGATCAAATCGTCCCCGGCGATCAATTCACCCACCGGAATCCGGATCTCGCGTTGATCGCGGTTCAGCAGAATCTGCACCGCGCCCTGCGCCGCGCGGCGCAGCGCGAACGGATCCTTCGAGCCGGTCGGCTTGATCCCGACGCCGAAGAAGCCGCCGAGCGTGTCGAGCCGATCCGCGAGCGAAACGATCGTGCCGACGAGGTTGCGCGGCAGCGCGTCGTCGGCGTTCGCCGGCTGATAGTGATCGTAGATCGCCTGCCAGACCGGCTCGGGCAGACCTTCTTCCCGCGCGTAAATGCCGCCGACTTTTCCCTGCAGGTCCGTGAACTCCTTGACCATCTCGGTCACGAGATCGGCTTTGCAGAGCTGCGCGGCCGTCGCGACCTGTTCGGTGTCCGCACCGACGCGTTCTGCAATGGACCGTGCGATCTTCTTCACGCGCTCGGTCTTCTGCAGATAGTTCCCGAGCTTCTCGTGGAACTGCAGGTGGGACAGTTGCTCGAGCCGCTCTTCGAGCTTCTTCCTGCGATCGGTGTCGTAGAAGAACTGCGCGTCGGCGAAGCGGGCGTTGGTGACGAAGGAGTTGCCGTACGCGGCGTTGCCCTCGGGGTCGCCGGCGTTGTCGAGCACCGCGAGGAAGGAGTTCGTCAGCTTGCCGTCGCGGTCGCGGATCGGCAGCTGCTTCTGGTGCACGCGCATCACCGTCACGAGCACTTCTTCCGGCAGCGCGAGGTACTCCGGCCGGAACTCCGCGCGCACGACGCCCGGGTACTCCGTCAAGTACTGCCACTGCGCCCAGATCGAGACATCCTCGGACGGCACGCCGCCGGCCTGCTTCGCCAGCACCAGCGCGCGCTGCACCATCACGTTCTTGCGGTGCTCCGCTTCGACGTCGACGTATCCGAGCTCGAGCCGCTTCACGTAGTCGTGATACGAGTCGACGTTGAACGTGTCCGCGCCGAGCGTGCGATGTCCCGTGGTGGCCGTTCCCGACGCGACGCCGAAGATCGTGATCGGCAGATGCGCGCCGTCGAAGAGCGAAACGATGGAGTGGATCGGGCGGATGTAGGAATGCTCGCCCGCGCCCCAGCGCATCATCTTCGGCCAGCGCAGCCCTTCGATGAACGCGGGGATGCGCTCCTGCAGGATCGTGCCGATCTCGCGGCCGGCGATCTTCTTCCTGATGCGGTAGTACTCATCCGGCGAGTCGATGATGTCGTCCGCCGTCGCGTTCTGTTTTTTCAGAAACCCTTGCAGCGCCGCCTCGGGAGATTTCTTCGGCGGACCTTTCACTTCCTGTTCGCGATCGGCTTCGCGCAGCGGGAGATCGCGCAGAAAGATGATCAGCCGCCGCGACGTCGCGTCGGTCTTCCACTTCCCGCCGCCGCATTCCGCGACGAGCTTCTCCAGCGCCGCGTCGGCAGGCGTCGTCCAGCTGGAGTGAAACATCCACGCCGGAATCTCCTCGGTGAGCAGCTCGAACAAATACTCAGCCATTCGAGTCCTGTGGAGCGGCGGGCTTCAGCCCGCCGGCCTTGTCATTCGGCGGGCTGAAGCCCGCCGCTCCACGCATCAGCGGGAACCCGAGCGCTTCCCGCGATTCGAGATATTGCTGCGCGCAGCGCACGGCCAGATCGCGCACGCGCTTGATGACGCCGACGCGCTCCGTCACCGAGACCGCGCCGCGCGCGTCGAGCGTGTTGAAGAGGTGCGAGCACTTGAGCGTCCACTCGTACGCCGGCAGGACGAGCTTCGCCTCGAGACAGCGGCGCGCTTCGCCCTCGTACGCGTCGAGGAGCTTCCAGTGCAGGTCGATGTCGGCGAGCTCGAAGTAGTACTTCGAGAATTCGTACTCGTCCTGCTTGCGCACCGCGCCGTACGGAACGCCGCTCGTCCAGTCGATGTCGAAGACGGACGACTTGCGCGAGAGGAACATCGTGAGCCGCTCGAGGCCGTACGTGATCTCGGCCGAGATCGGCGCGAGGTCGATGCCGCCGGCCTGCTGAAAGTACGTGAACTGCGTGATCTCCATGCCGTCGAGGAGGATCTGCCAGCCGACGCCCCACGCGCCGAGGGTGGGGGACTCCCAGTTGTCCTCCTCGAAGCGGATGTCGTGCTTGGTGAGATCGAGCCCGATCGCGCGCAGCGAGTCGAGATAGAGCTCCTGCACATCGAGCGGCGAAGGCTTCAGGATGACCTGAAACTGGTAGTGCTTGCCGAGGCGGAAGGGATTATCGCCGTACCTGCCGTCGGCCGGACGGCGGGAAGGCTGGACGTAGCCGACGTTCCATGGCTCGGGGCCGAGGACGCGCAGGTACGTGGCGGGATGCATCGTGCCGGCGCCGACCTCGAGATCCATCGGCGTCTCGATCGCGCACCCGCGCTCAGCCCAGAAATTCTGGAGCGTGAGGATGAGTGACTGGAAGGTCACCGGCGCCATGGGCGCGCATTCTAAGCGATCCCCGTGGAGCGGTGGGCTTTAGCCCACCGAGAACTCGGCGGGCTAAAGCCGCTCCACTACATCGGCGGCGGTGGGGGAGGAGGCGGGGGCTCCTCGGTTTCGGTTTGCGGCGGGGGAGGCACCTCCTCCTTCGGCTTCTCGGCCGGAGGCGTGGTCGTCGTATCGGCCGGTGGTGGCGGCGGAGCGACGGTGTCGGTCTGCGCAGGCGGCGGCTCGACCGGTTCCGGCATGGCCTCGGTCTGCGTCGGCGGCGGAGGCGGCTGCGGTGCAGGCGGCTGCGGCCGCGGCGCCGTGGCAATCGGCCGCGGAGGCGCCGGTGCCGGCACTGGTGTCGCGGAGGTCATCGGCGGCGGAATCGCAGCCGGTGGCATCGGCGGAGGCAGCGTGCCGGGTGCCGTCGAAATGTTCGGCGCTACGGTGGTCGTGTTGATCGTGAACGCGGTCGTCGTGTCGGCGTTCGTTCCGGTGATCGGCGGCACTGCTTCGCCCGGTCCCTGGATCGTCGACGTCACGCCGCCCGCGGCGCCTTCCTGCACCACTTCATATTCGTGTTGTTTGGCCTTGGATGATGTACTGCTTCCGCCGCACGCGGCGAGGAAGCCGGTGATGGTCACTACAGCGATGAGTCCGTTTGTCCGCATCTATCTAATTAGTTCGCAAGCCGCTTGCCATCCCTTCTACTCGTAACGCAGAGTTTGCGAAGGTGCAATCGACGTCGCCTGGCGCATCGGCAGGAACGTCGCCGCGATGGAGATCGCGAGCAGCAGGCACGGCACGATGATGAACGTGACAGGATCGCGGGCGATGACGCCGAAGAGCAGCGACTCGGCGAAGCGCGTCAGGAACGCCGCCGCGACCAAACCGATGAGCGTGCCTGTGGCCGTCAGCCGCACCGTCTGCCCGACCACGATGGACGCGACGTCGCGCCACTGCGCGCCGAGGGCGATGCGGATGCCGAGCTCTTTGCGGCGCGCGCCGGTGCGATAGGCGACCACGCCGAAGAGGCCGATCGACGCGAGAAGCAGCGCCAGCGCGGAGAAGCCGCCCACGAGGATCGCAAGCGCGCGCTCTTTCTGCGTGGCCACGCCGACGTGATCCGCGAGCGAGCGCAGCTGGAAGATCGGCACGCGTGGATCGATCGAGCGCACGGCATTGCGGAGCGCGCTCGCGGCGTTCGCTTCGCTGTTCGCGCGCACGAGCATCGTGACGGCGCGCGGCATGAACGTGCTCGCCGGGATGAACAGCACCGGCGTCGGGTCCTCGCGCAGACTGCGCACTTTCGTCGTCCGCACGATGCCGACGACGGTCGTCCGCTCCTCTCCGTCCATCAGGACGCCGCCGAGCGCGTCCCCGTTCGGCCAGAAGTGTCTCGCCATCTCCTCATTGACGATGGCGATGGGCGTTTTCGACTTCATGTCCGCCTCGGTGAAGTCGCGCCCGCGCACGACCGGCAAGCCGAGCGCGCGGAAATAACCGGGCGTGATCGGATTGAAGTCGACGTTCTCCGGGTCGCCCGGCTTCGGCGTGTAGCCGGCGACCTTCACGCTCGAGCGCATCCCGCTTCCCTGCACCGGCACGGAGCGTCCGAAGCCTGCCGCGACCACACCCGGCATCTGCGCGAGCCGCGCGCGGAGTTGGTCGAAGAATCGCGTGCGCGCCTCGCCGTCATAACCCTGCCGCGACACGCTGATCGTGCCGACGACCGCGTTCTGCGTCGGAAAGCCGGGGTCGACCTGGCGCATGCGCAGCAGCGTGCGGACCATCAATCCGGCGAAGACCAGCAGCACGACCGAAAGCGTGATCTGCACGACGACGAGCAGCGATTGCAGCGACGTGCCGTGCGGCAATGTGCGCGTGCCCTTCATCACCGCCGCCGGATTGAGACGCGACGAGCGGATGCCGGGGATCACCGCCATCACGATCGCGGAGGCGAGGACGAGCGCGGTCGTGACGGCGAGCACGCGCGCGTCGATGAACGATGACGATGCCTGCACGATGAGCGGGAAGTTTGCGGGGAGAAGCTTGGCCAAGCCGTTGACGAACCCGTGCGCGAGGGCGATGCCGGCCACTCCCGCGGCGGCCGCGAGGAGCAGACCTTCGAGCGCGAGCTGGGCCAGGATCGTGCGCCGCGACGCGCCGAGCGCGGTGCGGATCGCGAGCTCGCGCTGGCGCCGCTCGCCGCGTACCAGCTGCAGCGCTCCCGCGTTCACGCAGGCCATCACCAGGATCAGCGCGACGAACAGCGTCACCAGCATCGCCACGCGCCGGATGCCGCCGCGGCTGTCGATGTCGATGGCCGCATCGGATGCGCGAAGCAGCGTGGCCGAGGGATCGACGTCCTTGACCTGTTGCGCCGCGCGGCGCGCGGCGATCGTCCGCAGCTCCGCCTGCGCCTGTTCCAGCGAAACGCCGTCGCGCAGACGGCCGACGGCCATGATCCAGACGGTCGCGCGCGAGAGCAGCGGATTGTCGGTGCCCATCCCGGGCAGTGCGGCCGCCCAGGTGGAGACCGGAACCCAGACGTCGTTCGTGCCGTCGATGGTCGCGCCGCGGAAGCGCGGCGGCGCGACGCCGGCGATCGTGTAGCTCGCCGCGTTGATGCGCACCGGCGTGCCGATGATGTCGTCGCGCGACCCGAACTGCGAGCGCCACAGGCTGTCGCTGATCACGACGACGTGCCGTGCCGCGCGCTCGTCGTCCGCATCGAACATCCGTCCGCGCTGCGCGGTGACGCCCAGCGTCTCGAAGTAATTGCCGGACGCGAGGCCGCCGAGGATCTGCTGCGGCTCGCGCCCGCTCACGGCGAAGTCCATTTCCCAGTCCGGCGTGAACGCCGCGAGGCTCTCGAACGAGCGGCTCTGTTCGCGATAGTCGTTGTAGACCGGGAAGGACATCGAGTTCCCCATCTGCGTGCCATCGGGATTGCTCGCGAAGACGCGCACCAGCCGCTCTTCGCCGGGAAACGGCAGCGGGCGGAGCAGCGATGCGTCGACGATCGAGTAGATCGCGGTGTTGAGACCGATACCGGCGGCGATGATGAGGAGAACGAACAGGGAGAATCGCCAGTCGACGACGAGCGAGCGGATGGCATGACGGAGGTTCATGGAGGCGCAGCCGGGCGCAAGCGAAGTGCCACGGTCTCTTCGAGTACGCGCGCGATTTCCGCTGTTCGTTTGTGGGATTCGCTGTTCGCGGGCGGACGCCGGACGCCTAACGTGGCCTGATCGTTGCTGCGGTGCCCGGCATCATGGCCATCGACCTCGACTCCACGCTCATCCGCCGCGGTCGCTCCGCCGTGACCATCTCCGAGCTGGCCACGTTCGTCAAAACGCTGGAGGAGCGGCCGGTGTCGGTTCTGCTCGAGGAGCTGCCCGGGATCGCGCAGCTGTCGGATACGAAGTTCTCGCTGGCCCTCTCCACCCTGCGCCGCCGGTTCCGCGGCGAGGCTCCCGCCGATCAACTCCAGCTGAGCGAGACCGCCCACGAGATCGCCGGCGGCATCGCGGACTGCTACGTCGCGGACCGCATTCGCGAGATCTTTACGCACGAGCGCGCTTAGCCGGAATCTCCCGCCCTTTCAGCTAGTTGTTCAAACCGGACCAACGTGGTACGGTTTCTGCCCGCCCACGTTGGGGGAAGCTGAAACCGATGCTGAAAATCTCGAAACTCACCGATTACGGCCTGCTCGCCTGCGTCTATCTCGCCCGAAAAGAAGGGCAGACCGTCGCGGCGCGCGAGATTGCCGAGTTCTACCACCTGCCGCAGCCGATGATCATCAAGGTGCTGAAGGCGCTGCAGCACGGCGTCGTCGTCAACTCGCATCGCGGCGTCGGCGGCGGCTACTCGTTCGACGGCGACGCCGAGCGCGTGACCCTCGGCCATCTGATCGAGATCCTCGAAGGGCCGTGGGACCTCGTCGAGTGCGAGACGTTCGACGATCACGGCGAAGCGACCTGCGCCATCCGCGTGGCCTGCCCTTCACGCCGCTTCATGTTCGGCATCAACCGAGCAATCAAAGGAGCGTTCGAGCAGGTGACGCTCGGCGATCTCGTCCGCGGCGGGATGCCGGTGCCGGTGATCGATAAACAGCACCTGACTCTCAGAGAGACCGCGTCATGAGCAACGTAGAAATCCAGGAAGGGCGAGTTTACTCCGCGCGTAGACGCGGAGTCTCGGGTGCATCCTCGATGGACATGCAACGCGGTACCACCGGAGATCCCGCGTCTGCGCGCGGGATAAAGTTCATATGAGCAACGTAGAAATCCAGGAAATCGCCGCGCGCGAATACAAGTACGGCTTCGTCACGAAGATCGAGTCGGACGTCGCGCCGCCCGGTCTGAGCGAAGACATCGTCCGTTTCATCTCCGCCAAGAAAGAAGAGCCGGAGTGGCTGCTGGAGTGGCGCCTCAAGTCGCTGCGTCACTGGCAGACGATGACCGAGCCGACGTGGGCGAACGTGCATTACCCGCCGATCGACTACCAGGCCATCAGCTACTACGCCGCGCCGAAGCAGAAGAAGAAACTGAACTCGCTGAACGAAGTCGATCCCGAGTTGCGGGCGACGTTCGAGAAGCTCGGCATCTCGCTCGAAGAGCAGAAGCGCCTGTCCGGCGTCGCGGTCGACGCGGTGTTCGACAGCGTGTCCGTGGCCACGACGTTCCGCGCGGAACTGGCGAAGCTCGGCATCATCTTCTGCTCGTTCTCCGAGGCCGTTCGCGAGCATCCGGAGCTCGTGCGCAAGTACCTCGGCAGCGTCGTTCCGTACACCGACAACTTCTTCGCCACGCTCAACAGCGCCGTCTTTTCCGACGGCTCGTTCTGCTACATCCCGAAGGGCGTCCGCTGTCCGATGGAGCTGTCGACGTACTTCCGCATCAACACCGCGAACACGGGACAGTTCGAGCGCACGCTGATCGTCGCGGACGAAGGCTCGTACGTCAGCTACCTCGAAGGCTGTACCGCGCCGATGCGCGATGAGAATCAGCTGCACGCGGCCGTCGTCGAGCTGGTCGCGCTTCCGGGCGCGACGATCAAGTACTCGACGGTGCAGAACTGGTATCCCGGCGACAAGAACGGCAAGGGCGGCATCTACAACTTCGTCACCAAGCGCGGCAAGGCCTTCGAGAACGCGAAGATCTCGTGGACGCAGGTCGAGACCGGCTCGGCGATCACGTGGAAGTATCCGAGCTGCATCCTGCAGGGCGACAACTCAGTCGGTGAGTTCTATTCGGTCGCGCTGACGAACAACTATCAGCAGGCCGACACCGGCACGAAGATGATTCACATCGGCAAGAACACCCGCTCGACGATCGTGTCGAAGGGCATTTCCGCCGGCCACGGACAGCAGACCTATCGCGGCGCGGTGACGATTCTCAAGGGCGCCGAGAACGCCCGCAATTACTCGCAGTGCGACTCGCTGCTCCTCGGCGATCAATGCGGCGCGCACACGTTCCCGTACATCGAAGTCCGCAACTCGACGGCGACGATGGAGCACGAAGCGTCGACGTCGAAGATCGGCGAGGACCAGCTTTTCTATTGCCAGCAACGCGGCATCAGCGCCGAAGACGCGGTGTCGATGATCGTCAACGGCTTCTGCCGCGAAGTGTTCCGCGAGTTGCCGATGGAGTTCGCGGTGGAAGCGCAGAAGCTGCTCGGAGTGAGTTTGGAAGGATCAGTGGGGTAGTGGAGCGGCGGGCTTCAGCCCGCCGAAAACGTTCCGGCGGGCTGAAGCCCGCCGCTCCACCAGCGACACGAAGGAAGCAATGCTCGAAATCAAAAACCTCTACGCCGGAATCGACGGCAAGGAAATTCTCAAAGGCGTCGACCTCACCATCCAGCCGGGTGAGGTGCACGCGATCATGGGTCCGAACGGCTCGGGCAAGTCGACCCTCGCCAATGTGCTCGCCGGCCGTCCAAAGTACGAAGTGCTCTCCGGCGAGGTGCTGTTCGAGGGAAAGAACCTCCTCGAGATGGCGACCGAGGAGCGCGCGCGCGAGGGAGTGTTCCTGGCGATGCAGTACCCGGTCGAGATCCCGGGCGTGAACAACATCTACTTCCTCAAAGCCGCGCTGAATGCGATGCGCAAGCATCGCGGCGAGGAAGAGCTGGACGCGATGGAGTTCCTCCAGCTCGCGCGCGAGAAGATGAAGGTCGTCGAGCTCGATGAGGCGTTCATGAATCGCGGCGTGAACGAGGGCTTCTCGGGCGGCGAGAAAAAGCGCAACGAGATCTTCCAGATGGCCGTGCTCGATCCGAAGCTGGCCATCCTCGACGAGACCGACTCCGGCCTCGACATCGACGCGCTGCGCATCGTCGCCACGGGCGTGAACACGCTCCGCAGCGAGGCGCACTCCGTGCTCGTCATCACGCACTACCAGCGCCTGCTGCGCTATCTCGTGCCCGACTTCGTGCACGTGCTCGCGAACGGCCGCATCGCCAAATCGGGCGGCAAGGAGCTCGCGGAAGAGCTCGAGCAGAAGGGCTACGACTGGATCGAGCAGGAGGTCGCGTGATTCAGGAGCGCGCCGCGGAAACGTTCGCGAAGCTCGGCTGGCCGACACCGCGGATCGAGGAGTGGAAGTACACGAACCTCGCGCCGCTGCAGAAGATCCATTGGCGCACCGATGACGCGACGCGCGAGATCGAGACGCCGTTGACGTTCGGCGCGCGCTCGTTCGCCGAGCTCGTGTTCATCAACGGGAAACTGCTGCGCCAGAGCGGCGAGCGTTTGAATGCTCCGAGCGACGAGCATCACTACGCCGACTGGGAGCGCAACGCCATGGTCGCGCTCAACTACGCGAACATGCAGGACGGCGCGCGGATCGAGATCCCCGCCGGAACCGTCATCAACGGCTTCATTCATCTGTTGTTTCTCGGACACGGCGACGGCATCTGGTCGCATCCGCGCAATCAGATCGTCGTCGGCGCGAATGCCCAGGTCGCGATCGTCGAGACGTACGCCGGCAGCGGCGCGTACTTTACGAACGCGGTGACGGAGCTCGTCGCCGGCGAAGGCGCGGTCGTCGATCACTACCGGCTGCAGTGCGAGTCCGCCGACGCGTATCACGTCGGGAACGTCTCCATCCGCGAGGAGCGCGGCGCGCAAGTGACGTCGCGCAGCGTGGCCATCGGCTCCGCGCTCGCGCGCAACGAAGTGAACGTCGCGCTGGCTGGCGAGGGCGCGGGCATCGTGCTCGACGGTCTCTTCGCCGGCACGGCAAAGCAGCATCTCGACAACCGCACGGTCATCGATCATCTCGCGCCGCACTGCGAGAGCTATGAGTTGTACAAAGGCATCCTCGATCAGAACGCGCGCGGCGTGTTCGACGGGCGCATCATCGTGCGGCCGGGCGCGCAGAAGACGATCTCGAAACAGGAGAACCGCAACCTGCTGCTCTCCGAGACGGCGATCGTCGACTCGAAGCCGACGCTCGAGATTCACAACGACGACGTGAAGTGCAATCACGGCTCGACGATCGGGCAGATCGAGCAGGAGCCGCTGTTCTACCTCCGCTCGCGCGGCATCGGCGAAGAGGAAGCGCGCAACCTCCTCGTCTACGCGTTTGCCAGCGAGATCGTCGACCGGATGAAGCTCGAGCCGGTGCGCGAGCAGATCCGCCGCTCGCTGTTCCAGAACATGCCTGACCGCCTGCCGGAGAGGAGAGGAGGCTCGCGATGAGTGCTGTCATTGAAACGCGCGTCGAATATGACGTCGACGCCATCCGCAAAGACTTCCCGATCCTCAAGCGCCTCGCCCGCGGGCGCCATCTCGTCTATCTCGACAACGCCGCCACGACGCAGAAGCCGCAGGCGGTGATCGACCGCATCGTCCGCTACTACTCGGAAGAAAACTCGAACGTGCACCGCGGCGTGCACTATCTCAGCGAGATCGCCACGGTCGAATACGAGAACGCGCGCGCGTACGTGCAGCGCTTCCTCAACGCCCGCGACGTGAAGGAAATCGTCTTCACGCGCGGCACGACGGAGTCGATCAACCTCGTCGCGCAGACGTGGGGACGCGCGAACCTCAAAGAAGGGGACGAGGTGCTCATCTCCGCGATCGAGCATCACTCGAACATCGTTCCGTGGCAGATGCTCCGCGAGGAAAAGGGCGTGAATGTCCGGATCATCCCGGTGAGCGACAGCGGCGAGCTGCTGATCGACGAGTACGAGCGGATGCTGAATCCGCGCGTGAAGCTCGTGTCCGTTGGCCACGCCTCGAATGCCCTCGGCACGATCAATCCCATCAAACGAATGATCGCCGCCGCGCACGCGAACGGCTCGCTCGTCCTCATCGACGGCGCGCAGGGTGTGCCGCACATGCGCATCGACGTGCAGGACCTCGGCGCCGATTTCTACGCCTTCTCCGCGCACAAGGTCTACGGCCCGACCGGCGTCGGCGTCCTGTATGGCCGCGAGGCGCTGCTCGACGCCATGCCGCCGTGGCAGGGCGGCGGCGACATGATCCTGTCGGTCTCATTCGAGAAGACGACCTACAACGCGCTGCCGTACAAGTTCGAAGCCGGCACCCCGAACATCGCCGGCGTCATCGCCCTCGCCGCGGCGCTAGAGTACGTCTCGACGATCGGCCT
>DATFHJ010000395.1:0-8645 GCA_035248585.1 Thermoanaerobaculia bacterium
CGATCAAGGCCACGAGCCGCACCGTCGCGATTCCTATAGCGACCGCGAACGCGCGCGTCATCCACTTCTGATGTCTCGCAGTCTCATGACGGCGAATGGCGACAACTGCCTTGACGAGCGCCGTAATGAACCACGCCCCGACGAGCGTAATGATGACTGTCTCCGGCAAGCCCGCGGCGGGAATGAGCACTCCGAAATACAGACCGGTGACCGCGGTGATCATCGCCGCGCCGACGAGGATTCGTCCGTTCCAGCGATGCGCGCGGACATACCGCTTCCGCACGCCCGGCAGAAATTGCAGCGTCGCGGCGATCAGAAAGAGCGAGCCGGCGCTGGCGTGGAGGAACATCCAGCGCGGATTCGCCGTAAAGCGCGCTTCAAACTCCGCCACGCGCCGGCTGCGTCCGTCCGGGTCGGGATCGCGCAGTCCGAGCTCGTGCCATATACGGGAGCGAATCTGTTCCGCGTCGCGGCTCACCGTGGCCGGCTTCGCCGCGCGCAGGATTCCGGAGAGCGCGCCGAGGGCGATGAGGAGTATGACGAGGAGACGGCGCGTCATCGAGAATGCAATCTCACGATTCGTTTGCCGGTCTTCTTACTCTTTCCGAAGACAATCTCCGGGTCGTCGCGAAGCAGGGCGACGATTGAGCTCGAGCTCTAATGCGGCAAGCCGCGCTTCGACTGGGTTTGTTCTTAACCTGCATTCATCCGTGACCTCCGGCGTGGTTGTACTCGACAGAATAGACCGTGTCACTCGGCAACGTGACCTGGCGCAGGCTGAGATGCTTGCCCCGCGAGGCAAGCCCCCCTCTCCGCGAGACCAGACCTTTGCCTCGCGAGGTAAGACCCCTTGCCTTGCGAGACCAGACATTTGCCCCGGGAGGCAACCCCCCTGACCCTCTGGGCTAACTCTTAGCCCAGAGAGACAACGCGCTTGCTTCGTCACACAACCATGGTTATGTCGCGCATCAACCACTTTGCCTCGCGAATCAAAATGTTGCTCCCAGCATCGCAACCGTTTTGACTCGCAAGGCAACGATCCTTGTCGCCCGCGGCAAAAAGTTCACGTCGCGAGGCAAAGGGGCCTTGTTTCGCTGGGCTAAAAGTTAGCCCAAAGGGGGCAATGCCGTTGCCTCGCATATCAACGCTGTTGTCTCGCCAGTCAACCTTGGTTGATTGAGGATTGTTCAGGAGCGTCTTTCGTTCTGCCTGGAATCGCGCGGTGCGCGCGCAAGTACGCGGAGCGCTGAAAATCCTTTCGCTGTCGCTTGAACGGCAATAGCAGCACTTTCCCGATCGTCACGTCCGATTCGTTTGCGTACGCCGGGACGCCGATGACGACTTCGGATTGGGGGACGTCGAGGTGCATGGTGCGATGTGCGTAATCCCACCACGACAAGAGCGACGACCAATTGCTGTTCGTTTCGTTCAGATAGTTCGAGTGATGAATGCCGTGCATGCGCGGCGTGACCAGGAAACGGACCAGTACGCGCTCGAGGGCGAGCGGGAAGCGCAGGTTCGAGTGATGAAAGAGGATGGACGCAAAGAGAATGGTCTGCCAGAGCCACAATGCGTATGAGTCGACGCCGATGAGGATCATTTGCACGGCGCGCGCGCCGATGGAGATCACGAGCTCGCCGAAGTGAAAGCGCAGCGCGGTGGAGGCGTCGAGGTCGCGGTCGACGTGATGGACGAGGTGAAAGCGCCAGAGCAGCGGAACGCGATGCGTGGCCCAGTGCCACCACCACAGGGTGTAATCGAGCAGGAGTATAGCGATCAGGATCTCGAGCCAGCGCGGCCAGCTCACCTGCTGCAGGAGGCCGATGTGCGCGCCGGCGATCCACGCGGCCACGGGCTGCAGCAGTGGCGCCTGCAGGAGCGAGGTGAAGGCGAGCGAGACGCCGCCGACCGTGAGATTGCGGACGACGCGCCGGAGCTTCGGCTCGACCGCGCGGCGCAGCGGAGCGCGCTGCTCCGCGAAGAGCATCAGGCCGCCGACGATGAGGATGACGATTCCGGTGACCGCCGCCGGCATCATGACCCGAGAGCTTATAGGAGGAGCACCTGATGAAGGTGATTCTGTTCGGCGCGACGGGAATGGTGGGGCAAAGCGTTCTGCGCGAGTGTCTCCGCGACGACGGCGTCGAGAGCGTGCTCGCGATCGGCCGCAGTGCCGTCGATCACACGCATCCAAAGCTGCGCGAGATCGTGCAGAAGGATCTGTTCGATCTCGCCGGGATTGCCGGCGAGGACTTGCGAGGCTTCGATGCATGCTTCTTCTGCCTCGGCGTTTCCTCGGCCGGCATGAACGAAGCCGACTACACGCGTCTGACCTTCGAGCTGACCCTCGGCTGGGCGCGCGTGCTGGCGCACATCAATCCGGCCATGACGTTCATCTACGTCTCCGGCGCCGGCACCGGCGGAAACGCGATGTGGGCGCGGGTGAAGCGGCGCACCGAGGATGCCCTCCTGGCGTTGTTCCCCTCGGCGTACATGTTTCGCCTGGCCATGCTGCTGCCGATGAATCGCGAGGTCTCGAAGACACGCTGGACGCGCATCAGCTACGCCCTCTTCCGTCCGTTGCTGCCGCTGATCCGGGTCCTCGTGCCCGGCGGCGTCATCACCTCCGAGGAGCTCGGCCGCGCGATGATTCGCGCCGCGCGGGAGGGCGCCCCGAAGCGAGTCCTGGAGAACCGCGACATGCGGGCGCTGGGCGCACGATGAGCTTCGTCTCGCCCGCCGAATATTTGAGCCTCAGGCTTCGCGCACACGAACTGCTGCAGGATGTGCGTCTGCACGATGTCTCGGTGGTCGATCTTCCGAACGGCGGCGATGGACGGAGCCTCGCCGATCTTCGCGCGCTCCATTCGACCGCGCCACCAAGCCGGATCGCTACGATCCTCTTCGGCGTGCGGCGTCTTCTGGGACGCATCTTTCGATGGGATCGGGGACCGTTCGTCGTGGTGTACCAGTCTCCCAACGAGGCGCTCTATGAAATCGTCAACAAGACCGTACACGGATACGTGAGCACTGCGCTGATCCGTACCGCGGCCGGGTATCGGCTCTACGTCGCCGTCTACGTACGTCCCGTTTCCTGGCTGACGCGCCCGTACCTGATGGCGATCGAGCCGTTTCGACACATCCTGTACCCGGCCCTGTCTCGCCGGATTCGCCGCGCCTGGGCCGCCGCGTACGTGACGAGCCCGGGATGAGAAAACCACGGTTCACGGTTCCCGTAAATGAAATCGTGAGCACGTCCCTTCTCCGCCGCCCGGCCGCCCGCTTCGCGCTCACGGCGCTGTTCGTGATGACGGCGTGCATCGTCGTCCTGCGCTCGCGCGCGTTCGCGGCGAATCCCGACGTCGCGGCGTGGGGGGTGACGTTCGATCTGACGATCACCATTCCTCTTCTCTATTGGTTCTTCGTCGTGCGCCGGAAGCTCGCCGGGCCGCTGACGCTGGCGACGCTGTTCGTGGTCTGCACGATGGTCGCGGCGGTGCTGATCCCGCGGCCGCAACAGTTCTTCCTCCACGATCTGAAGTACTTCGTCGCCGCGTTGGAAGTCGTGCTGATCACGACCGCGGTCCGGCACATCGGCAAGGGCGAAGGGCGCATGGCGTCGCTGCTGCTCTCCGAGGCGGCGGTCATGCAGTACGCGCTCACGGGCTGGTGGCGTGAGGCCGAGCGCGTCGAGGGCCGCGCGATCACGTTTCACGAGCGCAGCGGGTGGGGCTCGATTGTCGCCTGCGCGATCGTGCTGATCGCCTCCGAAGGCATCGCCGCGCATCTCTTCCTCGCCACGTGGAAGCCGACGATCGCGTGGGCCTGGACCGGGCTCGATCTTTGGGGCGCGCTCTGGTTCCTCGGTGATTACCACGCGCTGCGGCTGCGCCGCTCATGGTTGGATTCTGACGCGCTGCATCTGCGCGTCGGCCTGCGCTGGAGCGCGACGATCGAGCTCGCGAACATCGAGTCGATCGAGCCGATCCGCGAGTGGACGAAACGCAAAGACGCGCTGAAGGTTGCGTTCCTCGATGAGCCGCGCTGGCTGATCACGCTGCGCGAGCCCGTCGTCGTCGACGGCATCGCCGGGATCCGGAAGACGGTTCGCGCGCTGGCGCTGCTGCCGGATGACGACCAGTTCGTCAGTGACGTGCAGCGCGCTTGCGAGTCGAATCCATCGGCTGCACCCGCAGCGCGCCCGTGAGCGTCGCCGTCTCGCGTCCGCTGCGCACGAGCACGATCGACGAGCCGGTGCCGGCGTCAGGCTCGACCGTGAACGACGCCTTCACGTAGTTCTGCCCCCACGAGAAATCGGAGATGCGCCGGAACGCGGGATTGAGGATCTCGAACTGCGTCATGCCGCTGACAAACCCTTCGCCGGCGATCGCGAGCGTGACCGTGTCGCCGGCGCGCACGCTGACAGGCGACGTCGCGACGTTGACGTCGTTGCCGTTGCAGCGGCCGATCCAGCGCGGATTCAGCTGCACCACGCCCGCGGTCGTGACGACGAGATTTCCGTAGACGCGGCCGCTCTCGACGTGCAGCGGCGGACCGTCGTAGAAGACGGTCGGGAACGACGTCATCTTCGCCTGGCGCCACGTGCCTTGCAGCGCACTGAGATCGACCGGGCCGTCGAGCGGCTCGGCATAAATGCGATACGTTCCGGCCGGGAGCCCGCTGAGCGTGAACTCGCCGCTGGAGTTCGTGAGCGACGTCGCGACCGGCTCGCCGCGACCGCTGACCGCGACCACCTGCGCGGCGAAGATGCCGCCGGCGTCGCCCATGACGCGACCGGTCAACGTTGCGCCGGTGAGATTCGGATCGAATTTCGGATAGGTCGTGGCGATGGCGATGCGGTCATCGCTGTCGAATGCGACCGGCACATCGCCCGTCGACACGTAAGGGAACATGACCGCGGACAGGACCGCGGAGTGATCGAGCCCGAGCACGTGGCCGACTTCGTGGCGCAGCGCGGTGTCGACGTTGAAGTTGCCCTGCAGCAGCCACGGATCGATCTGGATGTCGGCGTCGGTGAAGTGGCCGTTGTCGTCGAACGTGTACGTCGTCATCGCCAGCGCGCCCTGGTTCTTGAAGAGCTCGTCCGTCAGCGAGATCACGACCCGGCCGTCGGCCGGCTTCTGCGCCGCGGCGACGACGCCGAGCGCGTTGAAGTGCACATTCGCCTCCGGCACCGAGGACCAGGCATCGAAGGCGCGGTCGACCATCGAGTCGATGCCGGGCTTGGCCAGGAGCAGGCGCTGATCGATTTCGTACTGCAGCGGAAACGCCGACGACTGCCATTCGAGCGGCGTCGGTTTACCGTTGACGTCGTAGGTCAGCCGCGTCGCCGCGACGAGAGGGAGTGCGAGGAGAAGGGCCGCCGAGACTGCCGCGATACGCGGGCGCATGATGAGCGCCGAAACTGCAACGCGTGCGCCAGCTATCCGAGCGCGATCAGGTCGATCTCGAGCAGGCTTCCCTTCGGCAATTTCGACGCTTCGATCGTCGTGCGCGCGGGCTTGTGCGTGCCGAAATACTCTTCGTAGATCGCGTTGAGCGTTTTGAAGTTGTCGAGGTCGGTGAGATAGACGGTGGCCTTGATCACGCGGTTGAAGTCGCTTCCGCCGGCGCGCAGGACCGCCTGGAGATTTTTCATGACCCGGTTGGCCTGGGCCGCGAAATCGCCGGGAACGAGCTCGTTCGTCTTCGGATCGAGCGCGATCTGCCCGGAGGTGTAGATCATGCCGTGAACCTTGATGGCCTGGGAGTAAGGTCCGATGGCGGCGGGTGCGTCAGGCGTGCTGATGATCTCCATGCGCGCGGAGTATATTCGGTCCGCCTATAACCAAAGGCGAAGCTTCAGCTTCGCCGTGCTCATAGGCGAGCGACGGCATCGCCGTCGGTCGCCTATAATCGCGGGCACTGTGAATTACCCGGGGAATCCCTCTCTCGCGGCGCCGGTGAAGGACCGCGTTCTCTCCACGTTTCAGCAGACGCTGGACCTTTACCGGCAGGGCCGCAAGGACGAGGTCGTCGCCGGCTGCGGGCTCATCCTGCAGATGGATCCGACGTTCGATCCGGCGAAGAAGCTGCTGGAGAAGACGCGCAATCCGGCGCTGCCGATCGACGTCGAGGCGCTCATTCCGAGAACCGAGTCCGGCGTGCTCCTCGATCAGGCGCGCCAGGCCCTGGCGGCGCGCGATTTCCAGCGCGTGATTCACCTGACGGGAGAGATTCTCCGCGACGACTTCATGAACGACGACGCGCGCACGCTGGGCGACGAGGCGCGCGAGAAGCTCGAAGCCGGTCCTTTCATCGAGCAGTTCGTGCGCAAGAGCGAGCAGAACATCAGCGCCGGCAACTACTCCGCGGCGCGCGCCGATCTCGAGAAAGCGCGCGCGCTCGATGCGTCGCATCCCGACGTCCTCCGCGCCATCCAGGCACTCGCCGGACGGCAGAGCGGACCGCGCCCGGCCGCGCCGCCGCCCTCCCCGTCGTTCGTCGTCGATGACAGCGCGCCGGTGACCGGCCGTTCCGCGTCGCAGGCCTCGGACTTCGGCTTCACGTTCGAAGAAGAGAAGCCGCAGGAAGTGTCGTTCTCGAATTTCTCGTTCGACTCGCCGTCCGACTCGCCGTTCGCGTTCGGCGGTACCGCCGCTCCGAAAGCGCCGGCGCCGGGCGACTTCGACTTCTCGACGGCGTCGATCAGCACGTCGTCCGAGGATCAACAGAAGATCGAGCAGTATCTCGCGGACGGCGACCGCGCGTTCGATGCCGGCGATCATCAGCAGGCCATCGATCTCTGGTCGCGCATTTTTCTGATCGACGTCACGAACGAGCAGGCGTCGGAGCGGATCGAGCGGGCGAAGGCGAAGCGGCGCGAGATCGAGCAGAAGGTCGACGTGCTGATCGCATCGGGGCTGAGCGCGAAGGAGCGGAAAGACCTCACGCGCGCGAAGGCGGATTTCACCGAGGCGCTGCGACTCGATCCGAACAACGCCACGGCCGGCGATTATCTCGACGAGCTGAATGTCCCGGCCGCGGAAGCGCCGGCGGCCGGGGCGTCACCGTTCGTCGACGACAAGATCGACGTCGGCTTTTTCGATGACGAGCTTCCGGCCGGCATCGAGCCGCCGCTCATTCCGCCGCCGCCCGATGCGGCAGCCGCCGCCGAGGCGGAGGCGAAACCGGAAAAGACGAAGGCGAAGCCGAAGAAAGTGAAAGCGGCGTCGGCGCCGCGCAAGCTGCCGGTCATGCCGTTGCTGGTGGTGCTCGGCGTGCTCGCGGCCGCCGCGGCCGTGTATTTCGGCTTGCAGCAGTTCGGGAACAAGCCGGACGAACAGACAGCCGGCGCCTCGGACGCGGTGATCGCGCGGGCGAAGGTGCTCGCGGCCGGCGGTAAGTACGATCAGGCCATCGCGCTGCTGCAGGACATCAAGTCGACGGATCCGCAGCACGACGCGGCGCTGGTGATGATCGCCGATCTGCAGCAGAAGAAGGCCGGCAGCGCGGCGATGATCGACGGAAAGCCGGCGGCGCAGTATTTCGACGAGAAGGTGGCCGCCGCGCGGGCGGCGTTCGAGCAGCACGATTACGTCGCGGCGAAGCAGGCCTTCGAGGACGCGCAGCGCGTGAAGCCGCTGCCGGCGGATGCGAAGACGCAGTACGACACGGCCGCGAATCAGGTGGCGCAGCTCGATGCGGCGAAGAAGCTGTTCACCGAGCAGCGCTACGGCGAGGCGATCACGAACCTGCAGCCGCTCCTCACCGCCGATCCGCAGAACGCGAACGTGCAGAGGATGATCCTCGACGCGCACTTCAACCTCGGCGCGAGGGCGCTGCAGGAAGAGCGCACCGCCGACGCGATCACCGAGTTCAATCAGGTGCTCGAGAAGAATCCGAACGACGATCTCGCCAGGCGCAGCCGCGAGCTCGCGCAGCGCTACGACAAACAGACGAAGGACTTGTTGTACCGAATCTACGTAAAATATCTGCCGTTGCGGCACGCGGCGTAGTGGAGCGGCGGGCTTTAGCCCGCCGAATGACAGCCGGCGGGCTGAAGCCCGCCGCTCCAGGGAGGGTGTGATGCGATTCGACGAGATGGAATTGCAGGGGATGGAGGTCATCGAGGCCGCGGTCGTCGAGTCGCCGAGTCGTCCGGCCGCCGAGCGTCGCCTCTTCAAACACACGCTCGCCCTGCTGATCGACCTCTCGCTTTTCGCGGCCCTCTCGCTCGCGCTCTCTCCCCTCCTCCCGCAGACCTCGGGCACGCTCGCGCGCATCGCACTCGGCGCGTTCGTGTTGATGCTCTCCTTTTATTACTTCGTCGGCGCGTGGACGCTGTGGGGAAAAACGATCGGCGCGGCGATCTTCGACGTGCGGGTGGAAAAGAGAACGTTGCGCGCCGCGTCGCTGCGCTGGCTCTGGCTGGTGATCGGCGTCGCGGTGGTCAGTGTGGCCGTTACGGCCGCGATGCCTTAGCGCTGCGCTGTCCCGCCTCCACCCAGGCGAAGCGCGTGGCAAGCGATCCGAGAAGCGTCGCCGCGGATGCGGCTTTGCGTTTGCCGAAGAGGCGGAACGCGAGCGGCACGGGGCCGCTGAGCGCGCCGGCGAGGCGCATGAGCAGTTTCTCTTCCGCGCTC
>DATFHJ010000396.1:0-5166 GCA_035248585.1 Thermoanaerobaculia bacterium
ACCTCGATCGACGGCTGGAACCTTACGGCCGATCGCGTCGGCGCGGCGTGGCTCGTCGACCGCGACGATCTACCAGACCTTCAATGACTCGGCGTGGATTTACCATCTCGGGCTGAAGGGCACGAAAGGCTCGTACGACAAGCAATCGGTCGCCATCGAGTTCGCGAACGAAGGCCCGCTCGATCTGGACGGCGACCGGCTCTACGCCTTCGGCATGAACACGCCGAACACCGTCTACAACGGCCCGTTCATCGCTCACGACTGGCGCGGCTTCGGCTACTTCGCGCAGCTCGACGAACCGCAGCTCGACGCCGGCATCGCGCTCACGCTCGACATCTGCAAGCGCCACAACATCGAGCCGGCGTTCTACTACCCCTCGACCACGTTCGATTTCCCGCGCTGCTTCCAGCTCGCGACGATCGTCTGTCACTCCAACTGCCGCGCCGACAAGACCGACCTCTGTCTGCCGCAGTGGGTCTACGAGAAGATCGAAGCGGCGGGCATCCGCCTCGTCTCATGAAGGAGCCGCGCCATGGACGAGAACCTCTATCTCCTCGAGCAAGCGCTGCGCGAGCTGCAGGCGGCACGCCGCCGCACGGGAAGCAAGAAGCTCCGCGCTTACCTCCGCGTGGCGATCGCTCAGCTCAACCAACTCCATCACAACCTCACCACGTAGCGGTTCCGATGCGGCGTCGCGCGCCGGCGCCGCATCGGGCTACAACGCTGCGCCATTCCGCTGGGCAGTATGTTGCACACACCGGAAACGGCGACCGCAGATCGGTCCGTTCAGTCACCCACGAGTAACCGCCCAAACGCGATGCCGCCGAAGACGGCGAGCAGGCAGCCGACCACCGTCGCGATGACGTTCAGCGCGGCGGACTGCCCGGCACCTCTGCGGAGGAAATCCGCGGTCTCGTAGCTGAACGCCGAGTAGGTCGTGAATCCGCCCATGATCCCGGTCGTCAACGCGAGTCGCACAGTCGGTGAGAGCAACTCCGTGGCGCTGCCGACGTGCATGAGGAATCCGAGCAGGAACGACCCGACGAGATTGACGAGCAGCGTCCCGGCCGGGAACGCCGTCCCCAACGATCGCGCCGCCCACAGCACGACCAGATACCGCGCTCCGGTTCCCACCGCGCCGCCGAGACAAATCCAAAGAAAACGAATCAAGCGTCGACCTCCAGCCGAGATGCCGATTCGTTCACATCGAAACTCCTGCGACACCTCTAGTGATCTGCAGGAGTCATTGGCTGCGCGTGAGCAGCGGTTGTCGGCGGACTCCACCGCCATCACCGCTGATTCTACTCCGTGGCTCCGAGCCTCGATTCAGACGAGGTCTCATTCGGCGCGTTCGATGAACGCTGGAACGCGGTGTGCGATGCGCGGAAAGGAAAACGATGGAGACGCCTTCCGTGCATAAATCGCCTGGTCGCGGCCGCGCAGTGATTCTCGGCTGCGTCGCATTCGTCACGTCGTTCGGCGCGCACGTCGTCGCCGTGAATCTTCCGGTCTATGCGCGGCAGGTCGGCATCGGCCTGGCGATGATCGGCGCGCTCATCGCGGTTTATGACTTTGCCGAAGTGATCGCGAAACCGGTGTTCGGGCTGATTGCCGATCGCGCCGGTCTGAAGCGAACGATGCTCCTCGGGATCGTCGTGTTCTGCGGCGCGTCGCTCCTTTTTCTAGTCGTCGATCCGAAGCTGCTCATCGTCATTCGGTTCCTTCAGGGAGTGGGCGCCGCCGCGCTCTCGATCCTTTCGGCCGCGCTCATCGCCTCGTACTACGGCGAGAATCGCGGCGAAGCCTACGGCATCTACAACGCGATCAAAGGGGCGGGGTACGTCATCAGTCCGGTGGTCGGCGGTGCGATCGTCTGGGCATCGAGCTTCCGCATGATCTTCGTCGCGTCGTTCGCAGCGGGCGCGATCGCGTTTCTGCTGTCGCTTCGCCTTCCCTCACCGGCAGTGCAGTCGCCGCTCGAAGATGACGACGATCTCTCGCCTCGGCAATTCCTCTCGGTCTTTACGGAGCGCGCGCTGCTGCCGTGGTACGCCATCATCGTCGTGAACATGTTTCTGGTCGGAATCCTCTTCGGGTTTCTCCCGGTGTATGTCCATTCGCTCGGCTACGACCAGCTCCACAACGGGTTGATCGTCGGTGCAGCGACGCTGTCCTATCTTCTGATCCAGCCGTTTGCCGGCCGCATGGCGGATCGCACCGACGCCAATCGGGTCGTGCTCGTCGGTCTCATCCTGTCGGCGCTCGGCGTCCTCCTGATTCCGTTTGCATCCGGACTTCTGCTCGTCCTCATCGCGATCGCCGGCGGGTTGGGGGTCGGTGCGGTCTGGACGAACAGCGACATGATGGTGAGCCGTCTCGCCAGGCAGCGGCAGATCGGCGCGGCTCTCGGTGCCGCGGGCTCGTTCAAGGAGATCGGCGACATGCTGGGGCCACTCCTGATCGGAGTGCTGGCGCAGACGTTCGGGCTGAAGGTGGCCTTCGTGTCATGCGGCGTTGCGGGTCTCGCCAGCATCGCGCTCCTTCGCACTGCACGATCGAGAGCGGTTTAGCAGCGGCCGTTGGCGCGCCGTGCATGAATGCACGACATCGTCACTTCTTGTCGCCGTCGTTCACCGACGCCGCGATTCGCGCCGCTTCGCAGCGGTCGGCGATGGCCTTTGCGATTTCGGGATGCTTCATCAGCTCATCGACGACGGTGGAGGAGGCCATCTCGTTCTTCGCCAGCTCCTCCGCGATCATCACCACGCCGTGTTGTTCAGCGACGACCTGCGCGATGATCTGACGCGCCAGCTCCGGCTTGTGGTGGATCTCTTCCGCCAGTCCATGCGTATCGGTTGCAGGTGGGGGTGCCTGCTTGCATGCCGCCGCTGCCAGCAGCAGCACGATCACCATTCTCTTCACTGCATACCTCCCTTGCTCTGCGCGACATCGATCACGAAATCCGCCGTCACGTGCTCGTCGCCCGGCGCGAACTCCGCCCAAACCTTGTACCGCCCCGGCGCCGGGAAGAGGGCATGAAACTGCACGTCCGGTCCTTGCTCGTCGCTCTCATGCTGATGCGGCCGGAGCGCCGGTGGAGCGGCGGGGAGATGCGCTTTTGCACGGACACCGCGCAACGCTTCGCCGTCCGTCGAATGCGCATATACGAAGTGCTCGGCCGACGCGTCGAGGATGATCAGGTGTCCCGACTCGGCGTGTGCGCGCAAGTTCGTGACCGGCGTGCCGCCGCGCGACAAGTGGAACTGGAGCGTCGTCCATGCGCCGGCGAATGGATGCTCGGGCTCCGTCGCCAGCTTCACGTCGTATGCGCCGAACCGCTTTTCGTGCGGGCTCGCGGCGAGCTGTGCGTGCGTAGTCTCGCCGTTCCTGCCGACGACGACTTCGGAGCGCACTGTCTGCCGCTCGCGTCCTGACGGGACCAGGACGGCGAACACGGCGTATACCCCCTCCTGCGGGAACGTCAGCTCGAACGCGTACGTCCCTTCGCTCGTGGCCTTTGGATGGGCGTGCGCGAGCCATGACAAATCCTTTCGCACGGCGACAACGTGCATCAGTTCTTCGCCGATCGGGTCGAGCGTCATCGGCTCACCGGAATCGAAACGTGCGGTGACGACGAACTGCACCGGCTGGCGCGCGGTCGCCTGCCCGGCCTGGCGCAGCTCGACCTGTGGTTTTCGTTCCTGCGCTACCTCCTCGACCGTCGCGGATGCCGGCGGCTCCTTGCCGCCGCACGCGGCTGCGACGAGGAGCGCCAATGACAGGAGTTGCATCACAGGTGCGCTTCGCATTCTCCCCATCCGACGCTTTCGATCTGCACCGTGACGTGCTCGATCTTGAAGTTCTTCGTGATCGTCTCGTGCACTGCACGCAGCACGGCATCGCTCATCGACGTATCGATCACCACGACGTGCGCGCTCATCGCGTTCATGCCCGAGGTCAGCGTCCAGACGTGCAGGTCGTGCATCTCCTGCACTCCCGGGAGGCGGCCGACAGCCTCGCGCACGGCCGTCAGGTTCACGTCCGACGGCGTTCCTTCGAGCAGCACGCCGACCGCTTCGCGCAGCAGCTTCCACGTGCGCGGCAGGATCACCAGACCGATGCCTGCCGAGATGAGCGGGTCGGCGTAATACCAGCCCGTGGTGAGCATGATCACCGCCGCGACGATGACGCCGACCGACGTGAGCATGTCGGACAGCACCTCGAAGTAAGCGCCCTTCAGGTTCAGACTCTCGGTCGAGCCTTTGCGAAGGATGAACACCCCGGCGATGTTGATCGCCAGACCGATCGCGGCGACGACGAGCATCACGCCGCTCTGCACTTCCGGAGGCTTCCTGAAACGCTCGTACGCCTCGAAGAGGATGTACAGCGAGACGCCGATGAGCACCACCGCGTTCGCCAGCGCGGCCAGTATCTCGACGCGATAGAAGCCGTAGGTCCGCTCCGGCGTGGCCGGCCGCTCGGCGAAACGGATCGCCAGCAAGGCCATGCCGAGACCGGCGACGTCCGTCAGCATGTGACCGGCGTCGGCGAGCAGCGCGAGACTGTGCGTGAGCAGGCCGCCCGTCACTTCGGCGATCAGGTAAATCATCGTCAGGCCGAAGACGATCGCCAGACTGCGCTTGTTCGCGCCCGCGGCGGTGTGTGCGTGCTCCTGGCTCATTGCTGCTGCTCCGGCGCATTCTGCCCCTCTTTGTCGCGCTCGAACCAGCCGTACAGCGTCGGCAGGATCAGCAGCGTGAGGAGCGTGGACGTGATCAAGCCGCCGATGACGACCGTCGCCAGCGGACGTTGCACTTCCGCACCTGCCGACGTTGCGAGCGCCATCGGAATGAATCCGAGGCTGGCGACGAGCGCCGTCATCAGCACGGGCCGCAGACGAATCTGCGCGCCTTCGGTGACGGCCTGTTCGACGGTGCGTCCTTCTTCGCGAAGATGGTTGATGTAGCTCACCATCACCACGCCGTTCAGCACGGCCACGCCGAAGAGCGCGATGAAGCCGACGCCCGCGGAGATCGAGAAGGGCATCCCGCGCAGTGCGAGGAACAGCACGCCGCCGACGATGGCGAAGGGAATGCCGGTGTAGATCAGGACCGCCTGTTTGACGGAGTTGAATGTGGTGAACAGCAGCACGAAGATCAGAAAGAG
>DATFHJ010000397.1:0-9670 GCA_035248585.1 Thermoanaerobaculia bacterium
ACAAGAAGAGCGGCGACAGCGTGCGCGTCGACGTGCTGCGCGGCCGCAACCGCCAGACGCTCGTCGCCACGCTCGCGGAGAAGGAGATCGAGCTGCCGCGGTACTTCCGCAACCTCGACCCGGAGGAGCTGGAGAAGTTCCGGATCACCGTTCCCGACCCGAGCCAGTGGCGCGCGCGGGTGGAGGCGCTGCCGAACTGCGTCGAGCTGCAGACGCGGATCCGCGAGTTGGAGACGCGCCTGAAGGACCTCGAGAAGAAGCTGCAGAAGTAGCGGAGCTCCGCGTGGGCGCTGCCGTCCGGTGGCGCCCACTCTGCTACTCTATTTCTTCGTGAACCGCACCATCGAATCCGTTCTCCGTTTCATCAATCTCACCGCCTCGGGACTGCTCGCCGGCTCCCTCGGATTCGGCGAAGCGGCGCTCGTCCCTGGTTGGAAGGACGAGCGCCCTCGCGAGGACGGCACGCGGATCGAGCCGGCTTCCTTCTTCAACGCGATCGGCCCGGTCGCACTCGGCACGGCGGTGACGCTCGCAATCGCCTCGCCGCGCGGCGTTCCGGTGCGGCGCGTGCTCGACTCCGCGTCCGCCGTCGCGCTCGCGGGCGTGCTCGCCGCGACGATCATGGTCACGGTGCCGATCAACAAAGAGCTGGAAGCGCAGGCGCCGACCGATTATCCGAGCACGCGCTCGCAGTCGCTGGCGAAGAACTGGATGCGCGCGCACGCCGTCCGCACGACCCTCGGCATCGGTGCGTTCGTCTGCGCCGTCGCGGCGTCGAACCTTCGCAATCAGGCGAAGTGATCGAAGCCGCGCGCTTCGAGCGGACCTTCACCCTTCAACACCACGCCACGCTCGCGCGTGATGCGTCCGATCGCGTACGCGGGCTGTTTCAAACGCGTGCTCAGCTCCGCTTCGCGGAGCGATGAGGTGAAGAGGAGCGCGTACTCCTCGCCACCGTGCAGCACCACGTCGCGGACGGGGATGCCGAGGCGCGGGCCGAACGTGAGCAGGTCGGGAAAGACCGGGATGCGCTCCCGCTCGATCTCCGCGCCGCAGTTCGATGCATCGCAGAGGTGATGCAGATCGCTCGACAAACCATCCGAGACGTCAATGCAGGACGTGATTTGTTCGATGGCGGCGAGCTTCAATCCCAGCGCGACTTCCGGCTCGGGATCGAGCTGCCGGCGAATCGCGGATTCGGCGAACTCGCGCTCGGCGTAACCTGTGGAGCGGCGGGCTTCAGCCCGCCGTTCGTCATCCGGCGGGCTGAAGCCCGCCGCTCCACCAAGCAACGCCAATCCCGTCGCACTCCCCCCGATCGGCCGCGAGAGGTACACGCGATCGCCCGGCTTCGCGCCGCTGCGCAGCAGCGGCCGCGTGACGATGCGTCCGATCGCGGTGATGGCGATCGTCAGTTTCTCGGCGCGCGAGAAATCGCCGCCGACGATCTCGATCGCGTACTGCTTCGCCATCTCCGCGAACGCGGGGAGCAGCGCCTCGGCCAGGTCGGCGGATGGCAGCGCGAGCGAGAGGAGCGCGTACTGCGGCTGCGCGCCCATCGCCGCGAGATCGGAGAGGTTCACGGCCAGCGCTTTCCGGGCGACGAAGCGAAGCGGAGTCGCGCGCGTGAAATCGACGTCTTCGACGAGCAGGTCGGCGGTCATCACCTGACCGTCGACGACGGCGGCGTCGTCGCCGATGCGATTCGAGAACAGCTCGCGAACGCGCGCGATCAACTGCGCTTCGTTCATCGCTCCACCGGCACGATCGGGATCAGCGGGCGGTCGAACGTTTCTTTCTCGTACACGATCGCCTCGAGGAACAGCCCGGACGGCGGCGCGGTCGGCGCGTAGAGCTCCGCGTTTTTCCTGAGCCGCGAGGCGATGTCTTTTTCATTGCCGCGGCCGATCTCGACGAGCAGCGAGATCAGCTTGCGGACCATCTTCCACAAAAAGTGCGACGCGGCGATGCGGACGAGAATCAGATCGCCCGCGCGCGCGAGCTCGCATCGCTCGACCACGACGATGCGCGATTCGTCGGCGGCGAGGCGCTTGTCGGTGAACGCGCTGAAGTCGTGGCGTCCCGCGATCGCCGCGGCGGCGGTTTGCATCGCCTCGAAATCCAGCGTGTCCTTGATCCACCAGACGAACGATTTCGCGAACGCGGTCCGGCGCGTTGAGATCTGGTAGAGGTAGACGCGCGAGACGGCGTCGTGGCGCGCGTGAAAGTTGTCGCGCGCGCGCACGGCATTCAAGACGCTGATGTCGTGCGGCAGGAGGTCGTTGATCTTGCGCGAGAGCAGGAGCGGATCGAGCGTTTTGTGCGCGCGCAGATGCGCGACTTGCGCGGCCGCGTGCACGCCCGCATCGGTGCGCCCGGCACCGCCGATGTCGACCTCGCCGAGGACCTGGCGCGCGGCTTTCAGCAGATGGCCCTGGACCGTCTTCTGCGTGTTACCCTGCGCCTGCCAACCGGAATAGCGAGTGCCTTCGTACTCGATCGTCAATCTATAAGTCGGCATTCTTTCTACAGTTTATGCCGCGCGCAGACGCGGCATCTCTGGTGCGTTCAACGGTAAGGTGCCGAAAATCTGCACCGGAGATCCCGCGTCTACGCGCGGGATAAACTTGAGGAAGCATGCGCCCTCAAAGCTATCAGGTAATCGGAGATCTGTTCGTCGTCGTCTGGGACGACGGCCACGAATCCTACTATCCGCTCGAAGAGCTTCGCCGCGCCTGCCCGTGCGCCGTCTGCTCCGGCGAGCCGGACCTCTTCGGCCGCATGGCCGGCGGCCTGCCGCAGCGTTACACGCCGGCGTCGTTCATCCTCAATTCCGTCGAGCCGGTCGGCAACTACGCGCTGCAGCCGAATTGGGCGGACGGGCATGGCTACGGGATCTGGACATACGAGCGGCTGCGCGCGTTCGATCCAACCTAACCCACCACCGTCCCGTCCTTCCCCGCCAGCGCTTCGCGCAGCACGTAGACGTCGGTGATCAGCACCTGCTTCTTCGCCGCGCGCACGAACTGAATCGCGGCCTCAATCTTCGGCCCCATCGAGCCGGGCGGAAACTGTCCGTCGGCGAGATGCTTTTCGGCTTCTGCGATGGTTAGTCGGTCGACGAAGTGTTGGGTGGGCTTGCCGAAGTCGATGGCCACTTTCGAAACGCCGGTGAGGATGAGAAAGAGGTCGGCGTTGAGCTCGGACGCGAGCAGCGCCGAGGCGAAGTCTTTGTCGATCACGGCCTCGATGCCGCGCCATTGGTTGTCGCGGCCGCGCACGACCGGGATGCCTCCGCCGCCCGCGGCGATGACCACCGCGGCGCTTTCCAGCATCCGCGTGACGGTCTTGATGTTGAGGATGCGCAGCGGACGCGGCGAGGGAACGACGTGACGCCAGCCGCGTCCCGCGTCCTCGCGCATCGTCCACCCGAGGTCGCGCTCCAGTGCTTCGGCGCGATAGCGCGTAAAGAACGGGCCGATCGGCTTCGTCGGGCGCTTGAACGCCGGATCGTTCGGATCGACTTCGACCTCGGTGAGGATCGTCGCCACTTCGCCGCCGCTGCCGATCGATTCCAAACGATTTCGAATCGCCTGCTGCAGCACGAATCCGATCGAGCCCTCGGTCTGCGCGACGCAGACATCGAGCGATTGCGGCGGGATCTTCGTCGACGCCTCTTCGGCCTGCACGAGGATGTTGCCGACCTGCGGCCCGTTGCCGTGCACGACGATCAGCTTGTAGCCGTGCCGCACGATGTCGGCCAGCCACCGCGCGGCCTGCTTCGCGCGCGCGATCTGTTCTTCCTGCGTGCCGTGGTCCTCGGGCCGCAGCAGCGCGTTGCCGCCGAACGCCACCACCGCCAGTTTTTGCTTCGGCGCCGGCACTTACAGGTCCTCGCGCTCGAGCGGCATGGTCATGCACCGCGGCCCGCCGCGCGCGCGCGAAAGCTCGTTGCCGGCGATCTGCAGCGCGTACTTTTTGTTCGTCCAGGTCTCGAGCTCCGTGCGGCCGAGGAGGAGATCGTCTTCGTAGACGATGTGATAGCCGTGCCGCGAGAGCTCCTCGGCCGTGCGGACATTGCGCTCGTAGCCGAGGATGATTCCGGGCGCGAGCGCGAATGCGTTCGCGCCGTCCGTCCACTGCTCGCGCTGCTGATCGACGGCGTGGCGTCCACCGCAGTAGATCGGCTCGAGATCGAAGCGGCGCTTCTTCAGCGCGCCGAGGAGCGACTTTTCTTCCGAAAAAGCGAGGCCGCCCTTCTTCTTCGACACATCGACCGACGTGATCGTCGCGGCCTGGCTGCCGCTCGGCAGAATGACCGGCGGGTAGATCAGGCACTCATGCCGGTTGATGAACGTGAAGATCGTGTCGAGATGCATGAACGAGCGCTGGCGCGGGATGTCGACGATGATCGCGTGACGCACGCCGGCGCCGGCCTGCTGCAGCGAGCGGAGGAGCGACTCGACGCCCGCCTTGTTCGTGCGCTCGCTGACGCCGATGAGCAGGAGATCGCGGCGGGGGATGAGGACGTCGCCGCCTTCGAGCGTCGGCAGGTTGCGCGTCATCGGGCGCTCGCGCTCGGTCTCCATGAAGTCGACCCAGAACGGATTGCGGAAGCGCGGGTGATGGTCGAAGACGTATTTCGAGAGCAGCGACTCGCGGCGCCGCGCCATCGTGGCCATCGACGAGATCACGACGCGGTCGCCGAGGACGATCTGCGGGTCGCGCATGAAGAAGAGATTCGGGATCGGGAAGAGATCGAACCGCGGCAGCTCGCCGGAGGTCATCTCGCGCGCGATGCCGGCGATCAGCACCTCGGCGAGAACGGCCGGTTTCAGCTCGAGGAGCGAAGCGACGAGGCGGCGCGTGAGCCGGTTGCGCTTCGCCAGGTCGCGCACCACGAAGTCTTTGACATCCTCGTCGTCCAGCGTCTCCTCCAGCAGATCCTGGAGATCGAACACGTCGTCGGCGATGAAGCGGATCAGCTGCTGGAACCGCCGGTGCTCTTCGCGCGCGACCTGGCCGTAAAGGATGTCGTCGAAAAGGAGTTGGGCCATCATGGGCGGGACCATCTGGTCGATCTCCCGCCCGGGCAGGTGGACCAGCACGCTCTTCAGCCTGCCGATCTCACTCGTCACGTTCAACCGCATGCGGACGCGATTCTATCTCCGTGTCCTCTGTGTCTCTGTGGTGAGACGACCCACCACCGAGACACAGAGGGCACAGAGAGAACCAAAAGCGGCGTAAGATCGTATCCAAGCTCATGCGCGTCCCCCTCGCCGTGGTGCTCTCTTTCGCACTCGCTCCATCGATCCTGGCTGCGCCGCGCATCACGTTCGATCGCAGCGTGGCGGCGCCGCACGACCTCGGCAAGGCGGAAGAGGTCGCGATCATCAATGCGCTCGGCGATACGCTCCACGTCGACGCCTTCGTCACCCGCTTCGTCGAGCATGCCAGCCGTTCGGGAAGGCTGCGGATGCGCGACGCGCGGCGCGCGCTGGTCGGGCGGGCGGACGCGTATCTCGTCGTCAAGAACTACACCTGCAACACGCAGACGCGCAGCGCGGAAGGGAACGCGTACGACGTCGACGGCAACAAGGTGCGCCGGCAGTTCACGTGGTTCGACGCGGTCTGCATGGCGCGCATCGACGTCTCCGCGGGCAAGCAGCAGTTCTCGTTCGCGGTGAAAGGGGAGGGAACGTCGCCGCGCGTCGAGCAGGTCACGGACGAAGAGAAGAACATCGCCCTCGATCAGGCGACGCGCTACGCGGCGGTGAGCGCGGCGGAGAAGATCACGCCGCGGCGCGTGCGGGAGTCGATCGTGCTCGACGAAGAAGCCCCGGCGTTCGAAGAGGGCTGGGCGCACATCAGCGTCGGACAGTTCGAAGGGGCGCGCGAGGTGTGGGAAGAAGCGCTGCGCAAGGACGTGCGCTCCGCATCGCTGCACTACAACCTCGGCGCGCTGTGCGAGGCGCTCGGCGACCGGAAGGCCGCGGAACAGCACTACGTCGCCGCGAAACAGCTCGCGCCGGGCGAAGGTCTCTACGCGAGCGAATACAAGTCCTTCATGCGGCGAAAGCCCTGAGGTGTCCGCCTGTGGGACGGCCCGTCCCACGGTCGAACGGTCGCTTCCTCTAGCGACGCAGTCGAATCAAGCACTTAGCGCGGGCATCCCGCTCGCTCCACGCGCGCGTCATGATCGGCCGCGACATTCGCTACTTCCTCCGCACCCTGGGCCGCCAGCCGGGATTCGCACTGACCGTCATCCTCTCGCTCGCCGTCGGCATCGGCGCGAACACGGTCATGTTCGGCGTGGCCCGCACGATCCTCTACGATCACATCGCGGCGCGCGATCCGGAATCGCTCGTGCTCCTCGAATGGGTGGCGAATGATTTCCCCGCGGAGTCGCTGTCCGGCACCGTCTCGTTCGACGGCGGCAACGCGACCAGCACCTCGTTCTCCTATCCCGCGTACGAGGCCTTCTCGCGCGCGAACACGCTGTCGTCGCTCGTCGCGTTCTCGTCGATCGAGCGATTGAACGTCTCGATCCAGGGCGAGCCGACCATGGCCCGCGGCGCGATGGTCTCGACCAACTACTACGACGCGCTCGGCGTGCGCCCGGCGATCGGACGCCTGCAGCTGAGCGACGGCGAAGCGGTGATCAGCTATGGATATTGGCGATCGCAGTTCGCCGGCGATTCCCGCATCGTCGGGCGCGCGCTGGTGCTGAACGGAAAGCCGTTCACGATCGCGGGCGTCGAGCCGCGCGGATTTCGCGGCACGCTCGACGTCGGCAGCGAGGCGCAGGTGACGGTGCCGCTGTCGGCGCAGAAGGCACTGTTCGGGGTCTCCGACGCGGCGAACCCGAGCTCGTGGTGGCTGCAGCTCATGGGACGCCGCCGCGGCAGCGACGGGCAGATCGCCTCGGAGATGACGGCGCTTCTGCAACCGCAGGTGCACGGGCCGAAAATTCGCGTCAACGCGCTGCCGGGCTCGCGCGGTCTCGGCGAAACGCGCTCGAACCTGCGCCGTCCCGTGCTGATCCTCGCGTACGCGGTCGCGCTCGTGCTGCTCATCGCCTGCACGAACGTCGCGGGACTCCTGCTCGCGCGCGCGACGTCGCGACGCAAGGAAATCTCCGTCCGCATGTCCCTCGGCGCGTCGCGCGGCGCGTTGATCCGGCAGCTCCTTATCGAAAGCGTGACGCTCTCGCTCCTCGGCGGCGCGGCCGGCGTGGCCCTCGCGTATTGGATCCGCCCGCTCGTGCCGTTCGTCCTCGCCTCGCCGGGGCCGCAGGTCGACATCGACGTGCCACTCGACCTGCGCGTGCTGCTCTTCACGATCGGCGTGTGCGTGCTCACGGGAATCGCGTTCGGACTCGTGCCCGCGTTGCGCGCGACGAAAATCGAGCTCAAGGCCGCGGTGCGCAATCGATTTGCGAACGTGTTGATGATGATTCAGATCGCGGTGTCGGTCATTCTCATGATCGGCTGCGGCCTCTTCGTCGGCTCGCTCGCGCATCTCGAAGGCGGCGAGCGCGGATTCAATGCGAACAACCTCCTGCTGTTCCGCCTCGATCCGACGCTCAACGGCTATGAGGGCGCGCGTCTCGTGCAGTTCTACGACAACGTGCTGGCGCGCGTGCGCGCCGTGCCCGGCGTGCGCATCGCCACGCCGACGCGCTACGCGCTCCTCTCCGGCAGCTCGGCCATCGGCACGCTCTTCGTCGAAGGAAAGCCCGCCGATGAGAAGCAGCGCGACTACGTCTGGCTGCACACGGTGGGCGAGCAGTTCCTCGATGCGATGGGGATCCCGGTCATCGCAGGCCGAGGACTCAAGGCGAGCGACGATGAAAGCGCGCCGAAAGTCGTGCTCATCAGCCAGAACACCGCAAAACAGTTCTTCCCGAACGAGAATCCGATCGGGCGGCGCATTGGTTTCTCGAAGAACAAAGCGGCGGACCACGAGATCGTCGGCATCGTGCGCGATGCGCGCTACACGTCGATGAAGGACGAGATGCCGCCGACGGTGATCTTTCCGTACCGCCAGCAGCTCGACAAGATCAACTCGATGAGCTTCGTCGTGCGCACGACGGGCGATCCGCGCCAGCTGGCGGATGACGTGCGCGCCGCCGTACGCCGCATCGATCCGAATGTGCCGCTCTTCAACGTCCGCACGCAGACGGAACAGATCGACGAATCGATGCGTCACGAGCGCGCGCTGGCCGCGCTGGCGACCTTCTTCGGCATCGTCGCGCTCGTGCTCTCGTGCATCGGCCTGTATGGCCTCATGTCGTACATCGCCGCGCGGCGTACGCGCGAGACCGGCGTGCGCATCGCTCTCGGCGCGCGCGGACGCGACATTGCCTGGAACGTGCTGCGCCGCGCGCTGCTGCTCGTCCTCGGCGGGGTGGTGATCGGGACGGCGCTGGCGCTCGTGCTCACGAAGTACGTGCAGAGCCTCGTCTACGGTATCGCCGTAAACGATGCGGCCACCATCGCCGGCGCGATTGCCGTGATGGTGGCCGTGACGCTCGTGGCCAGCTGGTTCCCGGCGCGGCGCGCCAGCCGGACCGATCCGGTGGCGGCGCTGCGCGCGGAGTGATGCTTAGGCGTTGACCTGCTTGTTCGCGTTCACGTTGATCGCGATCTGCTTCAGCTGCGCCTCGTCTTTCTTCGGAATCGAGACTTCGAGCACGCCGCTCGTGTAGGTGGCCGCGATCTGCGCGACGTCCACGCTGCGGGGCAGCGAGAACGTGCGGGTGAAGCTGCCGTACGAGCGCTCGATGCGGTGATAGCTGCGCTCTTCCTTCTGCTCGAACTGCCGTTCGCCGGCAATCGTGAGCACGCCGTCTTCGAACGTCACGCGGAGATCCTTCTCCTCGACGCCCGGGACTTCGACCTTGACCACGATCTTGTCCTTCTCCTCGAGTACGTCGACGGGCGGGTTCCACGTCGCGCTCGCCTGCTCCTGGAACGCGAAGCGGAAGAACGGCTCAAACATGCGCGCCTCCAGGCGGCGCAGGTCGTTGGAACGGGTCAGAAACGTCATCTGTAGCCTCCTATATGTGAGCTTTACTTGCTCAATGCACATATACAAACACGAATCTGCGTTTATTTCAAGCATATCTTAATATGAAGGACCGGCAATCCTGCCTGTCCCAGACGAAACTTGCCTATCTAGGGACAGGCAGGATTGCCTGTCCTCCACTTGCTGTTAGAGCCCGCGCATGACTGTCGCTGTTGAACTTACCGACGAGCTGGGCCGCGAAGTGGCGCGGCGGCGCACGTTTGCCATCATTTCCCACCCTGACGCCGGCAAGACCACCCTCACCGAGAAGCTGCTGCTCTACGGCGGCGCGATCGAGGAGGCCGGCTCCGTGCGCGCGCGCAAGGCGCAGCGGCACACGACCTCGGACTGGATGGCGATCGAGCAGAGCCGCGGCATCTCCATCACCTCGACGGTGCTCCAGTTCGAGTACAGCGGCTCGGTCCTTAATCTGCTCGACACGCCTGGCCACCAGGACTTCAGCGAGGACACCTATCGCACGCTCGCCGCCACCGACAGCGCGGTGATGGTGCTCGACGGCGCGAAAGGCATCGAGCCGCAGACGCGCAAGCTGTTCGAAGTCTGCCGCCTGCGTCACATCCCCATCCTTTGCTTCATCAAC
>DATFHJ010000398.1:0-2768 GCA_035248585.1 Thermoanaerobaculia bacterium
CGTCGCGAACACGATGAAAATGCTCGACCGCCGCGGCGATGAAGGCGGCGGCGGTGGTGGCGGCGAGCGCGGCGGATATGCGCCGTCGCGCACGAGCGGCAAGCAGGCTCCGGCCACCGACGCGATGGAAGACGATGAGGATGTGCCGTTCTAGAAACGGCCGCGCGGCGGCCTTGCTGCTGTTGCTCTTCGCACTGCCGGCCGCCGCGCAAACCACGGCCTCGCTCACCGGCGTCGTCACCTCAGGGGACGCGCCGGTGGCATCGGCCACCGTCACCATCACCTCGGCCGCGCTTCAAGGCGCCCGCAGTACACTCACCGGCCCCTCGGGTGCCTATCAGTTCTCGGCGCTGCCTCCGGGCCGGTACAGCGTCACCGCGAAGAGCGGCGGCCTGCTCGCCATTCCGCAAAACGTCGAGCTCCATCTCTCGCAGACCGCGCGCGCCGACATCACCCTGTACGCGCAGCTCGCGGAATCGCTGATCGTCGTCAGCCCGCCGCCGCCCTCCGTGCTCGAGACCACGCCCATCGCCACGACGCTCCCCCTCCGCGAGCTCGATCGCCTGCCCGTGCTGCGCAATCAATTCGCGAGCGCGCAACTCGCTCCCGGCGTCACCGCGAACACGCTCTCCGGCGGACAGCTGCAGATCGCCGGCGGCGCGGGCTACGACAACCTCGTCCTCGTCAACGGCGTCGTCGTCACCGAGAACACGCGCAGCCAGATGCGGCCGCTGTACGTCGAGGACGCGATCGAAGAGACGACGCTCCTCACCGGCGCGGTGCCGGCCGAATACGGGCGCTTCACCGGCGGCGTCGTGAACACGATCACGCGCTCGGGCGGCAACGACTTCGACGCCTCGCTGCGCGACTCGCTCTCCAATCCGAAATGGTCCGCGCGGACGCCCGCGCTCGAAGAGCGCGAGGATCACCTGAATCATGTCTGGGAAGCGACGGCCGGAGGAGCGCTGCTGCGCGATCGCCTCTGGTTCTTCGCCTCCGGACGCTGGGCCAAGAACGATCAGCCGCGGCAGACGATCGCCGTGCCCGCGTTCACCACCAATCCCGCCTCACAGGCCTCGCCCCGCATCAGCTACAGCGAAGGCAACGATCAGCGCCGCTACGAGGGCAAGCTGACGTCGACCCTCGGCGAGCGCCACTCGCTCGTCGGGTCCTACTTCGGCGTTCTCACCCTCGGCACGAACGCGCGTTTCAACGCGAATCTCTACGATGAATCGAGTCTCACCGAGCAGCACGATCCGGAATCGCTCGCCGCGCTGCACTACGACGGCGTCGTCATGCCGAACGTGCTCGTGCAGGCGCATCTCTCGCGCCGCACGTACTCGCTCGAACAGGGCGCGCAGACGACCGATCGCATCGCCGGCACGCTCCTCCTCGATCGCGCGAACGCGAACACGCGCTTCCACGCGCCGTCGCGCTGCGGCGTCTGCGAGAACGAGCGCCGCGACAACGACGACATCCTCCTCAAGGCCAACGCCTTCTTCGACTCCGGACGCTTCGGCAGCCACGATCTCGTCGCCGGAGTCGATCGCTTCACCGAGCGGCATCTGCTCGAGGATCACCAGTCGGGCAGCGATTTCTCGATCTTCGTGACGCGCGCGCAGTGGAAGGACGGCGTGATCTACCCGGTCATCACGCCGACGACCGCGAACGGCGGCGGGACGTTCATCCGCTGGTCGCCGATTCTCACTCCGGCCGCGGAGAACGAGCTGCGCACCGAGTCCGCGTTCGTCAACGATCGCTGGGATCTCGACAAGCGCTGGAGCATTTCCGCCGGCGTACGTTACGACCGCAACCGCGCCGTCGACGCCGATGGCGCGCCTGCCTCGACGAGCGGCCGCTTCTCCCCCCGCCTCTCCGTACACTTCGATCCGCGCGGCAACGGCCGGCAGCGGATCAGCGCGTCGTTCGCCGAGTACACGACGCGTATGGGCGATGCGATCGCCTCGGCGAATCAGCTCGCCGGCAACGCGGCGCTCATCGATTTCGCGTATCGCGGACCGTCGATCAATGCCACGAGTCTCACCGTCTCGATGGACGACGCGATCCGCCAGCTGTTCACCTACTTTGACACGCAGCAGGGTGGCACCGCGAACACCGCCGCGAACAATCTCCGCGCGAACGGCAGCCGCACGGTGCCGGGATTCAACGCCTACTTCGACGGCTCACTGCGCTCGCCATATGTCCGCGAGGTGACGCTCGGCTACGGCATGGAGCTCGGCCGGAGCGCGTACGCGAAAGTCGACTTCATCTCGCGCGACTGGCGCGACTTCTTCGCCGCGAGCGTGACGACGTCGACGCGCCGCGCCACCACGCCGTTCAACATCCCCGTCGATCTGCTGCTGATCCGCAACAGCAACAACATCGAGCGCACGTATCGCGGCGTGCTGCTGCAGGCGCGCTGGAATCCCTCGCGCTACCAGACCGGCGTGCACTACACCTGGTCGAAACTGCGCGGCAACGACGAAGGCGAGACCATGAACCTCGGGCCGATCCCGAATCTCGATCCGTCGATGTACTACTCCGAGTTCATGGATTACGACCGCTTCAGTCCCGCCGGCTATCTCGCCGGCGATCAGCGCCACCGCGTGCGGGCCTGGGCGGGCGCGACGTTCGGACCGTTCTTCGCCTCCGTGCTGCAGACCTACGACTCCGGCCTGCCGTACGCCGGCATCGCGCCGATCGCCGTCACGCGCTACACCGGCGCGCCCGCGAACCCCGGCTACAACGCGATCCCGAACGGCCAGTAC
>DATFHJ010000399.1:0-23072 GCA_035248585.1 Thermoanaerobaculia bacterium
GGAATGACGGATCGGCTCCTGCCCGCTGCCCGCCGCTCGCTGCCCGCTAGTAGATGACGTTCCGCACGAAGTAATCCTGCTGCGAGACCGTGCGGTTCACGACGCCTACGCATGGGGTTACAGCACTCGGCGCGGTGAGAAAAAGGTCTGGCAGGATCACCAGGCGAAGGTCAACGATGCAGAAGCACGACTGGACAACGCGGCAAGGACGCGGACCTCACGGCCGAAACGGCAACTGCCGCGCATGCCCAACCCAGGCCCGGCTTCGCACTGATTGCGGCAACGTTTCGCGCTTACACCGAGCTGCCGCCCATTCTCTTTGCGCAGCGGCGAAACCTCGAGGCGATCGCCACCGCCTCGGAGAAGGCGCGGACAGCCACGCAGTCCATTCCGTCTCCGTTCGGAAACTTTGATCTCAACCCGCGGCTTGCGCTTTTGTTCATCGCCCTCGCCGCCGCGTGCACCTACATCACCCTTCTCGAAGGCGCGCGCCGGCTGGCGATCAGCGCATCGAAGCCGAAGGAGATGCCGAGCTTTCCGTATCTGCTCTCCCGGCGGGTAGGAGCAAAGGACGGCCGCCGCATGTTCGCCAGCATCGTGCTGCATGCGGCATGGGTCGTCCTCGTGGTCATGACGGCGATTGCATGTTGGCGGTTGAGGGCGTATCAGTCGGCGATGTTCGTCGATTGGCGGGCCGTGCGCGTGGCCATCGATGCGGCGGCATGTCTCGTCATCGTGCTGTTCCTTGGATCTCTCCTGTTCGCATGGTGGCACCTTCCCAGGTCCGTCCAAAGCCGTCTGCAACAACTGCAGCCGAGTCGCAGGACAATTCTGATCACCGGTCTGGTCGCGATCGCCGGCGTGGCGGTGCGACGGCGGCTGGTGAGCCCGAAGAAGAACCTGCATCCGCGGCCGTCCCACTTGCCGGAGACAATCGAGCAATTAGATGGAGACGGGCCGTCGCGTTTCCTGGTGCGCTATCCCTACGTGCAAAATCGAAAGACTCTCGTGGCGCATCATCCTGATGTCTGCGCGCATCACCTGCCGAAGGAGTCCAATCGCAGGCAGGCACTCAGAAGCGCGCCGCTGCACCGTGGCCGGGAAGCGCTGTTCCTGGAGCGGCTCGCAACGTATGACGATGATGGAAGTGAGGTCGCGTATCTGCAGCGAGCCATCGCCCATTCGCCGCTTTCGATTCATCTTTACGACAAGCTCGTGCGAGCCTACGGACGAAAGAAACAATACGATCAGATCGAGCCGCTATTCGATCATGCGATTCACCATGTAGAGCGCGAGCTCGAAATGCTGCGGGCAGTTACGGCAAGCGGCAAGCGTACGAAGAATTGGCGGGATCCCTCGCCACGAGCGACAGAACTGAATAAGGCACTTCGGATTTTCAAAGGCAGAAAGGCGCAAGTGCCGGCTACGCGCGAATGGGCGGAAGCACGCCGCCGGTGGCGCGCAGCAGAACGGGGGAAAAAGACCAAGTCACGACCGCGGAATTCGGGAAGGGCCGCTATGTCTCCGGGAGACTACCGTTCTGCCATGAGCGCTCGGCGAGGCGAGTTCGACTCTCGACCGGCCCACCTTCTTGAAGAATTCAGTAAATGACGTTCCGCACGAAGTAATCCTGCTGCGAGACCGTGCGGTTCACGAGCGCCTGGGCGTCGGCGCGGGACATCTGGAAGCGGCCCGCGGCGCCGCCGGTCGTCATCTTCATGAAGAGCTCCACCGAATCGATCTGCACTCCTTCGACGCCCGCGTTTTTCACCATCAGGAACGCGGTCGCGGAAATCGCGTTGAACACGCGGTCCTCGGTGTCGACGGTGAGCTCGGCGCGGAGGCTGTGCGCGCCGGTGCCGGCGAGCTGGCGCTCATAGATCTTCACTTCCTCGTACGCGCGCTCGAACTTCTCGATCACGAGCGGCGAGAGTCCGCCCGTCACCGGCGCCGACGGAATCGAGGCCGCCTGCTGCTGCGCGGCTGCTTTCTGCTGGGCGGGCGTGCGAAGCTTGATCGAGGAGCCGAGGGAGCTCGTCTGCGGTGCCGTCGACGTGGCGGGCGGCTGATTCGTGTTCAGATCGATGATGCCGGCCGAGGTGATGCCGAGCTTCGTCAGCTGCTCCGACTGCGGAACGTTGATGAACGACGGATCGACCTGCAGCGACTGCCCGTTCTCGAGCACGATGATCGCTTTCCCGTTGACCACCGTCCATTTCTGCTTCGCGACGTAGCGCGTGCCGTCTTTCATCACGACGATGTACGAGGCGAACGCATTCGCGCTGATGAGCGCGGCGAACGTGCAGAGCGCGAGCAATTTCTTCATGGCAGTCTCCGATTATAGCCAGTCGGCGGTACGCCGCCGCCCGTCTATGAACACGGCGAAGCGTTGCTTCGCCTTTGGTTATACTGAGAGGTCGTTTCGCAGAACGTTTGATCGCCCAGGAGATTCCAAAGATGCTCGTCGTGATGGAGGCCGCAGCGCGGCCGGAGCAAATCGAAGCCGTCGTTCGCCACATCGAGCGAATGGGCTTCCGCGCGCACCCGATCCCGGGCGCATTTCGCACGGCGATCGGCGTCACCGGTCACGGCGGCAAAGCAGACCCGACCGTCCTCGAGAACTTCCCCGGGGTCAAGGAAGTCATCCCGGTCTCGCACGCCTACAAGCTCGTCAGCCGCGAGGCGAAGCCGGACGACACCATCGTCACGGTCGGCGGCGTGGACGTCGGCGGCAACGGGATCGTCGTGATCGGCGGACCGTGCGCCGTCGAGTCGCTCGATCAGACGCGCACGGTTGCGGAGCGGATCAAGGAAGCGGGCGGACAGTTGATGCGCGGCGGCGCGTACAAGCCGCGCACGTCGCCGTATTCGTTCCAGGGACTCGGCGAAGAAGCGCTGGAGATTCTGGCCCGCGTGCGCGAGGAGTTCGATCTGCCGATCGTCACCGAGGCCATCGATCACGAGTCGCTGCAGCTCGTCGAGCAATACGCGGACTGCATTCAGATCGGCGCGCGGAACATGCAGAACTTCGCGCTGCTGAAGAGCGCCGGCCGCGCGCGCAAGCCGGTGCTGCTGAAGCGCGGCATGGCGGCGACGCTGGAGGAACTGCTGCTGTCCGCCGAATACATCATGGCCGAGGGAAACTACGGCGTGATGCTGTGCGAGCGCGGCGTGCGCACGTTCGCCGACCACACCCGCAACACGCTCGACCTCTCGATCGTCCCCGCGATCAAGCGCATCAGCCACCTCCCGATCCTCGTCGATCCCAGCCATGGCACCGGCAAGCGCAACAAAGTCCTGCCGATGTCCCGCGCCGCGATCGCCGCCGGCGCAGACGGCCTGATCATCGAGGTGCATCACAAGCCGGAAGAAGCGTTGTCGGACGGCCCGCAGGCGCTGCTCCCGGATGCGTTCGCGCAGCTGATCCGCGAAGTGGATGCGATCGCGCAGGTGGTGGGGCGGTCGCTGCAGCCGGCGCTGGCCGCGTCGTAGCGAATGCGCCGCACCAAAATCCTCGCGACCCTCGGTCCTGCCAGCAGCAGCGAAGCGATGATCGAACGCCTCCTCACCTCGGGCGTCGATGCGTTTCGCCTCAACTTCTCACACGGCAAGCACGACGAGCACGCGCGGGTCGTGCGCACCATTCGCGACGTGGCCACGGAGCTCGGGCGCTACATCCCGATCGTCGGCGATATTCAGGGTCCGAAGCTGCGCATCGGCGAGGTCGAGGGGGTCATCCAGCTCGAGAACGGGCAGACCTTCACCATCAGCACCGACTCCGTCGTCGGGAGCGCGCAGATGGTCTCGACGCCGTTCACGCCGCTGCCGAATGAAGTGCGCATCGGCCAGCGAATCCTCATCAACGACGGTCTCGTCGAGCTGATCGTCACCGCCGTCGACGCGAAGCGCGTCACGACGCGCGTGCTGCACGGCGGGCCGATCTCGTCGAAGAAGGGGATGAACTTTCCCGACTCCGAGCTGTCGATTCCGGCGATCACCGACAAGGACAAGATCGACGTGAAGTTCGCTGTGGAGCAGGGGCTCGACTACATCGCCGCGTCGTTCATCCGCCGGCGCGGCGACATCGTCGAGCTGCGCGCATTGCTCGCGGAGCACGGCGGCAACGAGATGCAGGTGATCTCGAAGCTCGAGAAGCCGCAGGCGATCGACAATCTCGACGAGATCCTGGAAGTGAGCGACGGCGTGATGGTCGCGCGCGGCGACCTCGGCGTGGAACTGCCGCCGGAAGCCGTGCCGATCATTCAGAAGCAGATCCTCGCGCGCGCCAGCCGGTGGGGACGATTCGCGATCACCGCGACGCAGATGCTCGAGTCGATGACCGTGAGCTCGCGGCCGACGCGCGCGGAAGCCTCCGATGTGGCGAACGCGATCTTCGACGGCTCCGACGCGGTGATGCTGTCCGCGGAGACGGCGTCGGGCAAATATCCGGTCGAGACGGTGCAGATGATGGCCCGCATCGTCTTCGCGGCCGAGGCCAATCGGAACGTCGAGTATCACTGGGAGCGGGAGCCGTTCCGGAAAATCTCCGAGACCGACGAGTTCACGGACGCGCTCGCGGGCGCGGCGAACTACGCCGCGGAGCAGCTCGACGCGAAATACATCGTCGTCTTCACGCAGACCGGATTCGCGGCGCGGCTGATGTCGAAATTCCGGCCGAAAGTGCCGATCATCGCGCTCACGCCCTCGAGCTGGGTCGCGCGGCGGATGAATCTCTTATGGGGCGTCCAGCCGTTCGTGCTCACGCAGACCGGTGACTATCACGAGCAGATCGTCGATCGCGTCGACGAGTTCCTGCTCGCGAAAGACATCGTGCGTCCCGGCGATCGTCTCGTCATCCTGATGGGCTCGCCGATCTATCAGCGCGCAAAGACGAACCTGCTTCGCGTGCATCGCGTGCGGGATTAGCCGTCCGTTTCCGTTTAGTTACAGCCCGTACCCTCCACCCGTAACAGGTGTACGATGACGCCAAGCAAATCGCTGGGAGGGGGCGTCGGGTCGGTATTGGTTGTGAAAGCCAACGGAGGAGGTATATGCGCCGGTTAAGAGCAACTGCCCTGGCGGCTGCGATGATCATCATCGCCGCGCCGGTCCACCCCGCGGCACCGCTCCCTTCGGCCCTGCAAGTCCTCGGCACCGTCACGAACTCCGCCCGTCCTGTCGCGAACGCGCTCGTGATCGCGCTCAACCTCCAGGACTTCGTGACGACGCAAACCTACACGATGTCCGACGGCAGCTTCGCCATCCCGACGCTGCGCGCCGGCATCTACAAGATCATCGCGGTCAAGCAGGGCTTCGTGCCCGCGATCGCGACCGTGCTCCCCACCACTCCGAAACACAACGTCGCCCTCAAGCTCGAGAGCGACAAGGGAAAGAAACGCTCCACGACGCAGGCGATCTGGGAGCTGCGCGGCTCGCTGCCCGCGGATGTGCTCCGCGAAGTCGATCAGGTGCTGCGGCCGGTGGAAATCGTTGCGTACGAGATCCCGCGCATCCGCGGCGAGATGTTCTCGCTCACGGGCGTGAGCAACCAGAGCGCGAGTCCCGCGTTCGCGCAGACGGCCGTCGGCGTGCAGGGACGCGTGAACGAAACGTGGCAGGTCGGTATCCGCGGCAATCTGCAGCGCTTCGAAGATCCGACCGATGAAGTGCGATTCGGACCGCCGGTCGCCGAGTCCGGGATGATGTCGATGGAGCTGCGGACGTCGCCGACCGACTCGTATCGCGTGGCGTCGACGAAGAGCTCGTGGATCTATACCGACGGCGCGCGCGAGGCCGATGTCCGCGCGCACAATTTCGAGTGGCAGCACGGCGCGTCGCGCGTGCAGGTGCGCTACTTCCAGCAGGAAAATCTGTTCCGCGATCTGCCGGTCGGCTCGAACCTGATCGAGATCGCGGGCGACGTTCCGCTCCTGCAAACGCGCCGCAGCGACCTCGGCGTGGCGGTTCGTGTGACGCAGGAGACGGTCGACAGCGCCGCGCAGATTCTGCGCACGGCGGATCTGACCGCGAACGGCTCGATGGCCCTCGTTCCGTCGCTGATCGTGCACTACGGCATGGCCAGCCGCATCGGATTGAACGGCCAGGAAGTCGCGCCGCGCACCGGCGCGGAGTGGAAGCTCACCGACAACACCTCGATCATCGGATCGGCGATGGTGAAGGTGATGGACCGCGATCCGGCGGCGATCAACCTGCCGTCGCTCGTGTTCCTCTCCGAGGATGCGCGCGTGCTGCCGCGCTACACGTATACGGTCGGCTTCGTGTCCGGGAAAGACGATAAGAACCGGTTCACCGCGATCGCGACGATGACGGCCATCGACTCGCCGCTGCGCGTCGTGTTCACGGATGCGTACGATCAATTCTGGGACGGTCTGTATGTCGATGCCGGCGACGTGCGCCGCGATCTGCGGGTCGCGTATCGCCACGAGTTCGGCAACCGCTTCGCGATCGACGTCGCCACGACGGCCGGCACCGCGACGCGGCACGATCCGGCGATCCACACGCGCGAGAAGACGTACATCGTGGGCGACCTGCAGTCGACGTTCAATCCGACGCGCACCACGCTCGCGGTGTCGTATCGCGAGATCCAGCAGCCGCGCGAGAACGGGGAAGAGGATTACCACACCGAGCGGATCAACGTGCGGATGGCGCAGTCGCTCTACCTGCCGATCGACATCAAGCTGCTGGTCGGCCTCGAGCTCGCCCGCGCCGACAACTCCCCGTACCTCATCGACACCCTCACGCCCGAGGGGACATCGAAGAAGTACATCGGCGGGCTGTCGCTGAACTTCTGATGCTCGTCATCCCCGCTTCGCTTCGCGGCATCTACGACCAGGTGCTCCGCGTCGCGAAGACGTTCGGGCCGGTGGAAGAGGATCCCAAGAAGACGTCGATCCACCTCGTGCGCCGAACCGCCTTTGCCGGCGTGGCCACTCGCAGAGACGCGCTCGTCCTGACGTTGAAGTCCGACCGCAACATCGCCGACGCGCGCATTCATAAAGCCGAGCAGGCGTCTGCCCACCGCTGGCACCTCGAAGTGCGGCTGAAGGATGTTGCGGATGTGGATGCGCAGTTGAAGGGGTGGCTGCAAAGCGCGTACGAGTTGGCGGGATAAACTGCTGCGGATCCCACGACGGAACGCCGTCGTCCCGGCGGCTGATTCGGCGGCGTCCCGCCGCCGGGCGCCGGGACGGCGCCCGGTCAGCCGGCGAGACGCCGGCGCTCCGAACACCATGAAGCCCACCCCTGCCCAACTCGCTGCAGCCTCGGGGAAAACCATCCCCGACGTCATCGCTCCCAACCTCGACGTCCTCTTCTGCGGGATCAATCCCGGGCTTTACACCGCCGCGGTGGGGCATCATTTCGGGCGGCCGGGGAATCGGTTCTGGCCGGTGCTGCATCGCGCGGGATTCACGCCACGGCTCTTTGCGCCTGGGGAGCAGCGCGAGTTGTTGACGCTGGGCTACGGCATCACGAACGTCGTCGCGCGGGCGACGACCGCGGCGGATGAGCTCACGAGCGACGAGTTGCGGGAAGGGGGGCGAGTCCTGACGCGGAAGGTGCTGCGCTACAAGCCGCGCTATCTTGCCATCGTCGGCATCGGCGCGTATCGCACGGCCTTCGAGCGGCCGCGGGCGAAGCTCGGGCTGCAGGAGGAGACGATCGGCGCGACGCGGATCTGGGTCTTGCCGAATCCGAGCGGGTTGAATGCGAACTACCGTCCGGCGGAGATGGCGGCGCTGTTCGCGGAGTTGCGGGCGGCCCTAACGTAATGAACGCATCGACGTCTATCCCTGTATGCGCACCTTGCTGATCGCCCTCGCTCTCACGTCCTCCGCGGCGGCACAGACCGTTGTTCCGGTGGGTCCGTTTCGTTCGGTCGAGTTACAGAACGGCGGACATGTCACCGTGCGGTATGCCGCGACGCAGCGGGTGACGCTGCTCTCCGGCAGCCCGCGATGCGCGCGCGTCCGCGTCGACGACGGGCAACGGCTGGTGATCAACAACACCGGTTGCCACGGGGATCATCAGCGGTTGGAGGTCGAGGTCCTCACGCCCGTCGTCGCGGCGGCGGCGGTGTCGAACGGCGGCAGGCTGGAGACGGACGGCGCGTTTCCCGCGCAGGCGGAGCTCGAGGTGCATGTCGAGCAGGGCGGAATGCTCGACGTTCGAGCGATCGCCGCGGACGTCGTCGATGCGTCGGTCGACTCGGGCGGACGGATTTTTACGCACGCTCGCCGGACCCTGACGGCAAACGTCTACTCCGGCGGAGGGATCACGTACTGGGGCGACCCGCGGGTCACGCAATCCGTCCAGGACGGCGGAGCGGTGATGCGCGGCGACGACTAGCCGGCGCGTTCATGTTTCGTTCATGCGGTCTTCTCCAGACTGCGCGCTGTAAAGCAGAAACCGACATGAAACCCACGAGACTGATCATCCTCACCCTCGCCGCATTGCTCATCGTCACCTCCGCGTTCGCCGCCACGAAGGCCACCGTCACGCACGGCAAGAGCGTGCACGGCACCATCGCAAAGCTCAACGACGGCGCGAAGACTTTCACCGTCAACAGCGGCGCGAAGAAGAGCTACAGCCTGGAGTGGAACGACGCCACGAAGGTCACGGGCGGATCGCTGAAAGACGGCGAGAGCGCCACCGTGAAGTACATGGTCCATGGGGGGAAGAACGTCGCCACGTCGATCATGATCACGAAGAAGAGCTGATGCGCGTGACCGGAAGGCGGATGCGGAACAGCGCGCCGCCTTCCTCCGCATCGAGCACGTCCACGCTTCCGCCATGAGCGCGCACGACCTGATCGACGATCGCCAGTCCCAGTCCCGAGCCCTCGGGGTGTCTCTTCCGGGCATTGGGCAGCCGGACGAAGCGCTCGAAGATCCGTGCGCGCTCCGCCGCGGGGACGCCGGGTCCGCGATCGGCCACGTCGATGTCGCACGCCTTCTCCGTTTGGCGCGTGGCGACGCGGACCCGGCTTCCGCGCGGCGAGTAGCGGACGGCATTCAGGATCAGGTTGGCGACCGCGCGGGTGATCCCGGCGCGGTCGCCGCGGATCCTGGAGTCCGCACGTCCTTCCCGGACGATGGAGATCCCATGATCCTTCGCCAGCGCCGCCGCGGCGGCAATCGCGTCATCCACCGCTTCGTCGATTTCCAGCTCGACCGCCGCCGCAGGCTGCATCGCCGCGGCGTCGATGCGCGCGAGCTCGAGCAGATCGTCGACCTCCCGCGCGAGTCCCGACGCGGCGCGCGCAATCGTCTCCTGCGCCTCGCGCGCTTCACGTTCCGACAGATGGCCGCGCGCGAGCTCCTGCGCTTCAGCGGCGATGACTGCCGCCGGCGTCTTGAGCTCGTGCGCCACGTCGGAGACGAGCTGCCGTTGCGCGTCGAATGAGCGCTGCAGCCGCGTGAGCAGCGGGCGCACGGCGATGGCCAGCACGAGCGCGGTGATCAGCGAGCCGGCGGCGACGAGCAGCGCCAGCGCGGCGTCGACGATCCTCAACGTGCGCGAGATCGTTTCGATCGAGCGGAAGATGAGCAGATTCGTGCCCGCGGCACGGCCGCCGAGGTGCGAGACGCGGATGCGGCAGATCCGGTGCTGCCCGGTGAACGGCTCGCGCGCGGTGAACGGGCGCTCGTCGTGACGCGCCAAGGCGCGGAGATCGGGGAGGCGCCCGTGCCGCGCGAGGTCGCCCGTGGCGGCGATGACGCCGCGATCGTCGAACAGCACCGCGGCGTGATGTTCGAGTCGATAGACGAACGTGTTCGATTCCATCCCGGCGCGCAGCGCCTCGTGCGGAACCTCGGCCGCGCCGCGAAGCTCGAGATCGGAGCCGATGGCGACGGAGAGCGTCTCCAGCTCTTCATCGAGATCCGCGAGCAGAATCGAGTGGATGGCGATGCGCGCGGCGATCGCGGCGATCGCGAGGAGCACCAGCGTCACGAGAGCGCCGGTGATGGCGATGCGGAAACGCGCGTTGTGCATCATGGCTTGAGCCGATAGCCGAGGCCGCGCACGGTCTCGATCGCGTCCCGCTCGCCGGCGGCTTCGAGCTTGCGGCGCAGGCGGGCGATGAGGACGTCGATGGTGTTGCTCATCGGCTCCTCGCGCTCGCCCCAGGCCTGTTCCATCAGTTCCTCGCGAGACACGACCGCGCCCGGCGCGCGCATCAGCGCTTCGAGCAGACGGAACTCGCGCGCGGTGAGCGCGAGCATCGCTCCGCCGCGCGTGGCCGAGCGCTTCCACGGATCGAGCTGCAAGGCGCCGGCGACGAGCAGTTGCTCGGGACGGCGCTCATTGCGGCGCAGCAGCGCTTTCACGCGCGCAGCGAGCACGTCGACGTCAAACGGCTTGCCGACGTAATCATCGGCGCCCTCGCCGAGGCCTTCGATCGTGGAGCGCGCGTCATCGAGCGCGGTCAGCATCAGGATCGCGTTCGCGAATCCGTGCGCGCGTGCCGCGCGGCAGAGCTGCACGCCGTCGCCGTCGGGAAGACGGCGGTCCAGCACGACCACGTCGTACGGATGCAGCTCCAGCAGCGCATCGGCCTCCTCGATCGACCCGGCTTCATCGCAGGCGAGGTTCAGGCGCGTCAGCGTCCGCCGCACGATTTGCCGCAGGCGCTCGTCGTCTTCGACGATCAGCGCGCGCATGGAAACAGCTTAGCGAAGTCCCGGGCGGATCTCTTCGACCAGCTTCGCAAAGCGGAACGACAATCCCTTCGTCACCACGATCTGCTTGAGGTAATTGAGGGACGTGATCGCGGCGGGGAGGCCGGAGAGGGCGGTGGGGATCGAGGCCAGGCGGCCGGCGAGCTGGATGGTCTTGTCCATCCGCGTGTACTTTTCGTTGCGGAGGTCGTCGCCCAGCTCGCTCTGGTAGGCCATGGTCAACAGGTAGATGTCGGCGACGAGCTCGCGGAAGCGCATCTCGCTGCCCCACGCGAAGCAGTTGCCGGCGCGCACGTTGTCGAGAAACTCCTGCACCGTCTCGCCCTTCGCCACCGTATGCACCTTCGCCACGTGCTTGAGCGTGTGCGCGTCCGAGCCGCCGACCATGGAGATGTGCTGGCCGTGCGCCTCCTTCACGTGCTGCACGAGCTGCTGGACCATCCTGTTGTGGAACGACGCCATCGCGCCGTTGACCACTTCGAAGATCTCGAACATGTCGAGCAGCTCGCTGATGTAGCGCGCCGCGACGTTCTTCATCCGATAGTTCTGGAACAGGTGATTGATCCCGAACAGCATCTTCTGCGACTTCATGTACGGGATCAGCTCGCGGATGTCGCGGCGCAGCCGCTGGATCTCGCGATGCTGCTCTTCATTGAGACCCCACACGCCGATGTGGATGCGCTGGCTGGTCTCCGGAAAGTACGTTTCGACTTCTTCTCCGATGAAGAAGTCCTTCATGTCGGGATGCTTGTTGAGCAGGTAGAGCGCGCCGTCGATCGAGTCGTGATCGGTGATCGTCACGAACGACATCCCGCGCTCTTTCGCCACCCGGTACACATCCTCGGGGGCGTTGTAGCAGTCGCGGGTGTTCGCGCGGCGGAAGTATTTGAAGACCGAGAAGCGGCTGTGGCAGTGCAGGTCGGCCCGCTTCAGGGTCGGATCGGATAGAAACGGCTCGCTCGACATCACATTCGCCCTACGGCGTTCTCTACAAGCTGCGTGCCGTGAGGTGCATGCAGTTTACTTCAAGCGAGGTCATGTGCCACGGCGGCCGCGGCGGGCGCGGGAAGCCGCACCGTGAACCGCGTCCCGCGCCCCACTTCGCTCTCGACGTCGATCCCGCCGCCGTGAATCTCGGCGAGGCTTTTCGCCAGCGCCAAGCCGATGCCGAGTCCCGCCTGCGGGCGCGTGCTCGAGCTGTCGCCCTGGCGGAAGCGCTCGAAGATGTACGGAAGCAATGCCGATGGAATCCCGGGGCCCTCATCGATGATGTCGATGGCCGTCGATTCCTGTTCGGAGCGCAGCTCCACGGTGACCGTACTTCCCTTCGGCGAAAACTTGATCGCGTTCGAGAGCAGATTCCAGACGATCTGCTGGATGCGGTCGGGATCGGCCAAGTGCGGCGGGATCGAGCGATCGAGCTTCAGCTGCAGCGTGATCCGCTTCGCTTCCGCGGCCGGAGTGACGGTCGCCACCGCGGCATCGATCGCGGCGCAGAGATCGATCTCTTCGCGGCGCACGCGCATCTTGCCCGTGGTGATGGCGGAGACGTCGAGGATGTCGTCGATCAGTTTTGCCTGCGCCATGGCGCTCGAGCGGATGGACTCGAGTCCGACCCGCCGGTCGCGCGGATTGACGTCGAGTTTGAGAAACATCTGCGACCAGCCGATGATCGAGGTGAGGGGAGTGCGCAGCTCGTGCGACAGCGTCGCCAGAAACTCGTCCTTCATCCGATCCGCCGCCCGCAGCGCATCCTCGGCCGCTTTGCGCTGCGTGATGTCCTGCAGCGTCGTCAGCAGGTACGTCTGTCCTTCGAGCTCGATGAGCGTGAGGTTGCACAGGCAGAGCTTCCGCTCGCCCGACTTCGTGAAGAGCGTGAGCTCCTGGTCGCGCAGAAAGCTCTCGCGCGTCAGCTGCTCGAGAAACTCCGCACGCGTCGAAACGTCGCGATTGATCCCCAGCTCGACCGATGTCCTGCCGATGGCCTCGTCGCGCGAGATGCCGAACAGCTGCTCGAACCCTTCGTTGACGTCGATGAACGTGCCTTCCGGCAATCGCGAGAGCGCGCCGCCGAACGCCGCCTTCTGAAAGAGCAGCGAGAACTTTCGCTCGCTCTCCGCGCTCGCTGCTTCGCGGGTCGCGATCGCCTTCGACGCGCGCGCCAGCAGGAACGCGAACAGTGCGATGAGCACGAGCACGAGGAGCGCGGTGCCGAACGGCGTGTCGAAGAGCCTCGCTCGCTGTCCGTAAAGACTCAGCCAGCCGAGAAGAATCGGAATGGCGATGATCCAGGGCAGCGCGCGGCGGACGAGCATCGCCGCCGCGGAGTTTTGGTAGAGATGGCTCAACGGAGGGCGATCGGCGACGGAAGCGACCAGTCCCGCGCCGAGGCAGAACAGCTGCAGCGAGGTCTGCATGGCGATGGCGGTGAATCGCGGAATCGCATACAGCGGATCGGCGCGGAAGAAGTAGCCGATGAGCGACAGGGTGGCAATGCCCATGGCCAGAACGCCGCCGGTCACGCCGGCGTTTTCCGTTCTGCGGAAGTTTCGCAACAGCAGCGCGCCGCCGAGGATCAGCAGCGACAGCGATCCCGGCACGCCCATGCGTCCCGGCGCCATCGTGCCGCGCTGCCCCCACTCGCGGAACAACACCAGGCGGTCGATGCCGAGGTCGATGGCCGTGGCGTGCTCGAACAGCGTCGCCATCGCGAGGAGCGCCGTGAATGCGCCGAGCGCCGCGCTGACGCGCCTGAGCTGCAGCGACCAGCAGATCAGACCGAGGCCCGCGGCGATGATGCCGATGGCACTGTTCGGCATCTGCGAAACGCTGTTGTCCCACGACGTCAGCCGCGGCAGATGAAACGCCCATCCGGCCAGCGCGAGCAGGCCCGCGGCGGCGGCGAAGCCGCCGAACCACGCCGCAAATTTGCCGGAAGGACGCACCTCGTGAGAGTACACCGCGTTCACAGGAAAGCCACCGGGATCTGACAGCCGATTTCGTGCCCGCGGCGTCCTCAACGTTGAGGGCACGGCATCGTGAAAATTCTCCTGGTCGTCCATATCGCGCTGACGTCGTTTTCGAGCTCCGTGGATGTGGAGGAACTACTGCGGCAGATGGAGCGAAAGACGGGACTGCGGCTCGCCATTCGAAACGAGCGGCTCGCGGAGACCGGCGAGATTCCCGGCGCGGGGAGCGCGATCGCACGCCGCGATCTGCGCCGCGCAATGGCGTCCCCCCGTCCGTTCCTGCTGCGCCAATCGGCGGACATCAAGGACCTGGGAAATCACGGCGCCGGAATCATCACCATCAACATGGATCGCATCAGCGAAGTGGCGACCGGCAGGAACGCATCGGAGACGCTCGACGCGGCGATGATCGTCTTTCACGAGCTCCTCGGCCACGCGCTGAACGGCTTCGCCGACCCGAGGCGGTTCGTGCTCGATCGCTTCCCGGACGCGAAAGGCGACGCCGTGAATTACGACAACGCGATCCGCGAAGAGCTCGGCCTGCCGCTGCGCGAGCAGTACAGGACGGAGCAGGACGCGAAGGGCAAGTACTTCATCCCGTTCGATCGGGGACGGGTGTACGTTCCGGAGCCGGGCGGGTGAGTGGAGGTGTGGTGCGCGCCGGAGGCGATGGAAAAATGATCGCTTCTCTGCCGCGGTGTATTAGAATACTGGTACACCGATATGCTGGCGCTTCGCGGCATCACCAAGACCTACTCCGACGGGAAGGTTGCGCTCCGGGGGATCGACCTTTCGCTGGGCGAGGGGATGTTCGGGCTTCTCGGCCCGAACGGCGCGGGGAAGACGACGCTGCTTTCGATCCTCGTGCTCGCGCTGGAGCCGACGGCGGGGACGCGGGTGTACGACGGTCTCGACGCCGGCTCGCCGCGCGATCGTTCGAAGATCCGCGGGTTCATCGGCTACCTGCCGCAGGAGTTCCGCACGCTGCGGCATCTCACGGGGAGCGAGTACCTCACGCACTGCGCGCGCATGCGCGGCACGGCGCTGACGCGGCACGAGCTCGACCGGCACGTGCGGCGGCTCATCGATGCGGTCGATCTCACAAGTGCCGCGAACCGTGCTTCGGGCGAGTATTCAGGCGGCATGCGCCGGCGTCTCGGCATCGCCCAGGCGCTCGTGCATGGTCCACGGCTCGTCGTCATCGATGAGCCGACCGCGGGGCTCGATCCCGAGGAGCGGATCCGGTTCCGCAACTTGATCGCGGAAGTCGCGGAAAACGTGGCCGTGCTGCTCTCGACCCATCTTTGCGAGGACATCGAGGCCACGTGCGACCGCGTCGGCATTCTCCGCGGCGGCGCGCTCATTTACGACGGCTCGCCGCGGACGTTGATGCAGGAGGCGTCGGCGCCGACGCTCGAAGAAGCGTACGCCGCGCGTCTGGACCGGAGCGCATGACACTCCTCCGCGTCTTCCTGTCGCACGAGCTCCGCACGCAACTCCGCTCTCCGCGGTTTCACGGGCTCGCCGTCGCCTACCTCGCCGTCACCATCGCGCCGTCCGTGCTCGTGCGCCTGCTCGCCGCGCGCGTCACCCTCGTCATCGGCGGCGCAACGTACGCGCTGGCGCTCGACACGATTCAGCCGCTGGCGACGGCGCTCGTCGCGGGCTTTCTCTCGGTCGACGCGATCGCGCGCGAGCGCGACGAAGGCTCGCTCGCGGTGGTCTCGCTCGCGCCGGTCTCGGCCGCGGGCTACGTGCTCCGGCGCTGGATCGCCTTGCTGGCGATCCTCGTTCCGCTCACGTTCATTCCGCGCGTCATCGCCTTTGCCATCGCCGCGCAATCGTTGCAACGCCTGCCCGCGCCGGGGCCGTTCGCCGGTGCCTGGCTGACGCTCGTGCTTCCCATCGTCATCATCATTTCGGCGCTGGCGCTCGCGCTCGGGACGATCACCGACCGGGCCATTCTGGCGATCCTCTTCGGGCTCGGCATCTTCTCGGTCGGCCTCGGCCTGGCGAACGATCTCTTCGCGTACGTGCACCGTCACGTCGACGGCGCCGGCGACCTACTTCACATCCAGCCGCAGATCCTCAGGGCGTGGATGTGGACGTGGCGTTGGGGCGATGTGCCGCTTCCGACGGAAGCGGGATATCCGCTCGCCGAGGAGCTCGACCTCGCCGTGACGCGAAGCGCGGTGCCGCTGGCGATTGCCGCCATCCTTCTCGGCCTCTCCTGCTCCTACCTGCGCCGCACGCGCCCCGACGTACGCCCGTGGCTGATCCGTCCCGATCATCCGATCCGCAGTTTTCTGCGCACGCTGAATCGCATCCGCAACGAGTACAAGCCGGACGCCAAACGGGAAGCCGCGGAGCGGATCGCGCTGCTCCTCGGCGTCGTCATCGCCGCGGCCGCGATGGCGGCGACGATGCGCCGCTACGACCGGTTCGAGCGGATGGCCGAGACGCGGATGGGAGCCGAGGGAGCCGGACCCGCGGAGATGCCGGCCACGATCGTGGCGGCGTCGGTCGCGGTGCGCGGCGCGATCGGCGACGACGGCGCGATGCGAAGCGTGGCCACGGTCGTCCTCCGAAACGGCGGCGACGCGCCGACTGCGCGCCTCGGCTTCGCGCTCAATCCCGGCGTGACAATCGAGCGCCTCGCCGCGTCGCGCGGAAGCACGATCGTCGAGCGCGCATGGGAGCGCGTCGGCATCACGATCGACCCCCCGCTCGCGCGCTCGGAATCGCGGACGTTTGCCTTCACCCTGCGCGGCACTCCGGCGGACGTGCGATTTCCGTTCGGCGGCAACTTTCACTCGTCGTTCCTGCGTCACTTCCATGGCCGGGACGCCGTCGATCTCACCGATCTCTCGCGCTCGCACATCGCCAGGCGCGTCTCGGACGTCCAGCTGTCGCTCGACGCGCGCGCCCTCGCGCCCGTTCCAAGGTATACGCCGTGGACACTGCTCCGAAGCGGCCTGGCGCCCGAACAGATTGCACCGCCGAGCGCTCTGGCCATCGATCTTCAACTGCCCGTGCGATTCACGGCCGCCGACTCGTGCGGGACGCTGTCGTCGCGGACGTTCACCAGCCGCTGCACGTTTCCGTTCGCCGAGTACCGCATCGACGGCGCGAGGATGAACACGATGAGCCTCGCGCCCGGCGTGAGGCTCGCGCATTTCCCGGCGCATGAATCGGCGGCGCGCATGCACGCGTCCGCGCTTGCGGAAGGCGCCGCGCTTGCGCGAACCGCGTGGCCGGGAGTGCGAAACGCGGAGCACGTCGTCTTCTTCGAGCGCGCCACCGTGCTCGGGCCGCCGTATTGGATGAGGGGCGGCCCGAGCATCGACAGCACGGGTGCGCTGGCCTTCGTCCCGGAAGCGCTCCTCATCCGGCGAAAGGCGATTGATCCCGAAGTCGTCGCGGCATCGCTCGTCGCGAATGCGCTCCGCGCACAGCGGCGCGTCGTCCAAAAAGAAGAACCGTTCTTCGCGGCGTTCTATCGCATGATCGCCATGACCCGGCTCGAAGGGAAGCGGACCCCGGCCGTCATCCCTCCCACCGGCGTCGGCCTGCCGAACACCACTCCGATCCTCGACTACATGTATCGCGACGATCGCATGCGGGCCGTGTTCGCCGACATCGAAGCGCGCGCCGGCACGGATCGTTTCGTCGCCGGAGTCACGGACTTTCTCGCGGCCGGCCCGGGTGCCGGAACGGCGAAGGAGCTGCTCGAGGCGATCGGGCGTCGCGGCGGCATCGAGCTCGATCGCATGTACGGCGATTACTTCACCGGCACGGCGTTGCCGCGGCTGACGCTCGCCGACGTCACGTTTGCGCGCAGCGGCGCGGCGTGGGAAGCGCGCGGTGTGTTGAAGAACGAGCGCACGGGCGAAGCGTTCTGTCCGATCGTGTTGCGAACGGCGCTCGGCTCGACGCGCGTCGTGGTGCGCATCGGCGCGAACGAGAGTGTTCCGTTCGTGCTGCGCAGCGAGCACGAGCCGCGCACGCTGCAACTCGATCCCGATCGCATCGTCTATCGTCACGCCGCGATCGGCACCGTCGACGCGGTCGATTTCCAGGGAGTGCAATGAGGGTGTGGCTCGCCCGCGTACGCCTCTCGCTGGTCCTGCTCACGGAGCGCCGCCTCGCGCTCTTCGCCGTCATCGACGGCTTCTTTCTCTTCGCCGGCTTCTCGATCGCCCTCCTCGGCAGCGGCAGCGCGACCGACTTCTGGCTGCCGATGTTTCTCCTGCCCGCGCTCTTCGTCGCCGTCCCGATCCTCGCCGATGCGGTGGCGGTCGAGCGGCGCTCCGGCACGCTCGACCTCGCGCTCACCTCGCCCGGCGCCGACCGCTACTTCGAGCGCCGCGCGATCGCCGTCGCCGCACTGCTCGTCGCGCAGGGCTGGCTCGGCGTCCTCCTGGCGCGTCTCATCGGCGAGCCGTTCCCGCTCAGCGGGCCGTTCGCGCAGGTGATCGTCACCGCGATCTTCCTCGCCGCCGCCGTGTTGTATTGGGCGGTGCGGCTCGAGACCACGGGCGCCGCCATGTTCGCGACGTACGCCACCGCGGCGGTCTTTGCGAAGTGGCTGTTCTCGAATCCCATTCATCCGCCGACGACGCTCCAGCCGATGGAGCTCGGCGACTACATCGACTACGCACAACAGAATCTCGTCCTCTCGCTGGCCGCGGCCGTCTTCTATCTCTACACGCGCCAGCGGCTCGCCAGACCGGAGCGGTTGCTATGAAAAAAGCGTTCATCGTTCTTCTATTGGTCGCATGCAACGAGCGCAGGACCGTCGAGCGCGAGCTCGTGCCGGTGCGCACGGAAATCGTGAAGCGGACGGAATTCGCGCCGGTGCTCCCGCTGCTCGGCGTCGTCCGCGCCGCGCAGGCGATTCCACTCACCGCGCCGCAAAGCGGATTCGTCGTCTATCCGAAGCGCTTCGCGTCGGGCCTGCAGACCGGCGCGCGCGTGAAGGCCGGCGAGACCGTGGTCATCATCGGCAACGACCAGATCGCGTTCGTCGTGGAGCAGACGCGCCTGCTGCAGGACAAGGCCAGGGCGGATTACGACCGCGTGCGGCGCAGCTTCGACCAGGGGGTCGTCTCGGACGCCGAGTTCACGGCGGCGCTCGCGCAGTACAACCTCGCCAAGCAAAGCTACGAAGGCGCGGTGCGCGATGCGTCGCACCTGCGCATCATCGCGCCCGCGGCCGGCGCGCTCGTCGTGACGAAGCCGATCGCGCCGCGCGCGCTCGTGAGCGCCGGCACGCTGCTTGCCGAAGTGGCCGCGGACGGCGCGCCGGTCATCGAGACCGCCGTCCCCGCGGCCGAGCGCGCGCTGCTGCGTCCGACGCAGAAGATCCGTTTCGACGGCGGCACGGGCCGCATCGCCGAAGTGGCGGGCGTCATCGACGCGAACGGCACCGCGCGCGTCGTGGCGTCAATCGACGGAGCGGTCTCGATTGCGCCCGGCACCGGCGTCGACGTCCAGGTCGAGCTCGATCGCCGCCTCGACGTCCTCACCGTACCGGACGAGGCCATCGTCGCCGGCAGTGAAGGCCCCGCGGTCTTCGTCGCCGCGTTGGGCGAGGGGAGGAACGTCTATCGCGTGCGCCGCACGGCGGTCGAGCTGGGAGGACGCGCGGGCGGGCGCATCGAGATCACGTCGGGACTGCGCGACGGCGATCGCATCGTCGTCTCCGGCGCCGACGCGCTGGCCGACGACACACTCGTCACCGATCGGGGCGACGGGAAATGATCGAAGCGATCGTGCGGCGGCCGGTCTCCGTGTTCGTGGCGACGCTGGCCGTTTGCGCCCTGGGCGCCTTTTCGCTCGCGAAACTGCCGCTGTCGATGCTGCCCTCGATCGAGCGGCCGTCGCTCGTGATCACCGCGCGCAGCGACGCCGCCGCGCGCGACGAGATGCTCCATCAGGTGACCGAGCCGATCGAGCGGCGCCTGCCGTCGGTCACCGGCATCACCTCGATCGAAAGCGAAACGATCGACGGCGAGTCGCGCATCGTCGCCGGCTCGGCCTGGCAAACCGATCCCGACCGGCTGCGCATCGACGTCGCCCGGCGCATCGAAGGAGCGGCCACGCGTCCGGTCGACGAACTGACCGTCGAGATCGCGGGCAGCGATGTGTTTCCGGTGATCGAGGTCGCGATCACCGGCGCATCCGGCGCGCGGCGCACGCGCATCGCCGAACGCGTGGTGGTGCCGGAATTCGCGCGCATCGAAGGGGCCGGAAAGATCGAGCTCGCGGGACGCTCGCCGTTGCGGCTGACCGTGACGCCCCGCGCCGCGGCGCTCGCAAGCCGGGGATTGACGGCGGCGGATGTGGAAGCGCGGCTGCAGAGCGTGGGGATGACGGTCGCCGCGGGGCGCGCCCGCGAAGGCGCGTCGGTGCGGCCCATTGTCGTTGCCCAGACCGTGCGCACGGCCGAGGAGTTGCGCGCGATTTCGATCGGCGGCGTCCCCCTCGGCGAAGTGGCCGTGGTCGCGCTGCGCGAAGTGCCGGACGAGACGTGGTTTCGTACGGGCGACGGCCGCGACGGCGTGCTCGTGCGCGTGCATCGTGCGCCGAACGCGAACGCGGTTGCACTCGCGCGCGCGGTGCGCGAACGCGCCGCGGAGCTGGACGCGCGACTCCTCGACGTCCGCCTCGAGGTCATCGCCGACCGCAGCCGCGAAGTCACGCGCGCGCTCGGCGAGCTCGCGCTCGCGGCGGTCCTGGGCGTCCTTCTCGGCATGCTCGTCCTGCGTTGGTTCCTCGGCTCGTGGCGGCCGACGCTCGCGCTGGCGGTGGTCGTCCCCGCGGCGCTGCTCGCGTCCTTCACCGCGTTCTACGCCGCGGGCATTCCGCTCGACGTGATCTCGCTCGCCGGCCTCGCCCTCGCCACCGGCTTGCTCGTCGACAACTCCATCGTCGTGCTCGACTCGATCGAAGCTGCGGGCGACGTCGTGCGCGGCACGCGGCAGATCGTGCGCGCGGTCGTGGCCAGCTCCGTCACCCTGGTGATCGTCTTCGCGCCGCTGCTCTACCTGCGCGGCCTCGCGCGAGCCGTGTTCGGCGAGCAGGCCATCGCGGTCGTGGCCTCGGTGACGGCGTCGCTCCTGCTCTCCCTGACGCTCACGCCCGTTCTCGCGCGTTCGAGTGGAGGAGAGGCACGCCTGCCTGTCCGCACGGGCCGCGATTTGTATCTGCGCCTCTTCGACCGCGGACACGTGGGCGTCCTCGCCGCGATCTTCCTGGCGATCTCGCTCGCCAGCGCCTGGCTCCTCCCGCGCGAGCTGTTCGCGCGCGGCGCGGCGAAGCAGTACGTGCTCGAGCGGCCGCTGTCGCGCCAGCTGACCGCGGAGGCGGCCCGCGCGGCGGGAGCGCGCGCCTGGCGGCCTTCGATGACGATCACGCAAATCGACGGCAAACAGCTCATCGTCAGCGACCGGCCGATGCCGGGCGGGCGTCCGCAATCGAGCGCGTTCATCGAGGCGGTCGGCGGCAATGCGCAGCGCGTCGAGCTGGTGGCATCGGCGGCGACCGACGGCGAAGCGGAGGCGCTCGCGCGGCGCGTGAACGCGGAAGCGCGGACGCGCGCGCTCGTTCCCGTCGCGGACGTGGCGCGGCAATCGCGCGCGGCGATGATGCTGCGCTGGGATGAAGCGCTCCTCGCGCGCAACGGCGCCGCGCGCGGTGACGTCGAGCGCGACGTGCGCGCGGCCCTCGGCGATCGCAACGCCGGGCGGATCGATGCCGGCGCCGCCGAGCCGGAGATTCTTCTGCGTCCGACGGCGCCCGGCGCCTTGCCGCTCGCTCCCGTTCGCATCGGCAGCTCCGTCGTGCCGCTCTCCGCCGTCGCCGGCGTCCGCATCGGCGAGCGCGCCCCGGTCGTCGTGCACGACGAGGGACGGCCCGCCCGGCGGCTCGTGTACGAAGGCGACGCCGCGGGTTGGGAGACGTTCGCGACGTCGGAAAGCGAGCGCCTCCGCGTCGCGGGGCACGCGCGCGAGCTGCAGGATGCCTACCGGCAACTGCGCCTCGCGGCGCTGCTGGCCGTCATCCTCCTCTACCTCACGATCGCCGGCTTCTACGAGTCGCTCGTGCTGCCGCTGTTGATTCTCCTCGCGCTGCCGTTCGCCGCGGGCGGCGGTTTCGTGGCCCTGCTCGCGGCGCGGCAGAGTCTGAATCTGATGTCGATCATCGGCTTGATCTTCCTCGGCGGCGTGGTCGTGAATCACACCGTGGTCCTCGTCGACCGCGCCGAACAGCTTCGCCGCGAAGGCGCACTGGCCTCCGACGCCATGCGCCGCGCCGCGGCCGATCGCTACCGGCCGGTGATGATGACGACGCTGACCGCGATCCTGGCCATGCTGCCACTGGCGCTCCTCGGCGGCGACGGCGTCGAGCTTCGGCGCGGCATCGCCGTGGCGGTCATCGGCGGTCTTGTCTCGGCGACGGCGTGCACGCTGCTGGTGATCCCGCGTTTGTATCGAGTGATGCGCCGATGAAACGCGCCGTCCTCGCCGCGGCGATCGTTTTGTTTGCCGTCGTCTCGGCGCCGCGGCTGCGCTTCGACCATCTTCCGCGCGCGGTGTTGCCCGAGCTGCGCGTCGAGGTCTCGCTCGGCGACGAGAACACGGATCGCTGGATCGTGCCGATCGAGTCCTCGATCCGTTCCCTCGGCGACGTGACGGCGACGCGCGCGGAGCTCTCCACGGGCGGCGCGCGTTTCACCGTCCGTTTCCGCAACGGCATCGACGCGAACGTGAAAGCGGCGCGGCTTTCGTCCGAGCTCGCGCCGCTCCGCGCGAAGCTGCCGCGCGACGGGCGCATGACGGTGTGGCCGTCCACGCAGGCCGGCGATCGTCCGAGCCTGATCGTGGCGCTGACGGAGGGCGAGGCGCGCGCGAAACGCGTGGCCGAAGAGGTGAGGGCGGCACGCGGCGTCCGGTCGGTGGAGCTGTTCGGGCTCGAGCAGCCGGTCATCGACGTGCGGCTGCGGCGCGGCGTGGATGCAGCCGTGGTGCGCGCGGCCATCGATGCCGCGCTCGCACCGCGCCCGCTCGCGAAAACGGTCGTCGTCGCGCCGTCGGCCCGCCGCATCGAAGACGTACCGGTGGGGGCAGTGCGCCTCGGCGCGATTGCGGAGGTGCGCCCGCGAATCGCCGAGGCGGAATCGCTGGCGCGCGTGAACGGACGTCCGGCGATTCTGATGGCCATTCGCCGCGACGACGACGCTTCGCTGTTCGCGTTCGAGTCCTCGGTGCACGAACGCTTGCAGGGAAATGAGCTCTACAACGAAGCCGCGGAACTGCGGGCCATGCTGCTCCGCGCGGCGATCGCCGCGCTCGTGGCATCGCTGCTCCTCGCCCTTTGGGGATGGGAGCTTGCGCTCTGG